>CALVGN010000023.1 GCA_944327105.1 uncultured Erysipelotrichaceae bacterium | reverse complement strand
TAAACGCATCATAATCCAATGGATCGATCCCGTCATGTTTGGTCAAATCATTGTAAATAAAGCGAAGATTGAATAAATCCCCGCTGTCCTTGAGTGCTTGAAGTCCGAAGTATTGGGGAAAATGGGTATAATCCGTAAAAAAACGGATATTTCGACCACGTTGGTTCGCAAGATAAGAAACGATGTTCCCACTGGCAGCGGAAACGCCGATGCAATAGTCAAAATGGATGCCTTCATCCAAAAAGGCATCCAGTATGGCGGCATTATAGGCACATTTCATGCCTCCGCCTTCAACAACTAAACCGATTCTTTTTGTACAACACATAAATCGATATTGATCCAATCAACGAATGAAGTTGGTTTTGACCAATGGTTCATATTCCGGCAAGCCGTATTCTTGCTTGCCTAAGGCAATGGATTTCATCAGAAATACCATATTGGTCGCTAAGATGCGCATGGTTTGAAGACCTTCTGCATCTTCGAAAGCTTCACCCTGGTCACGACCATGGACACTGTTCCAATAACAGGACGTGGCAATGACCATATTATTATCCGCAAATACTTTGTTCAAACCATCGAACGTCGATGAACAGCCGCCGCGTCGTGCCACCACGACGCTGGCGGCAACTTTCATGGCTTTGGAAAACTTGGTGGAATAGAATAAGCGATTCAAAAATGAAATGAGTGTACCATTGGCACCGCCATAATAGACCGGTGATCCAACCACGAATCCATCGGCTTTTTCCAATAATCGTGCGATTTGGTTGACGGCATCATCAAAGACACAATAGCCACTTTGTTTGCATTGATTGCACGCAATGCAACCGCGGATATCTTGATTGCCGATCTGAATGATTGTCGAATCGATGGAATTGGCATCGAATATCTTTTTCATTTCATCCAGTGCAATGGAGGTATTCCCATTGATGCGTGGTGAACCGTTGATCATCAATACATTCATCTGTTCTTACCTTCTTTTCCCTTTTATTATATCGAGTGTGTCAAAAGGGTGCAGGGTATCAATTTGGTTTGACCATTGTTACTTACTGGCTTGTTCAACAGCATTGATGGCATTGAGACTGCGGGGATAACCGATATAGGGCACGACATTAAGGATGACTTTCCGTAAATATTCAGCATCATTGCCCATATTCATATTCCCTTTAGCATGGGAAATCAATTGAGATTCGCAACCCCCTTGGGCCAACAGAAAGCAGAACGTTATCAATTCTCTTTCTCTTAGATCCAACCCTGTGCGGGTATAGTAATCCCCAAAACAATTGCTGGCTAACCATTGATTGATCGTTCCGGCTTTCCATGCAGTATTCATGTGCTGCCCGAAAATCGTGACTTGTGCATCGATCCCTTTTTGTAAACGGGTATTTTCATCGACTGTGGTTTGACCATAGGATTTTAAAGAAATATGATGCGTTTCAAAGACGGTATTGGTCGTACCAACAAAATCGATCATTCGACCCATTCCAAGATAATCCGTTGCCTGATAGACCATTTCCTTGGCTTTGATAGGATCAAAGCCGTCATCTAAAGCTTTGGATAGTATCGTTTGATACATGGTCAAACCATTACATCCGATCAATGTGGCCAAAATGACCAAATAGTGATCATCTCCATGAAGTTTTATGGTTGGATCATTGGCCACTTGATCGAATGCAAATTGTTCGATAATGGTGTTGTATTGCTGATCCGTATTTTCGAAATTCAGCATGACTTCCTCCTTCTAACTAACGATATTGATTCCACAAGTATCACTCATGGCTCCATACATGTTTTTCATTGCTGGTTTCCGGTTTGTTTTGTGCCATCACACCGACCAATGCATGGGGTCGATACAGTTCTTCCAGATATTGCAATTCAAGATCCGTCAATTGAATATTCACTGCATGGACTGCACCATCGATATGATGGGATTTGGTGGCACCGACTACCGGGGCATCCACTTTGCTTAATAACCATGCCAAAGCGATCTCACTCATACTGCATTGATGCCGATTGGCTAATTCTTCAACTCGTGCAATGATGGGACCATCGATATCCATGGTGCGATCATATTTCAATTTAGCATAATCATCTTTGATCAAACGATCACTGGTTTCCCCAGGATGTTTGCTTAATCGTCCTCCAGCTAGCGCACTGTAGGGTGTCAAAGCGATATATTCGCTTTTGCAATAGGGGATCATTTCTCGCTCTTCCTCTTGGAAAATCAGATTGTAATGGCCTTGTACGGAAATAAAATGAGCATAACCATATTGATCCGCCAATGCGTTGGCTTTGGCCAATTGCCACGCATAGCAATTGGAAATACCGATATAGCGGACCTTCCCTTTTTGGATCTGGCTCGTCAAACTTTCCAAGATCTCTTTGATATCACTGCGATAATCCCACATGTGGTAAATATACAGATCCACATAATCCATACCCAAATGGTTTAACGATGCATTCAGTGAATCCTCGATGTGTTGAGAAACCGTGATCCCATTTTCGATTTGTTGATTCGTACAAGGAAGAAACTTGGTTGCGACCACCACTTTATCCCGCTCGATCAAATCGTTCAATGCTTTGCCCACATACATTTCA
>CALVGN010000022.1 GCA_944327105.1 uncultured Erysipelotrichaceae bacterium | reverse complement strand
TGCAAAACACATTTGTATAGAAAGAAATTTCGATATACGACTTTGAAGTATTTCACACACCATTTGTCATTGTCCAGCAATCCAGACAAGACGAATCATACCATTTCTACAACAGAGATCATTGGTTGGACGGATTCAATCGAATCTGCATCAGCTAAACCGATCACGGTTGCACTGGCCAGACCACAAGCAAAAGCTTGTCGCAGGGAATCTTCCAATGAAAGATGATGCAGCCTAGCAGCTAAGAAGCCTGCAAGCACGGCATCACCGCAAGCGGTAGTATCGACAGGATGGGATAAAGCAGGGTGAAGAATCTGATAAGTATGGTTTAGACCATCCTTATAGATGCCACCTTGATGACCTAAGGATAATAAAACCGCTTTGGTACCAGAATCCAATACTGCCGATATCATGGATAAAATATCATGATCACGATGGTCAAACCATTGCTGTAATTCTTCTTCATTGGGTTTGACCAGATCAGCTTTGATTTCCTTTAGATCCTTTAAAGTAAGTGAAGCAATATCCAAAACCACTTTCCCTTTATGATCATGGATGCACTGGCTGTATCGTATCAACCATTGCATGGTCATACCATTGCTTAATGCACCACTGAACACCACCACATCATCGGGTTGAATATTTTGGTCAAACCATTGAAACAAGGATTCCAGCATACTGGTATCGATCATGGATCCACTGGCATTGATATCATATTCATGACAACCACGGATCTTGACATTGATCCGACTCTCTCCATTGATTTCAAATGGGATGACATGTAGATGATCCAACTGGTTCAATTGTTTAATGATCCACTCTCCAATGGTTCCTCCACTAAAAACAATGGCTGTATTGGAAACACCCAGTGTTGAGAGCATTTTGGATACATTAATGCCTTTGCCACCCACGATTCGTTTTGTGGATCGAGCACGATGGATACTGGTCGAACCATCGATATCTTCCACATGCATGTAATAATCCATCGCCGGTGCAAACGTAATGGTATAAATCATAGAATCACCTGTATCAACAATAGCAGAAACAATGGTCAAGCCATTAGCGAATCATAAAAAAGCGGATCACTCCGCTTATTTCCCGTGGTTTACTGAAATATCTCTTCCAACCCACGAGTCAAAACTTTGGAAAAATGAATAGTGTTCCGCTCCCCAAATGGATTCAACCGCGCCGGTATGCTTACATTTTTACACACCACGCATTGGGAATGTTTTCGAACAAATTCATCCATATCCACTGCGATATATTGAACAAATTGTCCGCTTTCAAGCGATACAGATTCGATCGTCGAGGATTCGGGATAAGAACGTCCACATTTCAACTCGTCAAACAACCACAATCCCGTACGATCCTGTGCCATCAACATCGCATCCGCCAACGTATCACCGCAACGAAAAGCACCGGGCAAGTTTGGAAAATAAACCGAATAACCCGAATCGTTTTGCTGATCATTAACAAAAGCTGCTGGATATGCGACTTTATTCATAAATACCGAAAGTTAATTCACCGTCAGGTGGAAATGTTCAATGATGTAATGGGCAAAACCATCCTCATTGTTGGTATATTTGGTAATATCCTGGGCAACCGCTTTGGTATCATCACTGCCATTGGCCATACAGACACCAAATCCAGCTGCTTTGAGCATATCGATATCATTGGTCATATCACCGAAAGTCATGATACTGGCCATATCCATATGATGGATCTGGGCAAATTTCGTCAGCGAATACGCTTTGGAGGTATGTGGATCAGCAAACTCCATCATGGTCGATTGGGTCTTGAAACCCTTGAAGTCATCACGTGGATTGGCTTCGATATACGCTTCGACTTTTTTCATCAATTCCTCGCTGACTCGAAACATCACTTTGGCATTGGGTTGGGCCCAGAATTCATCATCGCTTTTGACTAAGTGGATGCCTTTGTGGGCACGTTTGCCGCTGCGTTCGATAATATCGGTATACCGATCGGTCATGATCTCTCCATTGAGATACATGGATGGTCGCGCATCCGGGAATGGTTTCATATAATCAAAGATCTCTTTGATGGTTTTGGGTGATAATTGGAACGCTTTGTATTCTTGCTGGTACAAACCATCCCACAACTCGGCTCCGTTCATTCCGATCTGGATCTCAAACGGCTTTTCAAATCCCCATGTTTTTTCAAGCCGACGCAACTCATCGACCGGACGACCGGATGCTAAGCCGAACCAGATGCCTTTTTCACGCAAAGCATCGATGGCTTTTTTGGTAAAATCAGTAAACCGGCGGTTATCATCGACCAATGTGCCGTCAATGTCCGCCACGACTAAATGATATTCCATAAAATTTCCCCTATGGTCGTTATTATACAACGCATTGATCCGATTCAAGGTTGAGGGATGAAAAACATCGCATGTTTTCATGCGATGTTTTTACATGGTTTGAACCATCAAATGATCAGGCTAGGGTCGCTTCGTATCCGGCATCGACGATGGCATCGATCAGGGTTTGATCCAATACCGTATCCGTGCAGGTGACGGTGGCTTGGTTGTTTTCCAAACTGACAGAAACTTCGCTTACCCCTTCCACGCCCTGCAGGGCTTTAGTGACGTGTTTGACACAGTTTTGACACATCATGCCTTTTACGTTGAATGTTTTGACCATGGTTTGACTCTCCTCCTTTTTGGTTTCATGTTCAAGTATCACTGCATTGGTTGAACCAATGGATATTTTGGTTGGATCATAGGGTTTAAGGTCCGGTTTGAAAAAGCGCAAACGTAAGGCGTTGGTCACCACGAATACGCTGGAAAAGCTCATCGCGGCAGCGCCGATCATCGGATTGAGTTTCAGTCCAAAGGAAAGATAGAACAATCCGGCAGCAACGGGGATACCGATGGAATTATAGAAGAATGCCCAGAACAGATTTTGTTTGATATTACGGATCACAGCTTTGGATAATTGAATGGCTTTGACCACATCCAGCAAATCCGAATGCATCAATACCACATCCGCGCTTTCGATGGCCACATCCGTTCCGGCACCGATGGCAATACCCACATCCGCCTTGGCTAATGCCGGCGCATCGTTGATGCCATCACCAACCATCGCGACGACTTTGCCTTGCTGTTGTCTAGCGGCAATGACGTTTTCTTTATCAGCAGGCAATACTTCAGCGATCACACTGTCACAACCAACTTGACGTTGGATGGCAGTGGCGGTTTTGAGATTATCGCCGGTCAGCATGATGACTTCCACACCCATTTGTTTTAACTGATAAATGGCATTGGCACTGGTTGCTTTGATGGGGTCAGCTATGGCAAATAAACCAATGATATCGGTGGTTGAACCAATGATGATGGGGGTCATACCATCGTTGGCATATTGATCCATCAAGGAAGTCACGGATGCATTGGTCAAACCATAGGATGCCATCATGCGGGCATTGCCCGCAAAATAGGTGGTTTGATCAACGGTCGCCTGGATCCCTTGACCTTCGATATTTTCATAGTGATCCACAGATAAAAGCTGATGATCCTGTTGTTGTACATAATCCATGATGGCTAATGCCAATGGATGATTGGAATGGGATTCCAATGATGCAGCGACATTGACCAATTCATCCTTGGTATGACCATCCATGATATCAAAACGAATCACGGATGGATTGCCTTGGGTCACCGTCCCGGTTTTATCCAATACGACTGTATTCACATCATGGGCAATTTCCAAGGCTTCCCCACTTTTGACCAATATACCGTTTTCAGCCCCTTTACCGGTTCCAACCATAATCGCGGTGGGGGTGGCCAGACCAAGCGCACACGGGCAGGAAATCACCAATACGCAAATCGCGATGGATAATGCAAATTCCAATGAATATCCAAGTAGCATCCAGATCATGGCAGAAACAATGGCAATGGTAATGACCACGGGAACAAAGATCCCAGCGACTTTATCGGCTAATTTTGCGATCGGTGCTTTACTGGAAGTGGCTTCATCCACCAATGCGATGATCTTGGATAAAGTGGTATCATCACCGACATGCGTGGCTTTCACATGGATATAACCACTCTTGAGTATGGTTGCACCCGTAACTTTATCATGGATGGTCTTATCCACCGGTATGGATTCCCCACTGATCACGGATTCATCGATGGCACCACTTCCTTCAATGATCACACCATCTACCGGGATGGAGTCACCGGCCTTGACGATACAAATATCATCCACGCCAACTGCTTCCACTGGTTTGACCACTTCAATCCCGTTTTCCAAAACAATTGCCGTTTTAGGCGCCAGATCCATCAATTTGCTGATCGCCAAACTGGTCTTGCCCTTGGCTCTGGCTTCAAAGAATTTCCCCAATGAAATCAACGTTAATATCGTCGCAGAGGATTCAAAGTAAAGATCCATGCTGAATTGCTCCACCAATGCCATATCCCCGTGGCCAAAACCATACGCCATCTTATAAATGGCATAGATCCCGTATACCGTGGCAGCTCCGGAACCCAATGCGATCAAGGAATCCATATTGGGTGAGCCATGGAATAATGTTTTAAATCCGGTAATAAACCGATTGCGATTGATGTAAATGACCGGCAAGGTCAACAATAATTGGGTAAATGCAAAGATCAATGCATTCTCAGTGCCACAGAATATGGCTGGTAAGGGCCATCCCATCATGTGACCCATGGATATATAAAACAAAGGAATGGTAAAACCAAACGATGCAATCAAACGATACAATTGATCTTTATATGCATCTTTTTCCAATTGCTGGCTATCTATTTTAGAAGCAGAGGATACGCTGGTTTGACCATTGGTAACTTTGGCATCATAACCCGCATGTTGAACCGTGTGGATGATATCATCCACACTCGTCTTGGTTGGATCATATTCCAGTGTCATGGAGTTTTTAAGCAAATTGACGGAAACATTGCTGACTCCATCCATTTTGGATACACTGCCCTCCACGCGGGATGAACAAGCAGAACACGTCATGCCCATGACATCGAATTTTTCTTTATTCATGGTTCCTCCCCTAGTACTGGCACCATTATAGATAATGGTTGAAACCATTGCATCCGATATGCTCAGAATCGTTGAACACCTGTTTGATGATGATCAACCAATCGGATAGTATGACGGATTCATCTGATAAAAAGCACACTGCCACTCGAACCCTAAGGATTTCAAATAAGCCTTCCCTTCATTGATATAGGCCCCCAAGTGTTGTTTTGAGTGAGCATCCGAGCCGATGGTGATGATCTTCCCACCTAAATCCCGGTACAACTCCATAATAGCTTTACACGGTGTGGAATCGTTTAAACCATAACGATGAGAAGATGTATTCAATTCAATGCCTTTTTCATCCGCGATGACCACTTTCAGTATTTCCGCTATATATGGTTTGACCAATTCAAACGGATAATTTCCGATCAAATCGTAGCGATTGATCATATCCATATGTCCCAATACGTTGTAATCATGAAATGATCGAACCACGTCATACATTTGTCGATAATAGCCTTCAATGTATTCCTTTTGGGATTTCCCTTTCTGATAATCCTGGGTCCAGAATTCCAAATCATCCACCTGATGGATGGACAAGATCACAAAATCCAATTGATTTTCATATTCATCAAATAATGCTTGGTACAACGGAATGGTATGGGTCTGAACACCAAATTCCAGTCCTTTTTTCAATGTGATCTGACCTTTGAACAACCGTTGATAATGGGAAATGGTTTGAAAATATAATGGGTAATCCACATTGGCCATAAGCTGACCATTCACCCTTTTGAACTTCTTGGATTGATCCCAGTCCAGTTTGATCCCATAATCCACATGGTCGGTAAAACAAATTTCATCGATACCCAGATCGATTGCATCCAAAATGCAATCACTCATGGGATAAGATGAGTCATCACTAAAAGCAGTATGGACATGATAATCAAACAACATGGTCTTCTCCTTTTTTGGATGGTTGAACCAATCGATTCAGTAATCGTACGCATCCGTCATATATCTGCTGATAGGCCGTCTCAAAATCATCGGTATACCATGGATCATCAATAGGGCGATCATTGAGCAATTGGATTTTATGGTCACTATCTTCACATAATCGAGATATATTCCGAATATTAGTGAGATCCATCACCAAGATATGATCCCAGTTTGAATATTCGTCTTTTCGAAACTGTCGCGCGTGATGATCCAGCAAAGGAATATGATGTTCCATCAGTATGCGTCGTGCCGACGGATATATCGGATTGCCGATTTCCTCGGTGCTGGTCGCTGCCGAATCAATGATGAATTTATCAGTTAATCCATGGATATCAACCAGATATTGAAATATACATTGAGCCATTGGGGAACGGCAAATGTTGCCGTGGCAGATGAATAGTATTTTTATCATATCTCTTATATCCCTTCAAACCTTGATATTACGGGCTTTCCGGCGCTTTTTTCATTTTTGTGTTTTGCCTTACATTCACGCTATTCTTTTTGACACTCCCCATGACTAAAGTCAGGGGATTCTCGCTACCCCGTCACCATATTGTGGCTGACCAGTACATTTCTGCTAGGTCGTAGTGCGAGCTACGGGTGTGCCATCACCCATCGCAGGGCAGAACATATAGTTCCCTACGCAGTATGTCTGATATTTCTATCGCCAACATACTCAGTTGAGTTACAGATATTTATTGCTCCAAGCAAATCTCTGTGGATATGGAATCCGCAATCACAAATGTATTTTCTATCGTTAGCGTGATGAATACGGCCACAATTTGGACATTTCTGACTTGTATATGCGGGATCTACATACTCAACTCGAATGCCTGCAAGTTTTGCTTTGTATTCTATATTCTTCGAAAGTCTATAGAATGACCATGTATGCAG
>CALVGN010000021.1 GCA_944327105.1 uncultured Erysipelotrichaceae bacterium | reverse complement strand
TGCTTGGAGCAATAAATATCTGTAACTCAACTGAGTATGTTGGCGATAGAAATATCAGACATACTGCGTAGGGAACTATATGTTCTGCCCTACGATGGGTGATGGCACACCCGTAGCTCGCACTACGACCTAGCAGAAATGTACTGGTCAGCCACAATATGGTGGCGGGGTAGCGAGAATCCCCTGACTTTAGTCATGGGGACTGTCAAGTCTACATTCATTTCATCACTCGGTTTCAGTTTGACTGAGGCGTACTAATTTGCTTTTCATCGAAATAAGCATCACAAAAACGATGCCACTTGACAACATAGTCGTCATGATTGAGCAAGATCATATCCCGAACACTTTGGACACCTCTGCGTTTAGCCTCTTTGACAAACTCAAACATATCATTATCAATCGGTACAATGACTGCATTGACTTTAATCCAACCATTTAAAACAGCCAAATATAATCTGGTATGGCCATCGAGAGCAATATAGCCCGTTTGGGATTTTCCAGCTTGAATTACAATATCGTCTTGTTTTTGAATAAACGTTTTTATCGCATTCAATTTTTCTTTATCCACATAAAACTGAGAAGGTTGGATTTCATTCAATAATACGGAAAGTTGTTCCGGTTCTGCAAAATTCTTGATAAGAATATCATTTGTGTCTTTAAATATGGTGATTTGCGGAGAGTAAAAGCGAAACTCATCAATCAATTCAGGATATAAGGACTTTTCTTTTCCATAGATAACGGCTTCTTTGCTCGATATGATTTTGATTTCAAACGGTAAGTCATCAATCAGAAAACAACCATGCTGATAAAGGGCTTCCTGACTAAAACGATCATCGCTATATGTGTCAATACGTTTGATTTGAACCATAAGCAATTCAATTTTATAACGAATAGATCAAAAAACACTGGTTAAACCAGTGTTTGATGCAATTCCAAAATACGAATCAATATTGATCAAATGGTATCCGTTTGGCAATAACCATAACTAATGGATACAATACGATCACAGCGATGGCTTCACCAAGGGCAACTTGGAATGCATTGATGACAAACCCTTGTAATAATGTATCCGGCATCAATACATACGCTAACTCTAGTCCGACGAACAAACCATTCATGATGATCGGTGACGCAATGGATATCCATGGAATATTATGTATTTTGATATCCTTGAAGCGTACCGTGATCAACGCGGCGATCAACGTCGCTGCAGTGCCGATGAAAATATCATAAACCCCCAATAAATTGATTCCTAAAAACACACCAACCAGATTGGAAATAAAGCAACCCAGTGTCACTCCCCAGACAGCAGGGGAATAAAAAAGCGGCAACATGGTCAGCATCTCCGAGATCCGTACCTGGATCGGTCCATAGGAAATCGGGGCAAGTACCAGTGTCAAGCCGGCATACAATGCTGCAATCATACCGATTGCAGCCATTCGTTTTACATTCATTTGTTAAATCTCCTTGTTTTGTTTAATGTCGGGGAATTGCGACCGACCTGAAGATATTACCATAAAGACCGAAACTCACATATGCTAAATGTTGGGCTTGCACAGGCAAATGATGAGGCTTTCCAATTTTCTCGGATCCAGCTCACGCTTTCCAACAATCTGGTAATCCTTTTTGAAGCGTTCGAAAATTCATGTTTAGGCGTTTAATACTTCCATCAAATCGTCAACAGTATCAAAAGGTCGGTAAATGCCTTCACCCGTTTCCGCAGCTTCCATCGCAGCATAAGTGTTTACATCGGTAATATATTTGATTCGCATCAATACACTTCACAAAAATAAATAGAATTTCAAAGTACGAAGTGTTTATTATCGAAACCAAAAAAAACTTATGGTTAAACCATAAGTTAAAGTACATTGAATGGAGCAGGTAATGGGAATCGAACCCACCTCCTAGCCTTGGGAAGGCCATGTTCTACCGATGAACTATACCTGCATCCATTTCATTCTAACATGTTTCTATAAAAATGGTCAGACCATTTGATAATGTGCATCGATATACGCTTTAGCTTGATCCATACAATCACAGACAGTGACCGCCAATGATTTGGTTAAATCATTGGCCGGGATAAGATCTGGGATCTGGATAACATCGATCCCGGCATTGCTGGCTGCATGTACACCGACAATACTGTCTTCCAAAACCAATGCTTCCTCTGGTTTGACCATCATATGTTTTAATACTTTCAAATAAATCTCTGGATCAGGTTTTCGGTTTTTCACTTCATCACCGCAGACAACACAATCAAAATGACGCATCAGATCTAATCGGTTCAATCGTTCATCGGTGGCTTCCCGCGCAGTCGTTGTCGCTACGGCCACTTTGATTGGTAAATGGTCTAGTTGATTCAAAAATTCAACGACACCTGGCTTTGGATACAGTTCGCTCTTCAATAACTCCATGCCAAGTGCTCTGGATTGTTCCATCACATATTTAGCAGTTTTAGCATTCGGGATTTCACGATAAACGACATCTTCAACGGCTTTGCCACTGATGCCGACTAATTTCAAAAATACAGAATCCCCAATATCGCCAAGTCCTGCGTTGAATCCAATGGTTGTCCAGGCTTTTTTCCAAACACTTTCGGTATCTAACATCAAGCCGTCGACATCGAAAATGATCAGTTTGATCGGTTTTTTATTCATGGTGGATACCATACGCAATCAATGCGCCTTTCTCAATCGCATTTAGAGAGTGGGTTTGATAAAGGATCACTCCATCATTTTTGGCGATGATCTTCGATAAAGGATCACCATAGGGATCGGTGATCGTTCCCAATAATTGATCTTTAACGATGGTTTGACCAGCGGATACATTGGTTAGCCACAATCCGGACTTTGGCGCACGGACATATTCGACCTGCTCGAATAGAATATGATCATATGTCAGGGCTTCTCCATCCAAAATATGGAGGCCTTGCAAGATATTGATGACATCCGCTTTGTCCTGGTTGACCCATGCATCATT
Source organism: uncultured Erysipelotrichaceae bacterium (assembly GCA_944327105.1). GTDB lineage: Bacteria > Bacillota_I > Bacilli_A > Erysipelotrichales > Erysipelotrichaceae > CALVGN01. The sequence goes on along the minus strand of CALVGN010000021.1, from coordinate 19,517 downwards.
CCAATCGTTCATGCCACCCCGTTCGATCAAGATGGAAGGGATACCCAAAGCACCGGCACTGTTGTACAAACCACCACTCGTGAGCATGGATTTGGCCAAATACTTCACATCGATCCATTGACTCAACATGGTCGAACCATCATTCACCTGTTGGTTGCAACCACCCAATACAAACGCAAACGGTGTCAATTGCTCATACGCATCGCCACTGTGGATATCCACCACATAATCCACATAAGGGAAGATCTGTGTGCTGATGGTATAAGCCATCACATCCGCCAGGGAGCCAAATTCTTTGCCGGGGAAAACCCGATTCAAGTTTTTCCCATCGGCAAAAACATTGCTCCCGGCGCGATGCTGGAATCCATTTTCATTGATCAACGGAATCAAAATGATCCCACCATGGACCATGTGATGATCCAATGACTGACTTAATTCCATCACGGCTTTGATCCCATTGTATTCCGCACTATGGACCCCCGCATCCACTAAGATCCATGGTCCATCCATCTCACCTTTGATAATGATACATTTGATGGTTTCATCATAATTCCCAATGGGAATTTCGACCCGGTATTTCCCGGGTAATCCACTTTTATAGCGTTCAATACACCTCATAACTATGCTCCAGTGGTCAGATTGACCACCCACTTTTTGGAATTGAATCGTTTCATGCCCACAAAGACACGCACGATCTGTTCGATCTGTGTCACTAAGAATACCACTGCAATATTGGTCAAACCACACCATACCGCAATGAATGCACTGGGTAGACCAACCACCCACATGATGCCTGAATCCAATACCGTTAACACTTTGGAATCCCCTCCGGCTCTTAATGCCGAGAAAACGATCACGATAAATAAGCGTAATGCGATCTTGATGGCAAACACCGAAACGATTTGCGTGGCCAATGTATGGACCAATGGATCCGTCAAACCAAAACACGCCACCAATAATGGTGAAGTGACCACGATGAATACGGTCGTACCAATAGCCATCAGAAGTGCCAGTCCGATAAAGTAATCTGCTTCTGTTTTTGCTTTCTCGATTTCGTTGGCACCCAAAGCCGCCCCCAAAATCGCCGCAGTCGCGCTGGAGACGCCTACCACAGCTGCATTGAATAGATCATAAATCTTCGCGCCGACATAATAGGCATCCATGCTTTGCGTACCCAACGCACCAAACGCTTTAACGAATAATGTCGTCCCCAAGCCGAACATCAATTCATTGAAAATCAATGGATAGATCCGTCTGAAAATGGGTTTGCAGAAGTCGATGGTAAAACCAAACATCTCACTGAATTTACCGATAAATGGCTGATGGGTATAAATGGAATAAACCACATATGCCATGACCGAAACCACCTGAGCGATCACAGTGCCGCATGCGGCACCCACCACTCCCAGTTGTGGGAATGGTCCAACGCCGAAAATCAAGACATAATTGAAAAAACAGTTGGTGATCATGGCGACGATCCCGATCACCAATGGTACTTTTGGTTTTTGCATGCAACGGAATAAATAAGAAAAGCAAAAAGCGATCGAATTGAAGATATACGAAAAACACACGACTCTTAAATACGACCATCCGCTTTGCACAACGGCCGGATCCGACAAGTAAAAGTTCATGATGGTTTGACCACCCAATTGTGCGGTCAACAACCACACCAACCCATTCCCGATCGCCAATGCGATCGATAATCCAAATGTTTGCTTCAGTTGTAGATGTTTCTTTGCCCCATAATATTGCGCTGCGTAGATCCCTGTGCCGCTGATGGCACCAAAGGCTACCGAAGAACACAAGGTTTCGATTTGTGCCGCCGTACCGACTGCAGAGACTTCACCGATCCACGCTACCATGATGGAATCGATGATGCCCATGCACGAAACCAACAACTGCTGTAAAGCAAAGGGGATGGCCACGAGCAAGACATGCTTGTTGAATGGCCATGGTCCAAAGTAAGTTTGTCTAATCTTTGCCCACATATGACCCCATGGTAGCATGGAATAACGGATCGGAAGAAGTATTTGCATCGATTCCGATACCTTTGGATAATTCGTGAGCTAATACTTGTAACGCAACCACATACTCCATGGATTTAAACCATGGATCCTCATCACTTTCGATGGTCAAAACCATCCCATTGACGTCAATCGAAGAAGATGAAGTGATCACAATGGATGGATTATCATGTTTTTGATGGATATAGTTGCATAGTTGGATACAACGATCATATCCACGACCAGTGGATGCCAAGTAGATCATCAATGTATTTGAATCGATACTATGGTAGATCCCATGCATGAATTCTTCCTGATCATACCATGCTACACTGTAACGACATCCTTCAATCAATTTCAATGATCCTTCCAATAATGCACCGATATTGCCGTCATATCCGACAACGATGATGCGCCGATACGGTGTCAAAAGATCCAATGATGATTTCAACCAATTCAATGTATGGGTTTTATTGACCGATATATGACCACTGGCTTTTTGAATGCGAGCAACCAGATGATCCATGGTTGAACCATCGATCCATCCTTTGGCTTTGGATAAATATGCAAACATGAGTAAAACCGTGACCATCGAACCAAAGAATCCTTTGGTTTTTGCGCCCACCGTTTCTTCACCACTGGCCATATAGACCGCAATATCCCCATGCGGCGCGATGGGGGCATCCATAAAACCGGTAACAGCAACCGTATACGCCCCTTTGGTTTTTGCATAGTCCAACGCTTCAATGGTGCTGCGACTGTGTCCGCCATGGCTTAACCCAACCACCATATCCCCTGGTCCAACCAAGGTATACGCATCGATCAACCACTCCGGATAGACCGTGATCACCGGAATATGCATCAACGCTTCTACACTCGATCGCATGGCCATCAACGCATTGTAACTGGTACCTGATCCAATCAAATAAATCATATGGATCTTTTGATTGATGAAATGATTGACGAATCCTTGGAACAAGTGATCTGAAGCAGCGATGATATGCTGTAGGGCTGCATCAGTTTCATCAATATAATCCAACATGGTCTTGACCATCTGTATTCCTCCCTTTTACTTTCACAAAAGATAAACAAGGCAGGTTCAATCCACGGATCGAACCTGCCTTGAATCACGTTTGACTGTGGTTCAAACCAATATTAATAGTTATATTTCCACATGTATTTCCGTTTGCTTAACGGATGATTGCGCATTGCAGCCAACAGGTCGTTGTATACATCCAGCATTGCGGAATAGAACAGACCATCGAAGTATTCACTCACTTCACCCAACTGGTCCATACCATACTTGCTGCCATCGATCACCGTTAAGTGATGGTTGTAAGCAGAAATGAAGCGGATGGCACGTTCATCGACTTCCTTGGTCTTACCCGTGCTCTTCAATAACAGATAAGCCGTATCCGGATCGGTGATTTCAAACGGACCATGGAAGAATTCACCGGTGTGGATGACACTGGAATTGATCCATTGCATTTCCATGAAGATGCAAATGGTCTGCTGTTGGGCAGCGCCCCAAGCTGTACCGGAACCCATGGTATAGATGACTTTATCATCCTTGTAATCAATGGAGAATTTGATCGCTTCCGGAACGATGGCTTTTTTAGCCGCCGGAACGATCTCATCCATTTTCTTCATGGCTTGAACCATCTTTTCATAGTTGGCATTGTGATCCGTATGGTTGACCAGTTCCACGGCGATCATCAATGCATACGCACCTTTGCTTTCCGTAAACGGAACGCCTTCCCCATCACGGAAGTGAATGGTATAATCCACCACACTTTCCAATTCGGTATCATGCTCATACGCCAAACCGACAGTGGTTGCACCCTTTGCTTTCGCCACACGTGCCGCTTCCACGGTTTCTGCGGTATTGCCACGACGACTAGCGACGACCACGATGGAATGTTCACCGATGGTCTTGGGTGTATCATGCACAAATTCATTGGCAGTGACATAGTTGGTCGTTAACTTGTCACTTTCCCGTTGAACATAATAGAACGGGTGGTAGAAGCAAGCCAATGATCCACCGCAACCGGCAAATGCTAAATTGGTGACCTCCTTCTTGGCGACGACCTCATCGATCATCTTCTTTACATCAAACATACAAACCTCCTTCTTTCTACTTTTTATGTTGTGTTTGATTGGTTACATCATGATTCACTATGGTTAAACCACTACACGGCCAAAATACCGAAGTAGTTGAGGATCAATCCGATCACAAAGCAGCATACGATGACCACCATCGGTTTGACCCCTTTCTTCGCGATCCAGAACATGATCCCGGTCAATGTCAATGGGATCATCTTCGGTAAAATGGAATCCAAGACCGACTGCACTTGCAATGCATCACCCATTGCCAATGGTGTCGTGATATTGACGAGTGATGCCACCATGGCACCAATGACCATCAAACCCGCCACAGAGCAGGCATACATCAGTTTGTCCATGATGTTGCTCTTGGTTAACTGTTCCAAGAATTCCTGACCTTTGACATACCCGATCTTTCCGGCATACCAGGTGATCGGCGCAGAGGTCGCAATGGAAATGATCATGGCAATGATCGGACCCAAGATCGAACCTTGTTGTGCCAAGGAAATACCGATACTCATCGCGATGACACGGATCGTCCCCTGGAATAAGGAGTCACCGATACCGGAGAGTGGTCCCATCAGTGCCGTCTTGACGGCACCGATCATCTTTGGATCGAACGTATCCGGATGTTCAGCATATTCTTCTTCCATGGCTGCTGCCAGGCCCAATGTGAATGCACCAAACTGCGGGGTGATATTGAAGAATTCAAGTGAGCGGCGATAAGCAGCTTTGCGCTTTTCGTCTTCGCTTGGATCATCATAGATGCGGTCGATGGTATTGCTCATACCATACATGAACGCGGTATTCATCTGACGTTCATAGTTCCAGTTGGCCTGCATGAACCAGGCGCCCCAGAAGAACTCACGTACCTTTTTCTTCAAAGGGAGATTCTTCTGATTTTGTAAACCTTGTTTTGACATAACGTCCCCCTTCCTTAATTATCGAGATCTTCCAGCTCGTCATAGTCTGGATCGATCTGTGATTCCACCGCTTTGGTGGTACCGGTCGGCTTATCCTGATAACGCAATTGATATAACAAGAACGCACAGACGATGGAGATCACGGCCATTGCGGTCAAGCCAAGTCCGCTGTAAGCAGAAATCACAAAACCGACAAAGAAGAAGATGACGTTGTTTTTGTTGACCATGGTGCTTAACAATAAAGCGAAACCATAGAAGCTGATGATATTGGCACCCAAGGAAACCCCATTATTGACCCATTCCGGAACCACTTCCGTAATGGCATTGACCACATCGGCACCAAAGTAAACCGTTAAGAATACCGGAATGAAGTTAAACAATGAATACAGGATCGGACCATAGATGGAATGCACGACACGGGCCATCTTGTAATTACTGGCTTCCACATAGTTGTCGCACATATGGGTGAACTGGATTCTCACGATGGATGAGATCATACCCAAAATGTTGGATAATACCGTCATTGGAACAGCAACGGTCAATGCCATTTCAATGTTGGTCCCGGTCATGATGACCAAGGCACATCCCACGATGGAGCCCATATTCATATCGACACCGGATGCACCGATACTCATCATACCCAGGGTCACCATTTCCATCTGAGCACCGACCAATAAGCCGGTTTGGACATCACCAAGCAAAATACCAACCATGGTACAGGTGATTAATGGACGTTCAAAGTTCAATCTTCCCAAAATACGGGAGTCCAGTATGCAGAATACTGAGATCAAACCGACGCCGATGCATTGCAATAAGAACATGATTTACCTCCCTTTATAATTTCAGTTCTTCGCGTTTGCTTGTCGGTAACTGCTGCATGAACAGCGCACAACCGCAATCCTGAACGGCTTTCAGATCCGCTTCCTCTTCACTCGTCAAATAGACCACTTCGGAGAATTGTCTGGATCCTTCCTTCTTGGCAATGCCGCCGACATTGAGTTCATTGAACTTGGGATGCGCGGTGATGAAGCGGCTCGCATCATGGGCACAGCCGAAGATGATGAAGATGTTATCGGTCAATGATTCGATTTTCTCCACACGTTCCAGCGCTTTGTCGACAGTAAACACGTTCAGTTTGGTTCCGGCTGGTTTCGCCATGTTCAACGCCATTTTCTGGAAATCATCATTGGCCGATTTATCATCAATGACGATAATGCGGGTGATGCCCAGATGATGGCTCCAGGTAAAAGCTACCTGTCCATGCACCAGTCGATGATCGATTCGTAATGCTTTTATCATTGTTTCACCTCCTTTTCTTGCTTTACAGATCGTCTTCCAAATCGTTTTGCATGGTTGCAACCAATGCATTGCAATCCATGGGTTTAAAATCGTCACCCGATAGTTTTTGGGTGAATTCATCCAGATCAGGATGGGTGATGTAGTAATCCATCAATACAGCTAAATTGGTATTGGTAAATAAATGGAAGTGGTATTTGGATAATGCAGTGATAAAACCATTGTTGACGGAACCACCCAATAGATCGGTGAAGACCACCACTTCGCTCGTGGACGCATCAATGGATGCCATGGTGGTATCAATCGTTGCTGTCAGATCAAACTCCGGTGTGGTATAACCACAGATCACCGTGGTATCTTCCAATTCCCCCACAATGATGTTTAATGCACTGGCCAATCCTTTGGCCAACAGCCCATGCGTGGCAATGATGGTGTGCCGTTTCTTCATGACGATTCCCCTTCCGTATTGGTTTCATTGGCAATGAAATGATAGATATATGCCATTTCGTTATTCGGTATATCGATGTTGTAGTGTTTTCGAATCTGTGCAAACGATTCATTGACGGCATTGATGAAGCGCGGATGTTGATTGGCAAATGATTCAGCAATGGTCGGATCATCATCAATGGTGGTTTTTGTCACCAATCGTTCCACCAGACAGCAGATATGTACATAGATCCCCACCAGTGTTTTACCGGTCAAATGGATCTTCAAATTGTTTTGAAGTACATCCATGCCCACCGTGACATAATCCAGGAGTGTTTTTGGATTGAGTATCGTCAGATACTGCACCACATTCTGCAACGTAAAGTTGCGTCGTAAGGATATCGATAGTGTTTTTAACTGATTTTCATCCAGATATTTATCTAACGTATCGTTGACCGGTGCCAGATTTTCACTGGTGATGATATCTTCAAGCGGCAGATAGGTGATCCCATCGATATTGGGATTGGCGGTACCGGTGATAAAAAGCACATTATTTTTTTCAAAGATATCCATTGCTTTTCCTTCGGTCAGCAATCTTGAAAAATCAGCGACTTCGTAATGGACCGGGATATCTTCTGGTAAGGAATCCGTAAATAGATCCATCATCCGCTTCGCGGTATTGGTTCCGGATTCACTGGTGAAAATGATGGCATCCCGGGTCGCACATTGAATGAATTTGGTTTCAACCACACTTTCCGCTTTGACATGTTCGAGAATGGATTCGATCGGTTCACCATTTTGGATCCGATATCCCACGTTTAATACCATCCGAGTGGTCACATTATTGATCACTCCGATATTCTTATTGACCAAGGTGGTCAAACCATTGGCGATTTGTTCCAATGAACCCATATCCACCATGATGATCACATCCGCGAATCGATTGACTCTTTGGATCTTATCCAGCAATGCATCCTTGATCTGATCCACCGATATATCAATGGGCATATCGATGGATTCAAAGACATATGATCCCATCAATGTATTGACTGCCGATGCCATAGACGATGCCGTAGAATACCCATGACAAATGATCAAACCAAAGATCTTCCGTTGAGATACTTCGGTGTTGTAACGGGATAAGATCAATACCATCACACACCAAATAATGGTGGGTGTACGTTGTTCCAGATTACGTGCCATCATCTCATCTATCTCATTGACCACGATCGCTTCCGATACCAGTTGACGATGCAAACTGGTCGTCAACTTCGATAAGCGAACCTCATTGGATTTTTCCCAACGTTCCAAAGATAAAGAATAATTTGAACATAACGCGATCAAATAAGCGAAAGTGATCGTAAAATTCGATGGGATATTGATCAAGCGGCGGCGTACGACGATATCGATGATATTTCCCAAAGCACTTTGCAAACCTGAGAGTTCATGATGTTCACTGTTTTCCATCAATCCATCGACAAGCCGCGAATAGAACTCATTGAATGTCGTCATGGCTTCATTGATGCCACCCTGTTCAAAAGAGGTTAATAATTCGTCAAATTGCTCCAGATAAGAATCGATTTGTTTGGTTGGAACATACGACGCACAATCGATATAGGACACATCCGCACTCGATAAGGTCATCGCTGATAATTCCTGATCCGGCATATCGTATGGATGCAATGTCAGATGGGCGTTATTTCTTTGATTCAATGACGCTCTTGCACAGGTCAAACGGATTGTTTTGGAAAGATCCTCAAGATTATCTGCATAGTTGAATGTGGCCAAAGCCCGTAAAACGACACTGGAAACCTGGATCGACCGATTCAATACCTTGGCTTCGTTATTCAACAAGGCAACGACGATCCCTTCACGTTCTTCGTAGGGACGTTCTTTCCAATTGGGGATATAGATCGAAATGGGGATATTGCGTTGCAATTGGACCGAAAGGAACTCATGTGGATGAGCAACCGAAATAAAGATGAAGTGAATATTGGCTTTTTTGGATGACGTATTGCGACTTTCCAGAATGGATGCCAACATGCTTTGGGTCGTATCATCCACATGATCGAAATCATTGATGATCAATACCACTGGTTCACTGGCATTATTGGCCAATACCCGCTCGATCGCTTCCACCTGTTTCGTACCGGAAAGCCGTTCGAATTCCAAGGTGATCACCTTGCTTTTTCCGGATAACATTCCGCCACGCAGCGCGGATTGTTTGCAAATCAATCGCGCCAACGTCATTTTGCCGACACCATTTTGTCCATACAACATCAATGGCAATCCATTGGGTGGATATTCAAAGACTTCCATCGCCGAGTGGATGGGATTAGATAACGACCCTTCATGTCCCACCAGTGTTTTGAAATAATCACCCACGTTACCATGGGCACTGATGTAATCCCGCAGATCATCCAGTGATACAAAATCGGTCGCATCCAGTTGCATGTGGAATTGATCTTGCAACGTGGCCACATCAAAGAAATATACTGGACGCGTCGCGATCTTCATCACTGCACCATCTTTGATCAGCTCATTGGCGTACTGGCTGACGATGGAGCGTGATAGTCCAAGGGCATCCGCCATCGCATTGGCTGTCAAAGCTGTCGCATTGGTAAAGGTAAAACCCTTGGTGTGTTCGATTAGATATTCATGAATGATTTGTTTTGTACTCTTTTTCATGTCAATCAACCTGCTTTCAGTTTAAATATTCGAAAATAATCAAAAGGAAGTGTTGAAAAATTCGACACTTCCTTGATTTCAAGATCGATCATAGACACAATCGCGACACTATCGATGTATCACGACACATCCAGGCAATCGTTGTGCATTCTTTTGGATTACTTCCATGGTGATTGTGGTGAAATAAAAAAATCAAACGTTCTAACTTATCCGGTATACATACCATTCATCGGCTGTTTTGATAAAACCGACACTTTCAAACATTCGGATGGATTGCGTATTGAACGGGTAAATCCGCGCATGGATCTCACGTCTATTTTGAACTTTCGCCAGTTGGATCAATGAATGGATCACACGGCGGCCGATATGTCGATTCTGATAAGGTTTGGCGATGACGATATTGATTTCACCATTGTTTTGCAAACACACATCGCCACACAATCGATTGTTGTATTTGATATAAAACAAATCGCCATGATGATTCAAATAACGATACATCCGTTTCAATCGATCTAAATCATACGGATCCTTTCGATCGTCCACTTGTTTGCATAGAGTTTCATCCTGATACCAGCGCAATGTGGTCGCATAATAGGGATAATAGGGAACTAACGTGATTTGTGAGTCGACGAATAGATGATATTTGGTTTTGTTGGACATATTTTTAATCATAATCACAAACCATAAAAAGAAAAAGCATCTTCATCATCCGTGAAAATGCTTTTGATCTAGATCAGACCACCAATCGCTTCTCATAGCCACCTTGAACTTCCAGGGAATCATTGATGATGATAAACGAATTGGGATCCATGGCTTTGATTTTCTTGCGGATATTGTTGACTTCGTATTTGCTGACCACGACCATCAATATTTCCTTATCGTTTTCAGTATAGGCTCCTTTTCCGTTCCAATAGGTCACACCACGATGAAACTCATTAAGGATGGTTTGCTTGACGGCTTTGTTGTCGGTAAAGATCATCAGGGAAACTTCGATATTTTGCAAATAGACCTTATCCATGGCCATGGAGAAGATCACGATAAACAAGATCGACAACAATGCAGTTTCTACACTCATCGCCAATGCACAGATGGTATAAACCAAGGCATTGAAGAAAATATTCAACTGACCGGGGGAGATGTTCCACTTTAAAGAGGTATACACACCCAATACATCGGTACCACCGGCTGAACAATTGGCTTGTAAGACCAATCCGGCACCAAATCCGCCGACCACGGCGCCGACCAATAGAGCGGCGATTTCATTGCTTAATAAAGAAGCGGACATGTCTGGGACCATGGAAACACCGATGGTTTGGATCAATACGGATAAGATGGTTCCAACCAGAAATTTCTTGGAAATGTACTTATATGCCAGAAAATACAAGGGTAGGTTCATGGCAAAGTTGATATAACCCGCAAAGTTAATGGTTTTTTCGAATCCGAAATGATGGATCAGATCATTCAGTAACTGGCTGACTCCCATAAATCCACTATTGTATAAGTGGTTTGGTGTCACGAAAAATTTGATGGACAAAACATACAGCATGCTACCGGCAAAGATCAGAAACAGATCTTTGGGTTTGATCGATTTAATGGCAAGTAACAGTGATTTCATGGTCTATCCATTATCCTTTATGATGACTTTCAAATACACTCAATGCCGCAATGGCACCATCATGGGTGGCTGTAACCACTTGACGCAATGGTTTGACCACAATATCCCCAATGGCATAGACATGGGGGATATAGGTGGCCATCTTATCATCGACAGTGATAAAACCATTGGCATTCTGGATCCCATAGACTTTTAAAAACTGCAACGATCCTTCCGCCTGCTCATAGGGGAATAACGCGGACACATTCAGCGTGGTCAAACCATTAGTGGTTTTAATCTCGACGGATTCAACATGGTCCATACCATGGACCGCAATGATCTTACCATGGTCGATCAATGTGACATTATCCAAATGGTTCAAACCATCCACCATTGGATCATTGTGATCCAATGGTGTGACAAAGCTCACATGCTCAACGATATGGGATAAATGTGTCGCTTCTTTGACTGCCAATGCATTATCCCCATAAACAGCCACGTGTTTTCCTTTGAAAAACATGGCATCACAAGTGGCACAGAAACTGACACCATGACCAATGAATTTGCTGGCATTTTCTATACTGCTGCGCACTGGCTTGCTGCCACAAGCAAGAATAAGATCATCGGCAATGACCGTGGTTGAACCGTTGCGTAAAATGATCGTCTCATTGATTTCCACGTCATCCATGGATTCATTGATCATGGTCACACCCAGATCGTTGACTTGTTGAACCATGGTCGTCGCCAATAATGAACCATCATGTGCATTGAATCCGGGATAGTTGACCAGATCATGGATGATATTCAACTTCCCACCCCATTGATCCTTTTCGATGATCACCGTATTGAGATTATATCGGGCACAATAGATCGCTGCCGTTAAACCGGCCGGACCACCACCGAGAATCGCCACATCACATTTGATTTCAGCCATATTATCGCCCATTGCAGCTGAAAATCCGCTGCCCTTCCAAGATCGGGATCAATTCATTGAGTGCGGTGATGTGTTCATTGGCATCACACGCACTTAAGTCATCCCGCTTGCTTTCATAACTCAAATATGCCACGGTAAACATCCCGGCGGCCTTGCCCGCCGTCATATCGGAGAGCGAGTCTCCGATATAAAGTGCATTGTCCTTGGATACGTTCAATGTATCACAGGCGGCAAACAACCCTTCGGGATCCGGTTTGCCGTTTTTGACATCATCGCCACCGATGATCACACTGAAATATTCATTGAGTTTGAACATGTCCAGACCATACTCGACCACATTGTGCGCTTTAGTGGAAACGATCCCCATGGTATAACCATGTTCTTTCAGATAATCCAATATCACAATGGTATCGGTAAACAATTCATTGTACGTTTTCTGATCATCCCAGTTATATTGACGATATTCTTCCTGCAATGCCATGGAATCCAGATCCGGGCAATACTGTTCAAACAGCACATGTGGTGCTGGACCGAGCATGTCTTTTTTGAATTGATCCGTATACAGATCTTCCTTGCCATGGGCTTTCAATGTTTTATACATGGATGCACCAATGGCTTTGCTGGTATCGACCAATGTCCCATCAAAATCAAACAGAACCACTGGTTTTTTTGGTTTGAACCATTTCTCAAACAACCCAAGATAACCCAACAATCCGATAATCATGGCGATCACACTCAACACCTGAGCCATTTTCAATGATCCAACCATCAATGCATCGGTTCTGAAAATCTCCACGATGAATCGAGAGATCCCATACCACATCAAATAGCAATATGTCCGATCCCCACGTTTGAGTTTGAACCACTTGCTCATCACATAAACGATCAGGATAAAACCGGTGATATCCATCACGCTTTCCACTAAAAACATCGGTTGGCGATAATAGCCGTCGATCAACATCCCATCCTGGATAAACTTTGGCAAAAATGAAATATCACTTTGTGAAATGATCCCACCATACGCTTCTTGGTTGACGAAGTTGCCCCAACGCCCAATGGCTTGCGCCAGCAACACATTGGGGAAGATGCAGTCAGCGATGCGCAACAGGGAATAGCGATGTTTCTTACAGTAGAAAATAGCGAACAATAATCCACCGATCAAGCCACCATGAATGGCCAAACCACCGTTATATACCTGTAACAAACGGATCGGATTGGAAAAATAAAACATCGGATCATATAACAAGCAATACCATAACCGTGCTCCGATAAAACCACAGAACACCACACCGATGGTGATATCATCAATGGTTTCATCATCCAAACCAGTGATCCGCATTTGTTTTTTGCTTAAAAGATAAGCCAATATAGCACCGATACAGATCAATACCGCATACCAGCGGATCGATAACGGTCCAATACTGATCAATGTCTGCGGATTGGGAAAAAACGACATCTCTACAAAGCTCCTTTCGCTTTATCCTGAGCAACAAGGTAATCATAGACCTTGCGTTCAAAACTTTTTGCCGAATCATAGCCAGCGACTTTCAGCTTGAATGCGCTGACCGCGCTTTCAAGCAACGTCGCCATGCTTCTGCCGGCCGTGACCGGAATGGTCATCTTGGGGATCTTCATTCCCAATATATCTTCGTATAAGTTCACTTCGACCCCGACTCTGGCATATTCACGTTTGTAATCATATGCTTCAAAGTGGACGACCAGATCCACATTGGATTTATCGGATACGCTGGTCACGCCAAACATGCTGGCCACATCGATGATACCGATACCACGGATCTCCAGATACCCCTTCAATAAATAGGGTGCCATGCCAACGATCCGATTATTCACCCGTGCAACATCCACACGATCATCACTGATCAGTAAATGACCACGTTTGATCATTTCCAAGGCCACTTCACTTTTGCCCATCCCGCTTTCTCCGGTGATGATCACCCCGATACCAAAGATGTTCATCAATACACCATGGAGTGAATCGGTGGAAGCCAAGGCTTCATCCAAATATGCGGTGATATCGGCAATGATACGATATGACGGAAGTTCAGTGGTAAAAACCGGAAAATTAAGTTCATTGGCTTTTCTGACCAAACCATTGGGGACCGGATTGCCATGGGTCACGATGATGCATGGGGTATAGACATCCGTCAATTGGCTGAACCGATCATAAACCACATCATCACTCAATGTGGATAGATACTTTTGCTCCTTTTCACCAATGATGATGATCCGTCTGGGATTGGTATCAAATTGGAATCCAGATAATTCCAATCCAGGACGATTGACATCACAGACAACGATGTAACGACCATCCATGCTGTTGGTATCCCCACAGGCTCGGTGGAGATTAAAATCTTTGACCAGTTTGGATACAGGAACTTTCAGATTGGTCTCACTCATGGTTCAACATTCCTTTCAGATATTGTCCGGTATAGCTGGATTCGATCTTGGCCACCTGTTCCGGTGTGCCGCTGGCAACCACGTTGCCACCGCCCACACCGCCATCAGGGCCAAGATCAATAATATAATCTGCGGATTTGATCACATCCAGATTGTGCTCGATCACCAACACGGTATCCCCGTGTTCCACAATGCGTTGCAATACGTGGATCAATCGATTGACATCATCACTATGCAAACCCGTGGTCGGTTCATCCAATACATAGATGGTTTTACCCGTAGGTTTCTTTTGCAATTCACTGGCCAATTTGACCCGTTGGGCTTCACCACCGCTTAATGTGGTCGAACTCTGTCCCAATTTGATATAACCCAACCCCACATCATACAACGTTTGCAATTTGGATTTGATCTTGGGAACATTGGCAAAAAAGGATAACCCTTCTTCAACAGTGGTTTCCAGCACATCATAAATGCTTTTACCCCGGTATTTGACCGATAACGTTTCGTCGTTATACCGTTTGCCATGGCACACTTCACAGGGAACATAGACATCCGGCAAAAAGTTCATCGAGATGCGCTTGATCCCATCGCCCCAGCACGCTTCGCATCGTCCGCCTTTGACATTAAAGGAGAATCGGCCTTTGTCGTAGCCTTTGAGTTTGGCTTCCGGTGTCAATGCAAAAAGTGTGCGGATATCATCAAACACTCCGGTATAAGTCGCCGGGTTGCTTCGCGGAGTACGGCCAATGGGATCTTGAGTGATCTGAACCACTTTATCGATATTTTCGATCCCTTTGAATTTTTTGGCTTTACCCACGACGACTTTGCGTTTGTTCAATGTTGCAAACAACATATTGGTGATCGTTTCATTGACCAGTGTCGATTTGCCACTTCCGGATACACCAGTCACAACGGTCAACGTTCCCAAGGGGATCTTGACGTTGATGTTTTTCAGATTATGTTCACTCGCACCTTGAACTTCTAAGAATTTTCCATTGCCTTTGCGTCGGGTCTTGGGGACTTCGATTTTTTTGCGGCCACTGAGATATGCGCCCGTGATGCTTTCCTTACAATCCAGGATATCAGTGGGCGTACCATTGAAAATCACATTGCCGCCATGGATCCCGGCTCCGGGTCCGATATCGACGATCCAGTCACTTTGGCGCATGGTGTCTTCATCATGTTCCACCACCAATACCGAATTGCCCAGATCCCGCATGTGTTTGAGTGTAGCGATCAATTTATCATTATCTTTTTGGTGCAGACCGATCGAGGGTTCATCCAATACATATAAGACCCCAGTTAATTGCGAGCCGATTTGAGTAGCTAAACGGATACGCTGGGCTTCGCCGCCACTTAATGTGCCGGCTAAACGATCCAATGTCAGATATTCCAGACCGACATCTTTCAAAAACGAGAGCCGATTATGGATTTCCTGGATCACCAGCTCGGCGATCTTAGACTGGGTTTCGCTCAATTCAAGGTGATCGATCCACTCCAATGCTTCAGCAATGCTCATTTCCGTAAATTCGACGATGTTTTTTCCACCGATCAATACGGATAAAGCCGCCGGATTGAGTCGTTTGCCATGGCAATGGGAACATTCGATATCTTTCATGTAAGTGGCATACCATTCCCGGTTCATCTCGGAGGTGGTATTGGCATAACGGCGTTCGATCAGATCTTTGACCCCTTCGATGTAATCGAATTTGGTGGAGCGATGACCGCTGGTTGAAACCAATGTAAACTGCAGTGGTTCTAACGATCCATGCAGGATGATATTCATCTCATCCTCACTCATGTCTTTTAATGGTTTGTCTTCATCGATATTGTAGTGGTCCAGTAATATCTTGAACTGGCGCCATTCCAGATTAGCGGTATCCACAATATTTTTATAGTAACGGATCCCACCTTGACGAATGGAAAGATTAGCATCCGGGATCAATAGATCGATATCCACCTCCTGGGTGAACCCTAATCCTTTGCAATGCGGACAAGCACCTAAAGGTGCATTAAACGAAAACAACCGTGGTTCCAGTTTCGGAACGGAAAAACCACAATATTTGCAGGAATAATTGGTGCTGAATACCAGTAATTCATCATCGGCCAGCACTTCAATGATCCCATCGGCTTTCTTGCTGGATAATTCCAGAGAATCATAGAGTCTGGATTTATTATCGGGTTTATTGGTCAAGCGATCGATAACGATGGAAATATCATGCTTTTTGTTTTTATCCAAAACATTCATTGGTTCATCCAAGCGTACCATGGTCCCATCGATCCTGGCGCGTACGAAACCTTCCTTGGCCGATTTATCCAATACATCTTTGAATGATCCGCGTTTGTTTTTGGCGATGGGAGCCATAATGGTCAATCGGGTCCCTTCGGGTAATGCCATGCATTTATCGACCATCTCCGCGATGGTTTGAGAAGTAATGGGTTCATGATGATTTGGACAATACGGTACACCGATACGCGCATAAAGCAATCGCAGATAATCATAGATCTCCGTGACTGTACCAACGGTGGAACGGGGATTGTTGGATGTGGTTTTTTGATCGATGGATATGGCTGGGGAAAGCCCTTCGATATTTTCCACATCCGGTTTTTCCAAACCACCTAAAAACTGCCGGGCATAGGCGCTTAGACTTTCGACGTAGCGACGTTGACCTTCGGCATAAATGGTATCAAATGCCAGTGATGTCTTGCCGGAGCCAGAGACTCCAGTCAAGATCACCAGTTTATTTCGTGGGATCTCCAGGGATATGTTTTTCAGATTGTTTTCTCTGGCTCCGGTGATGATGATCTTATCCTGCATAGTTTTCCTTAGTTCATGTATTTATGAATGATGGCTTTGATCTGTTCAGAGGATTGTGTGGTTTCACCACTTTCCTCCGCAAGTTTGATCTCATCCAACATGGCATTGAGTGTATCGGAAGGCATGTGATAGGGAATGTCGAGTATGGCTTCACCACCTTCACCGATGGCTTCCATGAATTTGGTCAATAACTGGGTGGCATCCATATTCAACTCCGTGCAAAAGTTCATGAAACTTTGATAGATTTTGTCATCCACTTCAAATTCGATTTTTGCCATAATACTTCCTTTCCAATATGCGTTACTATTCTACACCATGGTCATGGTCAATCCACGTTGATTTGACCATCATCCATGTGGATGGTGCACCCATGTGGATCAGCTAAAGCCACATAAGTTCGTACGGGTTGATCATCAACGGATAGAACAAACGCAAAGTCTACATTGGTTCCCACTCCATAACGTCCCTGTTTATCGACCACGATCAATGAAATGGCATCCGTTTTACCATATCGTGATTTGAGTATTTCAGTAAATTCAGCGACCAATGTGGAAGCGGCATGCATCGGCTCTTCACCCTGAGCGATCCGTTGCAATACTGCATGGCTCAACACACCTTTACAAATGGCTTCACCCATACCGGTGGCTGCCGCTGCACCAATTTGATCATCCGCATAGAATCCACATCCGATGCATGGCGTGTCCCCTAATCTTCCTGGATGTTTCATGAACAACCCACTGGTACTGGTTCCAACCACGCAATGCCCCTGATCATCGACCATACATGCACAAACGGTATCATGCCCGTCATATGCTTTTAAAGCAGCCATGTCTTGATTTGATCGATCCGTATATTGTTTCCAGGTCGCATAATCCATTAAGGAACCAATGGTCAAACCATGATCATTCGCATAATCATATGCCCCTTGACCAACCAGAAAATTATTGAACCGGTATTCCTTGCTCAGAAGATATGCCAGATCAAATGGTGATACCACGTTCTCTACGGCACCACATGCCCCATAGGCCAATGTGGTGCCGTTCATATAGGATGCATCACATTGAATGATTCCTTGCTGATTGGGTAAACCTCCCATTCCAACGGAATGAAACCGTGGATCATTTTCCACATCATGGATCAATGCCGCCAATGCCTGATCCAAATCATGGTTCAAACCATAGTTTCTTCTAGCTTTGACCATACCGATATAACTCATTCTCCATGTGGATATCATCACACTCATCTTCTTTACCACTCCTATCCATGCTTCAACACTACTTGATATAATCAAACCATGCAAATTAAGTCCAGTGTCACCTTTAAGCAAACCATCAACCGCAGTGAATTCATTTGTCTATTACATCGCTGTTTTACGATTGATCAAGCCAAAGCATTGGTTGCCAAAGCCAAGGAAGATTATCCACAAGCCACCCATTATTGCTATGCCTATCTACTGGATCATCATCAATATTCCAAAAGCAATGATGATGGTGAACCTGCCGGAACGGCAGGTTCACCCATCTTACAAACATTGCTTAAAAACGATGTGGACAATATCATTGCCATCGTGATCCGTTATTATGGTGGCATCAAACTGGGTGCCGGTGGTTTGATCAGAGCCTATGGTTCCAGCTGTGCCCTGGCATTGCAACACGCCATCTTCACCACATTCCAAACTGTTCACTTTTATCAACTCGAAGTGGATTATGAAAGAATCGGAAAGGTGAATCATATTGTGGAAATACACGGCATGACCATTGAAAATACTGAATATGATCAACAGGTGGTTTACACCATCTCTACTATCCTTGAAGATGCACCCACCCTTTTTAAAGATGGATTGTCCAACCAATGTAAAATCCACCAACTGGAAGACCAGTTGGTGGAGGTGATGGTTAAAAACAACACTATAACAATCTGAACTTGCTCACTTTGTTTTTTTCAAACATGATGACCAGATGATCTTTGCCACAATGTCAAGTGATGAATTCAAAAATGGCAAAAAATACTCCCTTTCCATTTGAAAAGGGAGTTGAATAGAAAATTAAAAGCCTTATAGAGCATAACTTCATCCGCCGCCGGCATCGGTAAACCTGCTGACCCTATATTGCTAAAATGATTTAACAAGAACGAAGCTCAATTAAAGTGCTGAAGCGCAACGGAAACCTGCGATTTAATCTCTCTTTATTTTTTCAGGCGTATATACTTTAGTAAGCAGAGCGAAACAATTAAGATAACTGGGAAAACGCATGCCGCAAGCATTCCGGCTTTCATGTTGTCGCCTGCGTTTTGTGTAATAACACCTATGGCGGCA
>CALVGN010000020.1 GCA_944327105.1 uncultured Erysipelotrichaceae bacterium | reverse complement strand
GATCATCAATACGATGATGACCAACCCGATCATGGCCAGTTTGTTTTTCTTGAAACGGTTCCAGGCATCCTGTGCGAATGTTTTGGATTCCATTTCAATGATGGTTTCACTTTTTTCTTCGGCAGAGAGTTTTCTGAAATCATCTGCCGTCAGATTCAATTTGTTTTCGCTCATGCTGCCTCCTATTTCTTATCCAGTTTGATTCGTGGATCAACAATGGCTGCCACGATGTCGGTGATCAATGTCATCAAGATGACAACGGCACCTAAGAAGATGGTCAGACCCATGATCAATGTGTAGTCACGATTATTGACACTGGAGACGAATTCTCTTCCGATACCGGGAATGGTAAACAGTGTTTCAATAACGAACGAACCGGTGACCAAAGAGGCAAATAAGGGACCACAGTAGGTAATGACCGGCAATAATGCATTACGCAGTGCATGTTTGATCACGACAGTCAGATCCGTTGTCCCCTTGCTTCGCGCCAGGATGATGTAATCCTTATTCATGACATCCCTTAATGAAGAACGGGTCAATCGTGTGACCATGGCAATCGGTGAGAGGGATAATGCAATGACCGGAAGCACGTAATTCAATGGTCCATCCAACCCAATCAATGGGAAGATCTTCAATTGCACACCGAATGCGATCATTAACAGCAATGCAACGATGAAGCTGGGTAACGAGACACCCAATGTAGCGATCACGGTGATCACACCATTGACCCAACGATGTTTGGTTAATGCACCAATAATACCCAATGCGATACCGATCACGATGGAAACACAGAATGCCACAGCCCCGAGTTTGAATGTATCGGGTGCACGCTGGATGATGATATCCGTGACATTTTGACCACGACGGGCAATGGATTCACCAAAATCGAAATGGAGCACATTCCCCATATAGGTGACATATTGTTCACCGACCGGTTTATCCAGATTGTATTTGGCTTCCATGGCAGCGATGACCTCAGGGGCAATGTTTTTATTATCCTGAGTAAACGGGCTGCCGGGAATGGCATGCATCAGAAAGAACGTCAGACTTGTCAAAATAAATAGAGTCAACAAACCAACGCCTAGTCGTTTGCAGATGTATTTGACCATAAATTACTTCCTTTCCCCTTGCTCTTCTTCACTAGAAGATGGACCTAGAATACCACCAGGTTCATACAATGACATGTATTTTCAAATTATTTATGAAAATATTTTCATAATCTGTAACGGTTTCTCGTCGGTGAAGCCCAAGATTATACAATGGTACGACCAATACTATTGGCGCGGACCGAATATATTATTTAAATACGTGAAAAAGTTTTCAAATCGCTTGAAAACTCATTTTACGAATTACATGATATAAGCGTAAAGTATCTCCCATAAGGGGTAAAACAACACTCAAGGGGGATTTTATTTTATGAAAAAATACGAATTGGATATGATCAACGGTCCCTTGCTGAAAAGCATTCTGCTGTTCAGTGTGCCACTGATGTTATCCAGTCTGCTGCAATTGCTGTTCAATGCCGCAGATATCGTCGTGGTCGGTCAGTTTTCCGGCCCACAGGCACTCGCCGCCGTTGGCGGTACCAGTTCCATCGTGTTTCTGCTGACAGCGTTATTGAATGGATTAAGTGTCGGTACCAATGTTGTCGTGGCGCGTTTTGTCGGACAAGGGGATCCACGGAAAATCCATGATTCGGTCCACACCTCCATGATGATGGCCATCATCGGCGGGTTGATCATCACTATTATCGGTGAATCATTGGCCCGACCAATGTTAAGCATGATGAGTACACCAGATAACGTCATTGATCTGGCCACATTATATTTAAGGATATATTTTCTCGGCACCGTCTCCATTGCGGTCTATAACTTCGGTGCCGCCATCTTACGTAGCAAAGGTGATACCCAGCGTCCCCTGTATTATCTGTTTGCTGCCGGTATCATCAATGTCGGATTGAATCTATTCTTTGTCATCGTATGCGGCATGAGTGTCGATGGTGTCGCCATTGCCACCATCATCTCCCAAACCGTATCGGCCATATTGATCTTGATCACATTGATCAAAGAAGAAGGGCCGATGCAATTGCATGCCAAAGAATTACGGTTCAACCGTTTTGCCGCGATCGAAATCATCCGCATCGGTTTGCCGGCCAGCATCCAAAGCATGGTCTTCTCCTTCTCCAATATCATCATCCAATCCTCCATCAATTCCTTTGGCGACATCGTCATGGCTGGCAACTCCGCCGCCGCCAACATCGAAAGTTTTGTCTACATCAGTTGCAATGCATTCTTCCAAGCATGTATGACTTTTACCGGACAAAACGTGGGGGCAGGAAACAATAAGCGCATCAATACGATTTTCATTCAATGTCTGATTTTGGTGACTGTCGCCGGATTTGCGACTGGTGGTGCCGCGTATCTGTTTCGAGATTTCTTCTTATCGTTATATTCCAGCGATCCGGCAGTCATTGCCGCTGGCAATGATCGTATGTTATACGTGGTGTTACTCTGTTCGCTCAATGGGATACTGGATGTCATTGTTGGATCGATGCGTGGCATGGGATACTCCACCATTCCCACGATCATCACCATCGCCGGCATTACCGGTGTGCGATTGATCTGGATTGCCACAGTATTTCAGATGTGGACCACCTTGCCCGGTTTGTATCTGTGCTTCCCGGTATCCTGGATCGTCACATCATTATTTCAGATGGTCTGTTGGTTTTATGTTCGAAACCACTTGGAAAAACACACTCTGCAACCAGCATAACGATCATATGTTTCAAACCAAAAGAAAACCAGAGCCAGGCTCTGGTTTTTTGATTACGTATGCAAGGATATTCCTATCGCATCCACCGTTTGATATTTTCGGCATCGATCCATTCACTGATCCCATCAACGATTAAGATGATACCAATGATGCGCAATGTCGTGGTAATGGCGCCAAAGGGATTGAAGAAGATCACGATACCCAACAGAGTGACCACGATACCGCGGATCATCGTTGTGGTCGAACCATCATATCCCTGCTTTTTCAAACTGGATGCGTTCAATAAAGTCTGCACACCATCCGCGATCATGAATATGGCGATAACTGTTGGGATCAGACCCAGGAACGAACCAGGCGCAACGATCAAAATGATCCCAAAGATCACATAAGCGATCGCCGCGATCAGATCAACCGGCATGCCATAAAACTGACGAGAACGCTGATATGCCATGAAAGCAACCACGCCCTTGCATAACAACATGGCACCGATCGCGTAGCAGACGATCCGTAATGACAGGTTAGGTACGAAAAACAGCACAACACCGATCAGGATATAGAGAATGGCATTGCTGGCTTTGAATTTGCGCAATGCATCAAGAAATGAATTCAACATACAATTTACCTCTTTTCACTCCAATGCAACGATTGGCTATCTTCATTATGCTTTGATTCTGTGAAAATACAACGAATATGCAATGTGAGTTTATGTGAAGTCAGAAAAACCGGGTCAATTTTTTCAAAACGACCCGGTCAATACGGTTGAATGATTTAGTTGAAGAACATTTCTTTGGTGTATTTGCTGATATTGAGCGCATGATCGCCAATGCGTTCATAATCGGTCAATAGTTCAGAATAGACCAAGGAAATCTCGCTGCTGTCCTTCCCACCTTTTTCCATGCGTTCCAGCTGGTTTTGACGGAATTGGATGGTCAGATCATCGATCTCCTGTTCTTTTTCTTTGACCATGGCTCTGACCGATTCATAATCGGTCTGTTCCGGATTTTCCACCAATGTCAGAATATCCAGACTGGTCACTTTCATCGTATACACTTCATCCTGATTGACTTTCGGCAATGGGATCTTATGCTTGGACAATTCTTCCCCATATTCATTGAAGTTGATGGCATGATCACCGATGCGTTCCAGATTGATCACGATCGTATACAGGTTTTGGAAACGCGTGGCTTCCATTTTATTGACGGCACTGGTCAATGCATTGGAGATAAAGGAAGAAATCTCAGTAGTCAAATAATCGAGCAATTCTTCTCGTTGATTGATGATCTCGCTTTTTTTGGCATCATAATTGATTAATTGGTCGAAACTATCTGCGATGTTTTCCTGAACCAATTTGCCCATCCGTTTGATCTCATTAATGGTTTGTTTGAGGTAGATCATCGATGTACCGATGGTCTTATCTTCATGAACAGGGTTGATGAATAACAGTTTCTTTGCCAGATCCACATCTTTTGGTTTGACGGGCAAGATGTGTTGGGCAAATTTGACCAGATACTGACCAAATGGCAATAACAATAATGTGGTCACCACATTGAACAAGGTATGCATGTTCGCGATTTGCGCGGATACACGTGCAGGCGTCCAGGATTCAACAAAGTTCACCAACGGTGTTGTCAGACATAATATCGTGAAAATGATCGTACCAATGATATTGAACGATAAATGGATAATCGTGGTTTGTTTGGCTTCACGGTTGGTGCCGATACTGGCTAATACTGCCGTGATACAGGTACCGATGTTTTGACCAAACAATACGAATACTGCACCATCCAGTGCGATTAAGCCACTGGAGGCCAGTGTCTGCAAGATACCAACGGAAGCGGAGGAAGATTGGATGACGGCCGTAAAGATGGCTCCGACTAAAATACCAATGACCGGATTGGAAAATGAGGTCATCATATTGACGAATTCCGGAACGTTTTGAAGTGGTGCCATGGCATCTCCCATGGTATTCATCCCGATAAACAGGACACCAAAACCGGCGGCAATGGAACCAATGGAATTGAGTTTGGGATTGTGCACGAATGTGATCAAGACCACACCGATGAATGCGATCAACGGTGCAATAGCACCGACATCCAATGCGATCAATTGACCGGTGATAGTGGTACCGATATTGGCACCCATGATGATCCATACAGCTTGGGTCAATGTCATCAAACCAGAGTTGACGAAACCGACGACCATGACAGTCGTAGCGGATGAAGACTGGATGACGGCAGTGATCAAGGCACCGACCAGCACACCGATGATTCGATTGGCTGTCAATTTTTCCAAAATGGACTTCATGCGATCACCGGCTGCCATTTCCAGACCGGTGCTCATCATGTTCATACCATAGAGGAACAGGGCCAAACCACCCAGCAGTGACAAGATATCGCTTAATTGCATAACCTTCCCCTTATCGACGATTCAAATAAAAACTAGCTTTGACAATTCATCACGATCCAGTGGAAAAAAGCTAGTTTCATACGTCACATGATGATGGTTCGACCACCATCTGAATTCATTGTAAGGAAAGAAGCAGGCGCAAGCAATCAAAAATTAACAATAAATTTACTCAAATATGACACGATCTTTACATTCAATGGTTAAACCATGTAAAAAGCATCCTCTGAAAAATTCAGAGGATGCCATGGTATGACCATTAAATCCGATACAACCGATCGATATATTGTTTTTCCAGGTTTTCGTTGAATTCGCGTCCACCATCGATGTTTTGGCTCATATACACCGGCGGAACGATCCCTTCGGCCACTAGCAATTCCATGGACCGATACATCACTGCCTGGATCAGCACACTGGTGGTGATCATGCTCATACCGCACACTTTACCATTGAATCCATCCAGATCGATGCAGCAATCCCCTTCGGGGACACGATTATCCAATACGATGTCACAGACTTCATACAGATTCTTGCCGCAGGAATGCTTGGGTTTAAGATCTTTACTGGCTTCAAGTGCTGTCACACCGATGATCAAACCACCCTTGGCTTTACACCCCAAGGCAATATCCAGACACAATGGATTGCGACCACTGTTGGAAATGATGAAGACCACATCTCCAGGGCGCACATCCACTTTTTTCATGAATACGGTGCCAACACCTTCCACCCCTTCATATTGACCATTGGATGGTTCCATCAATCGTTTGGATGGAATGAACCCACCGGCACGGTGGGCTACTTCCATCGCACCGGCAGCGGAATGACCACTGCCCCAGGCTTGGATGATATGACCATCCTTGACACACTGAGCCACTGCTTTGGCTGCCGCTTCGATATTGTCCATTTGAGTGGCTTCGATATCATCCACCAAAGAACGAACCACATTGAAAACTTTATTATTGCTCATAAAACCTCACTAATAAAAAGAAAGGGCGCTTTTAAAAGAGCGCCCTTTGGTTCAAATGGTTGCGATTATTTCAGTTCGCTGAAGTATTTGATGGTACGAACCATCTGGCTGGTGTAGCTGTTTTCATTATCATACCAAGCTACGACCTGGACCTGATAGGTTTCGTCGTCGATCTTGCTGACCATAGTCTGGGTTGCATCGAACAAGGAACCATAGGTCATACCGATGATATCGCTGGAAACCAGCTGTTCTTCAGTGTAACCAAAGCTGTCATTGCCTTCAGCAGCCGCTTTCATCGCAGCATTGATGCCTTCTTTGGTCACATCATGGCCTTTGACAACTGCCACCAAAATCGTGGTGGAACCTGTCGGGACCGGAACACGCTGAGCACTACCGATCAACTTGCCATTCAGTTCAGGAATGACCAATCCGATCGCTTTGGCAGCACCGGTGCTATTCGGAACGATGTTGACTGCACCAGCTCTTGCACGACGCAAATCGCCTTTACGCTGTGGGCCATCCAGGATCATCTGATCACCGGTATAAGCATGAACAGTGGTCATGATACCGGAAACGATTTCAGCATACTTGTTCAGGAAGTAAGCCATCGGAGCCAAGCAGTTGGTGGTGCAGCTTGCAGCGGAGATCACGGTATCTTCCGGCTTCAAGGTGTCATGGTTGACATTGTAAACGATAGTCGGCAGATCATTTCCGGCAGGAGCGGAAATAACGACCTTACGGGCACCAGCCTTGATATGCGCACTGGCTTTTTCCTTAGAGGTATAGAAACCGGTGCATTCCAAGACAACGTCGACACCTAATTCGCCCCAAGGCAGATTAGCGGCATCCTTTTCAGCATAGATCTTCAAAGTCTTGCCATCGACAGTAATGGTGTCTTCACCAGCTTCAACTGTGTGGCCAGCATAACGACCCTGAGCGGTATCGTATTTCAGCAGGTGAGCCAACATTTTCGGGCTGGTCAAATCATTGATCGCGACAACTTCATAGCCTGGAGCACCAAACATCTGGCGGAAAGCCAAACGACCGATACGACCAAAGCCGTTAATCGCAACT
>CALVGN010000019.1 GCA_944327105.1 uncultured Erysipelotrichaceae bacterium | reverse complement strand
CATTTATCAAAACAGAACGGCGATACTTAGGGCACCACACTACATGGTATTTACAGGAATAGACAACATTATGATTTGATTTGTATTTCATACCAACATTATATAATAAATATCAATATATTGGATTATTATAAGAGCAATTTATTAAAAAACTTTGAAAATCGCCTTATATCCCCATTGCTAAAGCAAGGGGCTTTACGGCGAATTTGGTAAAAGTGGCAATATTTTTTTAATGCGTTCATTTCAAGTAGATAATCACTTCGTTATCTTTAAAAATATATTTAAAATAACTGGTGTGGATTTAAGAGTTCTGTGTATCAATTTAAAAGTCGATATGACCTTCACCCGTGCACACCTTAGATGGTCGACCCGTTGGCCGGCCATTTGCGCCTGCATCGATTCACTCAATCCTGACGTAGTTCTGCTTCAGGAAATCACCCCCACTTCATTGGATGATCTGACCCATCGTTATGAAAAACGCTATGCGTATTTTGGGGCATTTCGCAATCCAAAGGAAACGGTGAAAGAAGGAGTTGGGATATTGTTGCGGCGTTCGTTATTTCAAGAACCACAGATTCAAACGATCTGGTTGACCGATACGCCGATGGTGGTTTCCAAACAGAAAACGTCATTGAAACCACGGATCGCGACCGTGGTTTCCACTTTAATCCATGATCAAACGATCCATTTGGTATCCCTTCATCTGGATCCTTTGTTTCCTTGGGTGAGGAATAGACAGATCCAATGTCTGCTGAATACCATTGATTTAAGTCAGATCTTGATCTTGGGTGGAGATTTCAATGGAACGGCCAATGAGAAATGGTTTCACCAGCTGAATCAAACGATGCATTATGTTCAAACGGACAATGATCATAATACGTTGCATTATGGCTCTGGTAAGATCACATCGAAACTTCCGATCGATTTTCTGTTTGTCAAACCGGGTTTGACCATCAAACATGCGACGATCATCGATCATGATTATGGTGGGATCTATCCCAGTGATCATTTTCCGTTATTCATGGTCTTAACCATTGATGCTTTTTAATAAGTGATTGATCTTGGTTTCCATCTTTTCCAGTTTACGACCATAACGGATATGGCGTAACCATGGGGTGATGAAAAATAAGATCTGTCCGATCTTTTTCAATGTTTTTCTTAAATCGGTGACATTGGTGGTGATACTGGTCGAAACCACACCTGCTTTGACTGTGATCTGATCCAGATCACCATTGATCTTATCCAGTATCGGCATCACATCCTGCATGGTTTTGACCAGATAAATTCCCTGGATCCCACAGTAAACTAATGCGATCAATACCCCGTATACTGCTACAAAGATCATCACAAACATGATAAAACCACTGGATAACATGGATTTATTCTATCATCCTTATCAATGTTTGCTACAATGGTTTCCATGAAACGCATTTTACTGGTTTCCGACAACCACATGGACAATGACATCCTTTTTGATGTTTACAACCAACATTGCGCGAATGTGGACTATTGCATCCATTGTGGGGATTCGATGATGGACTATGCCATGATGCATTCCTTCTTTTTATGTGTCAGAGGCAATAATGATGATTTTGACTATCCATTGGAAAAGATCATCACCATTGAAAATCGTAAGATACTGATCATTCATGGTACTCGACTGGCGGATTATGCCAAACAGACCCGCTTGATCGCTTACGCCCGTAATAAAGGTGTGGATACGGTATTTTATGGTCATACCCATATCCCAGCACTGGTCAATAACGGGAATATGGTTTTGATCAATCCCGGATCATTGCGCTATAACCGGGATGGTTCGCCACGGAGCTATTGCATCGTGACCATCGATGGTTCGACCATTACACCACAATTTTTCACCATTGAATAAACCAGTGAGGTTTGCTATACTTTTAAGCGCTGTCCTCGTAGCTCAGTCGGATAGAGCATTCGCCTTCTAAGCGAACGGTCGATGGTTCGAATCCATTCGAGGACGCCATATTGGATGATTGACATGCCATGCTTTGCATGGCATGTTTTTGGTATGGACTATATCTCCAAATTGGTGGATGTGATCGAATATCAAGGCGATGGAGAAGTAACCCCCATCGCCATATTGGTTGATCATCATTTCATACGGATCAAAAGGATCCATCAGATCATCCGTGGTTTGACCAGCAAAAGCCATGATTTTGGATATTGTTATGATGTGATCTTGGAAAACGATCAGCCATTGCGTCTATTTTATCGTTTAAGCGATCATTGCTGGTTTGTTGAAGTAGAATCCAGGCAAATCAAAAAGCAGCCGGTTTGATCCAGGCTTAATGCAAGGATTCATCAGCGGCTGCTGTTTCATCGATTTGATCAGATGTTGTGGGGATCACTTTATCCGAGCATATCCCGTTATAGCGTAAATGGTTGGGGCGGGGTGCCATCATGGATGAACTGCTGGTGCCATCATACGTAAAGTGGAAACCAAATACGTCGGAATAATTGAGCAACCATGCATAGACATCACTGTCGTTTAATTTTGAACCATCGTTTAATGCGATATCGATGGCTAAACCCAGTTGATGTTCACTGTGCCCAGGATAATCGCAATAGATCGATGCTTGATCCCCATAGTTGGTCTGAGCCTGGGTATACAGTTCGACCTGAGTATCGTAATCGATATATCCGTCTGTAATGGTCAAACCACCGCAGGGTTGGTCAAACGTATTTTCTAATGCATCACACATCTGCATCAATGGTTCAACCATGCGTGAAGATACGCGAACTGCTTCACTTTGAGGAATATCCTCATTGAGAAAAACCAGATCATTGGGACGGTATTTGCTCACGGTATAATTGGTATCCACCACTGCCGTCAATGATTTTGGATTCGAAACCAGAATGGCATTTGGATTGTAGATATCATGGTAAGTAAACCAAAAATCCACGACATCCCATGGATAGACGTTCATCAATGCCGCTAAAGTCGGCACATCCACCTGATCTCTGGTCAATTCCACTCTGGAAACCATTTCACATGCCAAACCATACCCCATATAGGAACTCAATTGGTTATATTCGGCAATATGGTAAATGTTGAATCCACTGCATCCCAGATATTGGACAAATTGCATCGGTGCAATGGAATATTCAATGATATATTCGATCTCTTCATCATTGAGATACTGATTGATCAATGCCCGATCTGCTTCATTTTGATACGGGTAGCGACTAAGTCGATCAAAATGCAGGTTCATAAAGCCAAGGCAGGATATGGTAATACCAATCAACACCAGGGTGAAGAGCAGTCGATTTTTCATGATTTTCTTATCCATGACGGTTTTATTCTACACTATTTTCCTTTGATATTTCATCCAGTCGGTTGCGTAACGCAACCGCAATGGATGATGGGATGACCATTTCCAGCTGTTCGATCGAAGCATTCTGGATCGCTTTGAACGATTTGAAATGGTTCATCAGTTTCTTTTTCCGTTTTTCTCCCAATCCATCGATATCATCCAAAATGGAACGGGTTTGACTTTTCGAACGCAGTTTTTGATGAAAGGACACCGCTTTGCGGTGGACTTCATCCTGTAACTGCGTCAACAAAAAAAACAATGGGGATTGTTTATCCAGATGACAATGGACCATATCTTCCGTGATCAGATCATCCGTCTGGTGTTTATCATTTTTGACCAGACCGCATATGGTTATCGTGGTCAAACCAAGGGCATCCCGGATATCCATCACCCGTTTCATCTGATTTTCCGCACCATCGACAAATACGATATCCGGTAGTGGCTTGTCTTCATTGAGTAAACGGAAATAACGTCGATAAAACACTTCTTCCATATTGGCCAGATCATCCGCTCCATGGCTGACTTTATACAAGCGATACATGTTGCGTTTGAACCCATGATCCCATACCACACATGCCGCAACGGCATTGCTGCCGGCGATATGGGAGTTATCGAAGATTTCAAAGTAATGCGCTGGTTTGCCGACATAAGTGGATAATTCCTGCAGTGCCGTGGTTTCTTCATACTCATTTTTGACCATCAACTGCAGTGATGTATTCAATTGGTTACGTGCGTTGTTTTCACTGGTGAGAAGCAACTGGCGACCCATCCCTTTGCTGGGAGAAGTGACTTTCTCTTCCAGCAAGCTGTTCAATGTCGGAATATCCAGTTCATTGGGCACAATGATGGTTTTAGGCAAGGGATGGGTCGCATAGAACTGAATGATATATTCTGTCAATGCTTCTTCCTTGTCACTGTATAACGGGGAGACAGTATTGGTTTTATCCAGCAATACCCCATCTCGGATAAACAACACATTGATGCAGATGTGGCCATGATCTTCCACACAATTGAAGACATCGACCATTTTATGGATGGTCTGTTCGATATCTTGCTTGGCAATGACGTGGTCAATGGAATCCAGTAATGATTTGCACTCGGCAGCATATTCGAATCGTTCTTCCTCCACGGCTTTGGCCATATTGGATTTGATGGTGGATACCACCGATTTGGTGTCTCCTTTCAAAAAGCGCTCGATCGCTTCCGTCATTTCATCGATCTTGGATGGATCCACTTTATATTCACATGGTCCAAGACACCGTCCCATGTGGTAATACAGACACACCTTATCCGGCATATTTTTGCATTTGCGCAATGGATAGATCGTTTCCAACAATTTCACGGTTTTGCGTGCTGCCAAAACATCGGTAAACGGACCGAATATTTTTCCTTTGCGTTTGCGTTTGTTCAATCGCACGACGTCTAATTTGGGATACGGTGAACTGATCAGTTCAATATAGGGATAACTGGAATCATCCATGAACTGGATATTGTATTTGGGACGGTATTTTTTGATCAGGTTGATTTCCAAAATCAACGCTTCTTTTTCACTTTTGGTAACGATATAGTCAAAATCGGCAATGTTGGAAACCAATTTGGTCGTTTTGAAGTTATGGGATCCTGTAAAGTAGCTGGAGACCCGGTTTTTCAGCTTGATGGCTTTGCCGACGTAAATGATATTCCCGTTTGCATCCTTCATCTGATAGCATCCGGGTAGAAGCGGCAGCGTTTTGAGTTTTTCCTTGATGTAATCACTGGTCATCTTATTTCAAGTATACCACCGTGGCGCCACTTGCCCCTTCGCTTCGCGCGGCCAATTCAAAATGGTCGACAAAACGATTATGTCGCAGGTAATCGTGGATGCCGCTGCGCAAGCGGCCGGTACCGTCACCGGTGATGATCACAATGCGTTTTTGGTTGGCCACCAACGCTTTATCAATGAATGCCGCAACGGCCTGTGTGCCCTCTTCCACCGTTTGTCCAAGTAAATTCAAGCGAGCATCAAAAGCTACAGGTATAAATTCATTGCGTGCAGGTTTTGGGGTATGTTTCTTTTTAGACGTGGTTGAAACCATGGCCATACTATTGGAGACTTTGGTCAAAGCATTCAATGTGGTATGGATGGTTTTACCATTGAGCAACGCATCCACTTTGTTATTGCGGATGGATATGATCTTGACGATGGCATTGCTGCCTTCCAAACGGGCATAATCCCCGTGTTGCAATGGTTCAAGCGATTTCGATGGTTCAACCATTTCGATCGATCTGGCTTCCGTTTTGATCTGATCCACTCGTTTTAGATCCGGTTTGCGTTTAAGTTCATTGATCAATGTATTGAGTTTCTGTTGCGTGCGGGCAATGGTTTTGCGGTTGGTTTCAACCAATGCATCATATTCGGTCTGTAATTTGGCTTTATCGGCTTCCAGTTGATTTAATTTCTGCTGATATTCATTTTCCAGATCAGATTCTTTTTGTTCCAATGCGACTTTGGCTTGGTCGAGCTCGATCTGTTTGGCAGATAAGACTTTGATCAGCTGTTCGGCTTTACTTTCCGCATCGGCTTTTAATGCAATGGCACGATCGATCAGATCTTGGTCCAAACCATACTGCAATGCGATCTCAAACGCATAGGAGGTTCCCAATGAGCCGGCAATATAGCGATAGGTCGGTTTGAGTGTTTTCCGATCAAATTCCATACTGGCTTCAAGAATGAGCGGTTGGGTCAGACCATATTCCTTGATGGATTGAAAATGGGTGGTTGCCACCACCAAGCAGCCGATATCCATCAATCGTTCCAACAATGCCTGGCCCAATGCAGCCCCTTCTTTCGGATCTGTGCCGCTGCCCAATTCATCCAACAAAACCAACGAACGTGGCGTTGCCTTTTCGATCGCATTTTTCCAGGAGAGCACATGACTTGAGAATGTGGACAACGATTCGATGATGGATTGTTGATCATCCACATCATCCAAAATGGTATCGATCAAGCACAGACGTGCTTGATCGGCCAATACAGGAATAGCGGAGGCCATCAGCATAAACGATAATCCAATGGTTTTCAGCAATACCGTCTTACCGGCCGTATTGGCACCGGTGATCAAAATAATGCGTTTTTCGCCCATGCATTCGATGGTATTGGCCACTGCTTTTTTCACATCTAGCAATGGATGGCGAACGCGAACCAATGCATATCCTTTTTCATCTTCCATCAATTCCGCCACACATCCCCCATTGGCCACTCCCCAACGGGCTTTGGCAAAAATGCTATCGATGATGGCCATCGTTTCCACATTGGCGGATAAATTATCCTTGTGGTTTAAAACCAATAAAGATGCTTCCGTCAACAACCGATGGATTTCCTGGTCAATACCATCCTGGATGTTGACCAATTCATTGTTATAACGTACAAAACTTTCCGGTTCGATATACACTGCGGCACCGGAAGCGGAAGTGCCGTGTTGAAAGCCGCGGAATTTGTTTTTATCGCTGTTGATCACCAATACACACAACCGGCCATCCCTTAAGGTAGTGAAATGTTCCTGCAGACTGGCAGAATGGGTATCAAGAAATGATTTGACCATGCGATCAAATCGGTTTTTGACGATATCGTATTGACTGTATAAATCACTTAATACGTTTGATGCATCCGGCCGCACTTCTCCGGCATCATCGATGATTTTCATCAATGCCGCAATAAACGATGGTTCAACCATCAACGTATCGATCAGATCATCCAATGCATCAATAGCCACTTCATCATGAGCAGCAAAGCTTTTGCGCAATGCCACGATCGCACGGGCAACCTTCAATATCTTCAGCAATTGGATCGCCGTCAGGATATACCCTTTGGATACTTGAGTCAGTTCAGGGGTGATGTCGATGGATTGGATCAAGTCCACATCATAGCCTTGGTTCAACCATTGCATGGCTTGTTTTAAACGCATTAAATCCCGTTTGATGATCAAACGGGAAAAAACCGGTTGGGTGGAAGTGATCAACGCTTTGCCAAGATCGGTTTGACCATAAGATGAGATGGTATTGAGTATGGTTTGAAATTCATGGTTTTGATCCATGAAACGTCCTCCT
This sequence comes from uncultured Erysipelotrichaceae bacterium, assembly GCA_944327105.1. Lineage (GTDB taxonomy): Bacteria > Bacillota_I > Bacilli_A > Erysipelotrichales > Erysipelotrichaceae > CALVGN01. The sequence goes on along the minus strand of CALVGN010000019.1, from coordinate 38,715 downwards.
TGGTTGAACCATTAATGAATAAAATCAGATAGATTTTGGATCAAGGTATCCAATTGAGAAGCGGATAACTCGCTAAAATCGGTCAATCCTGTGGCCAATGCATTTAATGTTTCACTGATATCCAATGATTCATCGATGAATGAAAAGCTGGTACGGGACAATTCCACCAATGGTTCGATCAATGACTGCTGACGGATCTGTACACCGTTGGTGATAATGGGTAAAGATAACACATATCCCATGATCAAAATCATGATGATGGATTTGATCAGACCGAATATGCCTCCGGCATATTCGTTGATGGTTTTGACCACCGGGATCTTGTCGATCCCTTTGAATATCTTCCGAATAAAATGAAGGATGATCCGCAATGCAATGGAAAGGATGATAAACCATAAGATCCAGTTGATGAAATAGTTGATCACCAGGGTGATCATTTCATTGAAGATCTCATTGGGTACGATGGTGATCCCATTGGTGACATTATCGGGAATGATAGCTAAATCGACCGCTAACGTTCCTGAACAGATATAGGCGATATACAGACTGATCAATAAGGAAAACAGATCATAGATGGACAAAACCAGTCCATCCTTGAATCCTTTGATCACACTGAAGATGATCATCACCAATGCGATGATGGTGACCACCACAGAAAAATATGAAGGTAAGGTAAACATGTAAAAACTCCTTTATTTCTTGAATGAGCAGTATTATTTTACATGATTCAACCACAATATGAAGGCTCACTTTGTGCTAGACTCTAGTGCATGAGCAATGTAATTTCCGTCCAATGGGACGATCAAACCATCCATCAATTATCTACCCTAAAGGATTTATTGGTATATCCATCCCCCAACCCGTATATCCAAACACTGTATAAAGCGGATGGGATCACCATCTCGGTTTATACGTCCAACAAAGTGGTCTTTCAGGGAAATCAGTTATCGCAATGGATGGATGATCATCCATCCATTGCACGATTACTAAATTCCCAGGATACGATGGTTCAAACCATCTATCCCCAAGCCGGCAGTGATGAAGTCGGTACCGGGGATGTCTTTGGTCCAGTCGTTGTCAGTGCGGTATATGTGGATAAGACCATGGCACACCAATTGAAGCCCTATCATATCGATGATTCCAAATCCATGGATGATACCACCATTATCAATGTGGTCCCGACCATCATGAAAACTTGTCCTTACAGTGTATTGGTATTGGATAATGCCAAATACAACCAAATGCATCAAACATATAACCTCAATGCGTTAAAAGCCATATTGCACAATCATGCTTATGTCAAATTAAAAGAAAAGATCCATCAATTACCCCATTTATGTGTGGTGGATCAATTCACACCGGAAACCAGTTATTACCATTATTTGAATGGTCAGACCACCATTATTCGTGGTTTAACATTCAAAACCAAAGCCGAGCATCAATATCTATCCGTCGCCTGTGCTTCTTTGATCGCCCGTTATACGTTTTTAAAAGCCATGGATCAATTGAGTGAACAGATCGGTATTGCTTTGCATAAAGGTGCCGGTAAGCTTGTGGATGAAGATATTCGAAAAATCATGGATAAACATGGTCCCACCATGCTCTATCATGTGGCCAAACTGCATTTTTCCAATATCCAAAAGGTGAATGATCATGCGTAAGAAAGATTGGAAATTATTATTGATTTTTACCTTGATATCTCTGGTGTATGCCATATGTGGCGTATTCCTGGATGATATGGGTGTACCATTACGATTGAAGTGGTTGTATTGGAATCTGATCCTTTCCTTTTTACCACTCGTTTTCTCGATTCCTGTCGCCCTTGGTTTTTCCAGCAAAAAATGGTTCTGGATCATCCTGGTTTTACCATTTCTTGGCCTATGGTTATTATTTTTACCCAACAGTACGTATATGATCACCGATCTGATCCATCTGGACAGTTCTTCCATCGTCAACTGGAATTATACCTATAACCCGGATCTAAAAGCCTGGCTGGCATTGATCTATGTTGCAGCAGGGATCGTATTGGGTGTCGTCAGCGGTTTGGTTTCCACTCAATGGATCTATCGCAACACACCATTGATCCGTCATCCCATCCTTAAATATGGCTTGATGATCATCTTGTCGTTATTGGTGGGGTATGGGGTATATATCGGACGTTTTTTGCGGTTTAACAGCTGGGATATATTGCGTCCGCGCATGTTGTTGAAAGCACTCTATCATGATTTAGACAAATTTGCGGTGATCTTCTCCTTTGTCATTGCCATTTTCTTCTTCTGTGCCTATTGGATCTATCAGAAAGTGGAAGAAGGCAATGAATTGAAGGATCGGATGAAAAAAGGCACTTCGATGTGAAGCGAAGTGCCTTTTTTCAATGGTCGAACCATACTCATTCCTGGATCAATTTCCACATGATCTTCCCGCAGGTCAATGCATCTGCATATGCCCTGTGTGCATGGGGATTATGGATATTGAAATGAGAGGCCACGGTATTGAGTTTATAATCCGGCAGATTCAAAAATTTTTTGGAAACGGATAACGTATCCACATAATTCAATTCGCATTCATACCCACACCGTTGCATGGTTTGTGCCAAAAAACTCATATCGAATTTGGCATTATGCGCCACGAATATCATGGTCGGATCATCGATCCAATGCATCTTTTCATTCCATTGTTTCAACATGATCGAACCATCCGGTGCATCCTTGACCATATCATCATTGATCCCATGGATTTCGATCACCCTTTGCGGGATGGCACATCCTGGATTGACCAAGGAGGTGAATTCGGCTTTGATTTCACCATTTTCAAACAAAATCGCACTGAGTTCGACGATACGATCATCAAAGCAACTCAATCCTGTCGTTTCCACATCCAATGCAATGTAACGAATGGGATCGCGACGTTGAAGATCATAAATCGTCTGCCGGTAATAGCGAACGGGATATTTGGGATACGGTGCATAAGTGTACGTCATAGACGATTCCCTTCCTTTTTATTTTTGGCAATCGCTTTGTCCCGCCACTTGCGAAGCAAGGGCAATCCTTTTTCAAATAAAATATTGCTCCATCTGCACGCCATGACAAATTCACCGATATAGACATTGATCGTGGGATTGAACGCACTTTTGAAGGTGAACAGACCATCGTCCAATGTACCTTCCACCCCACCGAAGTTGAACCATTGGCATCCGTGTTGTTTCGCCCAAAGCAGTGCGTGATAGCGTAACGCATACGCTGGATGGTATTTTCTAAAATCTTCATTCAAACCGGAGTAAAGCAACTCACAGTTTTTACCATCATGAACTAAAAGCAGACCAGCAACATCGATGGTTGAACCATATTGATGTTTCAACGATTCCGTTTCTTCGATCTCCTTGACGATCCGATCGATCTGATTTTGCCATTGCTTGCTTTTCTTGGGAGCACTTTGTCGATACAGTTCCAGTTTGCTTTCATACTGGACTTTTAATGCGTTAAGATAGTCGATGGTCGTATCACAATCCAATGTGGCCATCAAAATGGTACTGGATGGGTATTGGGTCAATAACGTTTGAAAATAGTCGGCATTGCGCAACGCAATGCCTTTGCGTTTTTCAGTGTAACTGACCATGGCATAAAACCGTTGGCTGTCTTGACAGGCAGATATGGTCAAACCATGGCCATCATAATGATGGATCTTCTCTTTGGTTTTTTTGGGTAAAACCATTTCCATATCCTGGTTTAGATCCATTGCCAGGTTATAGCGTGGTAATGTGGTGGCTTCGATATCTTTGGTAAAACCACGAAAATGGATGTGGTGATCATCCAATATCGTATCCAGCAACCACGATGCATCGAATGCATCTGCATTCCCTTTTTCTTTGATACTGACGGAATTGACGATGACATTGGGATCAAAAATCAATGTGGATATTCCCTGATCGGCACAATATAAACGCAATGATTTTAAAAATGATCGAACCAGATTCACATTGGTATAATCCATGATCGGACCACGGGGACAATAAGCCATCTTGAACCCGTATTGACTGCGCACCAATACCAATGCACTGGCAACGAGCGCATCATTACTGGTCATACCACAGATAAAACTGGTCCATGCCGGTTTCAATACCGCCCATTGGCGGTATTGGGAAATATTGCGCAAGGAGTGTTGAGATACAAAATCATCATAGATCGTAGGATCGATCTGTGTTACAAACTGATACTTTCCACTCATTGATAATCTCCTCCTTCCACATTGAATGCTTCTTCCATGGTCAAACCATGCTCATGCATATATGTTGCGACATCCACTCCCACATAACGGTAATGCCACCATTGGGAATCATATCCGGTAATTTCTTCTTTTCCTTTGGGATAACGTTGGATAAACCCATATTCATGGCCATGTTCACTCAACCAGATGGCCGCATCATTTCCTTCACACTCCTGCGGTGCACAGGATGAACGATCCGAATCATTATATCGGGTGTATTTACCATTCTGTCTGGAGATGAAATCCACCGCATAACCGGTCTGGTGTTCACTATATCCCTGGCGTGGTTGGATCTTTAATGCATAGTCATACCCTGCCGTATCAACATATTGATCAAACAATGTTGCTTGATAGTAATAACCAATATAACCGGTATTGACATATAAATCGATGCCGGCATTGGATGCATCAGCGTAGAGCAGATTCAATGCATCATTGACTTCCCGCTTGACGGTCATATCGGCAATGGTTGCCGGCATGTCGATCACCACCATATCATCTGGGATATCGGATGAATCGAGACGATGTTTTTTATTCACGATCTGCGTGGTGGAACCAAATGATGTCGTGTCATAACCACTGGTATCAAAAGTTGGTTCAGCCGTTGGAGTAGGCAATGGTGTCGGGGTACTGGTTGGTATCAGGGATGGTGTGGGCGATGGTTGAACCACTTCCGATTGATCTTTGTTTTGCATCAATAAAACCATAAGTGCGATCAAAATCAACGGAATCAAAATGATCACCATTACCGTCAATCGTTTGGTCATCGTATTGGAATAGGCTTTGTTTTCACTGCGATTGATACGATCCGATGGTTCGACCACTTCCCTTTGAGCTTTTTCTTTTTTTTGTTTTTTGCTTTTCCGTTTATGTTTTCGACTTAATTCCCGCATATTTTCAAACGGGGATTCACTGAAATCGTCTTCGTAGCGTTTCAACCGGTTCACCCTCCTTAAACGTATTATCAGGTGGACGGTTTGACGCCCACCTGAATGTTATTTGCGATACAGATGTAATGCGAATCCACCGATCTGTTCGATCATGTAGATCAAGGTCATGTTCCCGAATTCATCCACCTGGACACTGTCGGGATTGAAATGGTATCCCATCGCTTCATAGTAATGCATGGCACGGGGTACATTATTCACCGCAACACCGATATGACCATGGATGCCGCGTTTGTTTTCCGGTTTCATCACTTCACTGTATTCACTGCCAAAGTAGGAAACGAATGTTTCTTCCCTTTCTTGGATGAACAGTTTACTGAATGCGGTGGTCATTTCATCCGCATCTTGCTCACTTTCACTGTTCAATCCCACATGTGCCAGTGATACGTCCAATAATGCCCGTATCGCACGGCGAATGGAACGGCAGTTGTCCATCAAACACATATTGTCATGGACCACATAAGCCAATACGTTGGTCAGATAACCAGTTTCCTTGATATCGGAATCGGATACGGTATTGATGATGAAAAAGTGATTGGGATATTTCTGTTCGATCCCCGTGTTGAAATTGATCATGAAGGTCGAATAATTATCTTTGAGCCGTTCCACATCATTTTCGGTTTCACAATATGGGATCACCCGGATACCATTGAACAAATACGCAGATGCATTGGTCAGATCCCAACAGGGCAATAAGACAAAATCGGCATGGTGGTTGGTATAATCGAACGTTTCTTCATGTTTCAGACAAGATATACCAATGACACTGTCCGGATTTTTTTGATGAATTTCATTGATCAATTTGGAATCATTGGAGTTGAGAATCACTGTCGAAATGCCCAGGTTGTTCACTGCTTCGATGGCACGTAGATCTTTGGCCTGGGACGTGAAGGAAACGATCAATCCTTCTTCGTTGATCGTCTGATAGGCGTTTTGCATGGCAATATCCTCATTTCTTTGTACTTATTATACATGAACTTATCCACTGGTTAGACCAAAAGCATCCGATCGTTGCTCAATTGTTGGCCGGATGCGGATTCGAACTTTTCAAGCAATGCTTCCACGGTCAAGTTGGATTTGGTTGGACCATCGGCTTCAAAGATGATTCTTCCTTCATGCATCATGATCAATCGATTGCCCAGTCGAATGGCATCTTTCATATTATGGGTGATCATCAACGTGGTCAGATGATGCGTTTTGACCAGTGATTCCGTCAATTCCAATACTTTGGCAGCCGTTTTTGGATCCAATGCAGCCGTATGTTCATCCAACAGTAATAAAGATGGTTTGATCAACGTTGCCATCAATAACGTCAATGCCTGGCGCTGACCACCGGATAATAAACCGACTTGTTGCGTCAAACGATCTTCCAGATGCAGATCCAATGATCGAAGCAATTGACGGTATTGCTGACGCTCTGCCTCACTGACTTCCCAAGCCAATCCACGTTTTGATCCGCGACGTCTGGCTAAAGCCAGATTTTCTTCGATCTGCATATCGGCGGCGGTTCCCATCATGGGGTCCTGGAATACCCGGCCGATATAGCGCGCACGTTTGGATTGGGGCATCAACGAGATATCGATATCATCCAAAATGATCTTGCCGCTATCCATCGGATAGACCCCTGCGATCATATTGAGCAATGTGCTCTTACCGGCACCATTGCCACCGATCACTGTGACAAAATCCCCGTCATTTAAGGTCAGATTGATATCATTGAGGGCTTTGCGTTCATTGATGGTATGACCATTGAATGTTTTGGACAGATGTTCGATTCTAAGCATGATGATCTCCTTTCAATGACGCATTGTAGGCGGAACGGGTGCGTTGATGTTCCAGATATGCCGGTGTCGCCAAGGCGATCATGACCAAAATGGCGGAAAATAATTTCAGATCATCGGTGTTCAAGCCCATCTGCAAGACCAGTGATACGATGATGCGATAGAAGATCGAACCTAAAAAAACAAATGAAAATTTAGCGACGAAGTTGCCACGTTTGAAAACAGCCGAAAGCAACACTTCTCCGATGATGATGGCGGCCAAGCCGATCACGATCGCGCCTTGACCGATCTTGACATCGGCATAGCCTTGGCTTTGGGAAACCAATGCACCGCTTAAGGCGATCAATGCATTGGATAATCCCAGCCCAATGATGATCATATTATCGGTATCGATCCCCTGGGCTTTGGCCATGGATGGATTGCAACCGGTAGCGCGGATAGCGGAACCGATCTCGGTACCGAAAAAAGCATAGATCAAGGCGACAACGATCATGGCAAAACCCAATCCGACAATGATCGTGGATGTGGTATTGTCCAATCCAGTCAATGCAGCAAACGTATTGAAAACCGTATCGATGCGCAATAATGGGACATTGGATGCCCCCATGATATGCAGATTGATGGAATATAAACCCAATTGGGTCAAGATCCCGGCTAAAATGGCGGGGATCTTGAATTTGGTATGCATGATACCGGTGATCATTCCACCGATAAAGCCGATCAAAATGGAAAAGATCAGGGTCAGGTATGGATTGAAACCATGATTGACCATCAAAATAGCGGATATGGCGGCACCGGAAGCAAAGGTACCTTCACAACTCATATCGGCAATATTGAGCAAACGAAACGACAGATAGACACCCAATGCCATGATCCCCCAGATGATGCCTTGGGGAATGGCCGAATACAGTGCCATGGATAACGCGCTAAGACTCATGATGCTTACCTCGAATTCAATAAAAAACAATATGTGACGTGAAGCGTCACGTCACATATTGTAGCAAATTTATGGTTAAGATAAAGGTCAATCGAGTGGATAGAGGGTGGCATTTTCCATCAGGGATGGATCGATGGTTAGACCAAGGGCAGCGATGGTATCGGTATTGAAGCAACGCTGCAATTGATCTTTGGGTGCAAAATAGATCGGCATGGTCGAAATATCCGTACCATTGAGCACATCGATTGCCATCGATGCACTTTCCACACCCAATTGATAGTAATCGATCCCTTCCGTGGTCAAACCACCGTTTTCCACCAATGCGGGTTCACCAACGATCGTCGGGATCCCAAAACTATTGAGCGTAGAAGCCACAAGTGGCATGGTTTGCGCCATCAGATTATCGGTGGGGATCATCATGGCATCGACTTTGCCATTGGCACTTTCTGCTACACTTTGCACACTGGCACTATCGGAAACGGTGAAAATCTCCACATTGATGCCTTTTTGATTCAGCAATGTCTGATAAGTTTGCGCTTGGATCGTACTGTTATCTTCACTGGAACAATACATGATGCCGACCGTAGTGGCATCCGGAACGATTTGCGTTAACAGATCGACCAATACCGACGCATCGGAGGCATCGGATGTACCGCTGATGTTGGTATTGGGAAGTTCATTGGTTTCAACCAGGCCGCTGGCGGCCGGATCAGTGACCGCAGAAATGATGATGGGGATCGATGTGGTTTTAGCAGCGACACCTTGCGCGGCCGGGGTGCCGATGGCATAGATCAGATCCACATTGGCATTGACCAAGGTGTTGGCAATGGTTTCCACATTGCTGGGATCGTTTTGGGCATTGTATTCACTAATGGTGATGGTTGAATCATCGTATCCATTGGCATTGAGCGTATCGATAAAACCATCTCTGGCATCATCTAAAGCCGGGTGTTGCGCATATTGGATGATCCCGATGGTCAAACCATCATCAACACTGGTATTGGTTTGACTGTTACAACCGCTTAAGATCGACAAGCACCCTGCTAACGATGCAAAAGCGAAACGTTTAAAGCTATTCACTATCCTTATTCTCCTTCGTACAAGATCGCCGAATTGGCCAGGGTTTCGGGAATGGTCAGACCAAGATCATTCAATACGGTGGTATTGATCATCAACTCATAGTCCTCTTCGTCCAGATAACCGATCGGCATGGTTTCGATGGTTTGACCATTAAGCACTTTAGCTGCCATGGTACCAGCCAGATAACCGACTTGATAATAATCCACACCATAAGAAGCCAATGCCCCTTGTTCGACCGCATCACCGAACCCGGTGATCACTGGTAAACCGGATTGATTGGCGACTCCGGTAATGGCAGCGATCGATTCAGCCATCAAATTATCAGTCGGAACGAACAACACATCGATATTGCCGATCGCACTTTGCACAGTGGATTGGATATAGGTCGAATCCGATACGGTATATTCCTTCCAGGATAAACCAAGGGATTCGATAGTGGTTTTGGCCAATTCAGCCTGAATCTGACTGTTGGCTTCCGCCGAACAGTACATGATCCCGATGGTGGAGACATCCGGCAACAGCTGGGTCACCAGATCAATCTGTGTTTCGATATCCGCCATATCACTGGTCCCGCTGATATTGACACCCGGGTTTTCATTGGATTGGACCAACCCACTTTCTGCCGGATCAGTCACCGAGGTGATGATGATGGGGATATCCATGGTTTTAGCCGCAGCCGTTTGGGCAGCGGGTGTAGCATTCGCAAAGATCAGATCCACGTTATCGTTGACAAAGCGTGAAACGATGGCGTCGGCATTGGAGGCATCGCCTTGGGCATTGTTTTGGTTCAACGATAGATTTTCCCCTTCGACATATCCTTGATCGGCCAAACCATCGATAAATCCTTCACTGGCGGCATCGAGTGAACCATGTTCCATATATTGGATCATCCCAACGGAAACCGAAGAATCAATAGATGGTGTTGAGGTTGGTGTGGTTGAAGCATCCGCGGATGCACAAGCACTCAGGGATATTGGCAATAACATCGCCAAGAAAGCATGCAATGGTTTGATCATAGGTATCGATACTCCTTCGACTTACAATTCCTTAAAACAGTTAGAAATTTTAACAGAATGATGGGATAGAAGATATGCGAAGGAGTGAACCATCGATGTAAAAGTTTTCATACACTTCGATGGTTGAACCATTGTTGATTCATGGTTCAACCATTTCTTTTGTACAATGAAGCCACGGAGGTTTTATGTACACACTTAAAAAGTCTTTATCCTTTCTATTGAGTTTAACGTTATTGAGTGGCTGTTCCACAACGGTTGATGGTGTTTCCACTTCCATCCCTTCTGCAACTACTGCAGTGAGCGAAACCACACCATCTGTGGATCAACCATCGTCAAATACTGCGAATGCATCATTCAATGCATTCCTTGAAGCCAGCTTCAAGGATGCATTGACCTGGGATTTTACCACCCTTCATGCCTATTACATCGATCCAGCCAATGCTGGGATAGATCTGGATGATGTCAACGTTGATCTTGGCATCGGATTTTCTCAGGCTGAAGCGGAAACGGTAGCCCTGCACAACCAAGAAGAATATTCGATTTTCAATGAATTTGACCGGGATACATTATCCAGATCCCAACAGGATCTTTATGACATGTACGCGTTCCAAATGGAGTTGGATCAACAGTTATCCGATCCGCGTTATGACTATCATGGACAGTTGTTCAGTTCCCTTTCCGGTCTGCATTACAATCTGACTTCGTTTTTTTCGGATTATCGATTGGATGATGAAACGGATGTTGTGGATTTGATTTGTTTGCTCAACGATACGAAACGCTATGTGGATTCGGCATTGGACTATACCAAAAAACAAGCGGAAAATGGTTTGTTGATGACGGATATGGATGATGTGCTCAATTACATCCAATCCGTGCTGGATACGGCCGATGAATCGGCCGTATTGGATGCGATGGTCACCAATATCACCAATCTAGATCTCGATGATGAAGACCACTACATTACCCAAGTGATCGATGCATTTTATGATTCTTTCATCCCAAGCTATCAGGCGATGTATGATACGTTGAGTGAACTGGCCCCACTCAATCATGATGGGGGTTATGCCACACTGGAAAATGGTCGGTCCTACTATGAACTGTTATTGAAACAAAGTGTGGGCACGGATATTACAGTGGATCAAATGAAAGCGGAGATGGAGCAAGCGATTTCCAATGAGATGATGAAGATGATCACAACCATCAGTGCGTATGATGATGATCTGCAATTGGATGCGTTTATCAATACCATGGAAATGCCACGAACTGATTTTGAATCGTATGAAGCGATATTGGATTATGCGGAAGATCATATGGATACGGTGGTTCCAACCATATCGGATCTGCATTATGAAATCTATGATATCAATGAAGCGTTGGCTTCAACCAGCGGTGTACAGGCATATTTCAACATCCCGCCGATCGATGGTGCGACCATTCAACAGATGCGGGTCAATCCCATTAGTTCGGATTTAACCAGTCTGGATACATACATGACGGTTTGTCATGAAGGATATCCAGGTCATATGTATCAATTTGCGTACATGTATGAAAATATCGATTCCAACTGGCAGAAATTCATGGCCAACAATCTGGCATATACGGAAGGATATGCCACGTATGCCCAATTTGGTTCGATGGATTTTTTACCCGATTTGAGTGAAGGATTCAAACAAGTTTATATTTCCAATCAATTGATCGTTTATTATGTGATCATCTTAGCGGATATCGCCATTCATTATGATGGGATGACCATGGATGAATTTGGTGAGATGATGCGTGACTATGGTTTGACCATGGATAGCAGTAGTATCGAAACCCAATATAAACAATTACAAGCCAATCCCTGTGCTTTCCAGTCATATTATTATGGGTATTATCGGATCAATGCATTACGGGATAAAGCCATGGATACATTGGGAGATACATATGATGAAGTACAATTCAATACCTTCATCCTGGATCATCCGAATTTATCCTTTGATATCTTGGATCGAGACTTTGATCTTTGGTTAAACCAGCAATAACGATGGTCAAACCATCATAAAAAAGCTCAGTATCGTATGATGCTGAGCTTTTTGTTAACCCTATGGTCAAACCATCGAATGATCAAAGACTCATCCAGTCACTGTTATTGGGATCTTTCTGGAAAGCCAGACATTTTTCGATATCTTTGTGTTCGATATAACCGCTTTCAGCCGCACAATGGATCAATGTATGGAAATTGGATGCACTGTGGTTGATGACATTGGCATCCGCTAATTTATCCAATCCTTTTTTCAAATCATAGGTAAAGATGGATGCAACCCCCAATACTACAGCGCCCACTTCCCGCAATGCATTGACCACATCGATGCAACTGCCACCCGTGGAGATCAGATCTTCCACAACGACGACTTTGGTTCCGGGTTCGCATTTCCCTTCGATTTTATTGGTCCGACCATGATCTTTTGCGCTGCTGCGCACATAACCCATGGGAAGATCCAGGATATTGGCCACTAAAGCAGCATGGGCGATGCCCGCGGTGGAAGTACCCATCACAGCTTCACATTCGGGATAGTATTGACGGATGATATCCGCCAATGCATTTTCCACATCATTACGCACTGCAACATCGGATAAAGTCAACCGGTTATCGCAATAGATCGGACTTTTGATGCCGCTGGCCCAGGTAAAGGGATCATTGGGACGTAAGAAAACGGCTTTGATTTTCAGTAAATCATTGGCAATTAATGCTTCAGTTGTCTGTGTCATGTTTATTCCACTCCTTCCACGAATTCTTTGACGCAACGACGATAGCTTTCGACTGGGTTTTTGCTGGCGGTGATGCTGCGACCGACCACGATATAGTTCGATCCGATCTCACGAGCTTTGTAAGGGGTGGTAACACGTACTTGGTCCCCTTTGGAATCTTCAGCAAAACGGATTCCGGGTGTTACGACCAGAAAATCCGGTGAACAAACTTCATGGACCAAACCGGCTTCAAGGGGTGAACAGACCACGCCGGCGATGCCGGCAGCTTGGGCATTTAAAGCATAATGCTGCACCGTTTCATTGATCGGATGGTCGATCCACAATTCCTTTTGCATCACTTCCTGACTGGTACTGGTCAATTGTGTGATGGCAATGATCTGGGTCTTGGAGCCGACGAATTCAACAGCATCCTGTGCAGCACGCATCATGCGGATGGTTCCGGCAGAATGGATACTGGTCAGATCCACTCCCAATTTGGCCACATTGACCATGGCCTTGTGCACGGTATTTGGAATATCGTGCATTTTCAGATCCAAGAAGATTTTATGACCACGCCGTTTGACTTCCTTGACGATATCCAACCCTTCACCATAGAACAGTTCCATTCCGATCTTGACGAATGGTTTTTCTTCGGTGAACAGATCAAGAAAGTTCAATGTCTCTTCATAGCTGGAAAAGTCACAGGCAATGATGACTTCCCGTTGTTTATTCGTTTCCATAATGTAATGACCTCCCTGTTAATGACTGTATGGATTCGATATTGTAATGGTCTAACCATTGCGGTAATGATTGAACCAGTTGATAGCATGCATAGGGATCCACTAAATTGGCAGCTCCCACCTCTACGGCACTGGCACCGGCCGATATCATTTCAATGACATCTTGAGCTGTAGTGATCCCACCACATCCAATGATCGGTATATCCACTGCTTTGGCACATTGATAGACACAACGCAATGCAATGGGGAATAGTGCCGGACCGGATAATCCACCGGTGATATTGGTTAAAATCGGTTTCCCGGTGGCTAGGTCAAACCGTGCCCCGGTCAAGGTATTCCCCACGACCAATCCATCCGCTCCACCATTTTCGACGGCCTTGGCCATAGTGGCGATATCGCTTACATTGGGTGAAAGTTTGACATAGAGTGGTTTATGGATCTTGGATTTGACTGCATTGGTCACTTCCGCCGCCATATCTGGGGATGTACCAAAGCTCAATCCACCATGTTTGACATTGGGACAGGAGATATTCAATTCGATCCATCCAACGATATCACAGCTGTCAAACCGCATGGCGGTTTGCACATATTCATCGATGGAAAAACCGGATACGTTGGCAAATATTTTTTTGTGATAAAACGTTGCCAGTTCTTTCAATTCCACATCGATGACATGATCGATCCCCGGATTCTGCAATCCGACTGCATTGAGCATGCCCGATGTACATTCAGCGATCCGTGGTAGTGGATTGCCATAGCGGGGATTGAGTGTGGTTCCTTTGCAGCTGAAAGCGCCGAGAATATTGATGTCATAGAAGCGTTGATATTCAATGCCGTAACCAAAGGTACCGCTGGCCGGGATGATCGGATTGTCGATGGTGATCCCGGAAAGATTTACTTCAAGCTGTCCCATAGAACCTCCTTATCATCAAATACCGGACCATCCAGACAGACGCGTTTGGATTGATTTGAAGTGGTTTGGATCGAACATCCCATGCAACCACCAAACCCGCAACCCATGCGGGCTTCCAAAGAGACTTGACCGTGGGTGTTAAGGGTTTGACTTAATGATTTCATCATGATGGTTGGACCACAGGCTGCCCAGGTTTGGATGGGATGATCGAATGTATCGATCCCTGCCATGACATTGCCTTGGATACCATAGGAACCGTCGTCAGTGGTGATGATCATCTTGACACCCAGGGATTGGAATTGCTGTAGATATACGATTTCATCTTTATTCCGAAATCCCAATATAACGGTAAGTGGATGATGATCTTTCAATGCCTTGGTTAAACCATAGATCGGGGCAATACCCATCCCACCGCCGATCAATGTATCGATCGGCTTAGAAAGATCAAACCCGTTGCCTAATGGCATCAAGGTATCGATGGTTTGACCCGGTTGATATTTCGATAGTGCATCTGTTCCCTGTCCTACGACTTTATAGATCAATGTGAGAGTATGGTCATCATAGTCCGCTACACTGATCGGTCGACGCAGATAGAATCCATCCAGTTTCAAATTGACGAATTGTCCAGGGATAAAGTCCAGTTTCTGCTGATACGTCAATTTCAATTCATAGATGGAATCCGTCAGAGCCTTATTTTGGATGATCGTGCCCATTGCACAGCAATTGTCCATGCCAACGCCTCCTTATTGAGTTGTGGTCACGCCTTTAAAGAAAAAGGGTACTTTGAAGGTACCCTTAAACAACACAATCGTATTTGACCTTACAGCACTCTCGGTGCCGTTTAAAGGTGACCGCAATCAGTTTACTCTATGTGCAAAGATTTTGCACGATGAAATTCCAACGAATCGTTATCCGATTGCTAATAAATGTAACTCAATACGACAGATGGATCGGTGGTTTCGGTGTAATTGTAAATGATTGACGCCACATATTGCCCGTAATATTTTACGATGATCGTACTATTGACACCATTGGCACTATCCATGGCATTTATGGCTTTCCATGTATCGTTGACCATCTGGAAATCATAAATGTCACTGAATGTATAATCGGTATTGGCATTCCCACTAAGTCCGGCTTTCACAAAATTAAGATACTCATTTGCATCGTTGACCAAACCTTGCGCGCCTTCAAGTACCAGATTTTCGATGCCTACCAAAACAGAACCATTGCCGCTTGGATCGACCATTCCAAAATCATACGTCACTGCCTGTGATTCAATGGCTTCCTGAAAATTATCGATCCCTTTGCTTTCGGCACTGGTCGTGACCAAAGCATTCAATTGTTCATCGGATAATGCCACAAAGTTATCTGGAATTTCGATATTGATATTTAACGATTCATTCGTATATACGTTTTCAACGATGCTTCCTCTTTCAAACGAAGACTCAGTATCGCTTTCCGTTGTATCGGCCGAAGTCGTGGGTTCAACCACAGTCGATGAAGATGTTGGAACGGCTGTTTCGTTAATGCGTGGATCAGATCCGTTTTGCGAACAGCCGGCAAGCAACAAAAAACAAGATAATAATCCAATGCGAAGTTTCATATTCGTTCCCCTTTTGAATCTGGATCTAATCGCCAAACAAACCATTATTACCGTTTGCCTTTGGATATTTGCGTCGATATACCTTGGTATAGGTATCATTCAGTCGAAGAAAACCAATCAATATCAATGCCGTGGCAACGACATTGACCATCCGATTACCGATTCCAAAACCAAATGAAACGATCCATCCGATCAACCCGATTCCAATACTGATCAAAGCCAACGTATCGTAAAGGTGCCAGCGTTGTTTGATCTCAGCAAAGATATTGAGCCGATGCATCAATACTGACCTTGAGCGATCATGGCATCGCAGACCTTTTTCATACCGGCTAAATTAGCGGCACTTTGATAATCATATGGATCCAAATGATATTGATCGATCATCATCTGGCATTGATCATAGATGGCATGCATGATGTTTTGGAGTTGATGATCGACCACATCAAAGGCGTCATGACGGAATGTGGCATTTTGGTTCATTTCCAGCACGCTGGTGGCCACACCACCGGCATTCGCGGCTTTACCCGGTAAGTAGATGATGTGGTTTTGTTTATAGATTTCAATGGCTTCGTTATTACTGGGCATATTGGCACCTTCACCCACCACCAGTACGTCCTGTTTGACCAGATTCAACGCGCGTTTGGCATCGATCTCATTTTCTTTGGCACATGGTAAAACCACTTTGACATCAAGTGTCGGATCATCATAGACACTGCCTTCCTTATATGAACCATGTCCGGCACGTTGGATATAATCCTTCAATGAACCTCTTTCTTTTTCTTTGATGGTTTTCACCAATTCAAGATCTAGATCCTCATCCACGATATATCCTTTTGAATCACTCATCGCAATGACGTGATACCCCAGTTCCTTGGCTTTTTTTGCTGCATAAATGGCCACGTTTCCGGCTCCAGAAACCACAGTACGCAAACCATGCGTGGTTATACCAAAGTGTTTCAAGACCGTATCGGTAAAATAGACCAAACCATAGCCGGTAGCCTCGGTACGAACCAATGATCCACCCATATCCAATGGTTTGCCGGTCAATACACCCATTTCACTGCGACTGGTCAATTTCTTATACGTTCCGTATAAGTAACCGATCTCCCGTGCGCCCACACCCATGTCACCAGCTGGCACATCCTGGTAAGGACCGATGTATTTGAATAATTCACTCATGAATGCTTGGCAGAAGCGGAATACTTCCGCATCGCTTTTGCCTTTGGGATCAAAATCACTGCCCCCTTTGGCGCCACCAATCGGCAATGTGGTCAAGGCATTTTTAAAGATCTGTTCAAATCCCAAAAACTTTAATACCCCTTCGTTGACACTGGGATGAAAGCGTAAACCACCTTTATAGGGGCCGATGGCATTGTTGAATTCCACCCGAAAACCCCGGTTGACCTGGATGTGACCATGATCATCCATCCAGGGAACTTTGAATGAAATGATACGATCGGGTTCGATCAATCGCTCTGCGATATTGTAAGAAGCATAAAGTCCACCATCTTCAAACAAGATCGATGTGGAAGCGAAGACTTCATCCACGGCTTGGATGAATTCTTTTTGATGGGGATAGCGATGGTGTAAGCCATCCAATACATGATCGAGATAAGCAGACATGATACGATTCCTTTCTGTTGATTCTTCATTTATTGTATCAAACGGACATCAACTACGCATGATGTGGTTTCAACCATGAAAAAAGACTTCCGTTTGTTTTCATGGTCTTGACCATGATCGGGAAGTCTTTAGTGTAAAATCAACTATTGAATAATGGATTTTAACGTTCTGCTGGCCTTGAATGTCGGAACACGGCTGGCAGCAATTTCAATGGTGGCACCGGTAGCCGGATTGACACCCTTACGGGCAGCTCTCTCCTTCACTACAAATTTGCCGAAGCCGGCTACATCCACGCTGTTCCCTTCAGATAAAGAAGCACCGATGGTTTCGAATAAAGTTTCCACCACAGTGGTGACATCTTTCTTCGTGAAACCGGTCTTTTCGGAAACGGCATCCACTAAAGCTTTCTTGTTAACTGTTTCCATTTTTATTCCTCCTGCGCAATATGATAGGAAAACCCAAGTGTTAAATCAACAAAAAATTCAACGAATTTGACAAATTTAGCTTAAATTTGCCGCTTGTTTTAATTCTTCAACTATGCATAGCACTTCATTTCGATCAGTTGCACTGCATCCGCTGGCGGCCAGATGGCCACCACCATTGTGTTTGATCGCCACGGCATTGATGTTGGCTTTGTAGCTTCTTAACGAAACCTTGAAGCCGTGTGGGTTTTCGGGATCGGGTGTGGCGATCATCCACACTTCCACATCTTTGATCCCTTTGAGTTCATTGACATAATCGCGAACGTCTTCGAGTTTCAACCCATGTCGATCCAACATCGCTTGATCGATGATGGTATACGCCACATGGTCTTCGATGATGGCATATTGGCGGATCAAGGTGGCACCACGGAACGCATCGACAGTGACACTGGTGGCATTTTTGAACAATTCCACATGGTCGATGCCATAGCTTAAACAATCTGCATAGGCATTGATGGTTTCAACCGAGGTATACCCGGCGGAAAATGACACAGTATCCGTGATCAAACCAAACGCCAACAGATAAGCGATCTTTTCATCCAAAGGTTTACCCATTTCCTTGAATCGTCGCCATAACAATTGACAGGTGGCACCGCAGGTATCATCCACATCCTGGATATCCCCATATGGGGTATTGTTGAGATGATGATCGACTTTGATGATCATCTGGTTTTTGATTTCATACGGACTGTCCAGCCGCTCGATATTCCCGCAATCCAACGCCAGGATCAATGAAGATTCAAATGTGGTCTGATCCACCGTATCCATTGGTCCGACCATCCCATACGGATCTTCATCCATACCTAACGCATAAACCTTACAATTTGGATAATACTTCTCAATATATGCCTTTAATGCAAATTGCGATCCGATCGCATCCCCATCCGGATGTCCATGACGGAGAATGACCATTGAATCATACGATCCAATGGTCATCAACCAATTATTCGAATTACTCATGCAATCCAAGGATACGGTAGGTATCACGGGCGATCATCAATTCTTCCAGTGTCGGAATGACATAAGCTGCTACTTTGGAATCATCTGTTGTGATCAAACGATCTTCACCTCGTACGTTATTGCGGCTCGGATCACACTTGACCCCCATGGTCGCGCTCAAACGATCCAAGACGGATTGACGCAATGCGATATCGTTTTCACCTAAACCAGCGGTAAAGACGATAGCATCACAACCACCCATTTGAATGTAGTAGCCACCGATCATATTGATGACACGATTGACATATAAATTCATCGTCCGGATGGCACGTTCATCCCCTTTATCGATCGCATCAGCAATATCGCGCGCATCACTGCTGATACCGGATACACCGAGCATGCCGCTCTTTTTGTTCAGCAAGATATCCATTTCATCCGGTGTACAACCCAATTCCTTCATCATGTAGATCACCACCGACGGATCGATATCGCCGCAACGTGTCCCCATCATGATGCCACCTAACGGTGTCAACCCCATGGAAGTATTGACGCATTTGCCCCCATCCACGGCAGAGATGGACGCACCATTTCCCAAATGGCAGGTAATGATCTTTAGATCTTTGACATCTTTGCCCATCAATTCGGCACAATGATGGGATACATAATCATGACTGGTCCCATGCGCACCATAACGGCGTACCTTATGTTCGCTGTACCACTCATACGGTACTGGGAACAGATAAGAATCTTCATCCATGGTTTGATGGAATGCGGTATCAAAAACAAAGACGTGACCGATGGAAGGCAATGCTTCCTTGAAGGCACGATAGCCGATCAGATGTGCCGGGTTGTGTAGTGGTGCCAATGGGGCCAATTCAGCCACTTTGGAAACGACATCTTCATCCACTTCCACACTGCCACTGAAATATGGGCCGCCTTGCACGATACGGTGACCGGCAGCGACTATCTCATTGAGATCTTCGACCACATGCCATTTGATCAAAGCATCCAATAATAAATTGACGGCGACTTTATGATCGGGGATCGGCAGGGTATCTTCATGTTTGACACCATCCACTTTGATGGAAAAGGCACCCATGTCCTGTCCGATGCGTTCGGCAATCCCACTGGTCAATACTTTTTCACTGGGCATGTCAAACAGCTGGAACTTCAGACTTGAGGAACCGGCATTGACGGATATCACTTTACTCATTCTTTCTTATCCTCCTTGATCGAATTGATTATTCGTCGATATCTTCCAAGGCATGCACGCATGCCTGAATACGGGAATCATTATACGCCATCAATTGGGCATAAATGGCTTCTCTTTGTGCAAATTTGGATGCAAGATGGAGTTTGGATTCATAACGGATCAAGCTTTGGTCGACTTTTCGTAATGTATCGAATACGGCAGCACGGCTGATGTTATGGTTTTGAGCGATTTCTGCGATGGATAGATCATCATAATAATGGTCATACGCCATGGCAAATTGTTTGGCCGTTAATAAGGGAGCATAAAAGCCAAGCAAGGTGGCTTTGTCCTGGATATCAATAGACATCGTACATTTCCATGGCCAGTGAGGCCAGATAATCGTTGAGGTCAAAGGGTTTAAGATCATCCATCCCCTCACCTAAACCAATGTAATAGACTGGCAGATCGAGTTTATGTTTGATGGGCAATACGATGCCACCTTTGGCGGTACCATCCATTTTGGTCAAGATAATGCCATCCAGTGATGTGGTTTCATTGAACAATTCAGCTTGGCTCAAACCATTCTGTCCGGTGGTGGCATCCAATACCAGCAATGTCTGATCAGCTTTGTGACCACATGCTTTTTCCACGACACGACTCATTTTATTGAGTTCGTTCATCAAATTGATCTTGGTCTGTAGCCTTCCGGCGGTATCACAGATGACGATATCCATGCCATCCGCCTTGGCTTTGCTGATCCCATCCATAATGACACTGGAGGGGTCTTCTTTATCTTTGCCGGCGTAACATGGCGCATGCAATCGTTCCCCCCAGGTCAATAACTGGTCAACGGCTCCGGCGCGAAACGTATCGGCCGCCACGAGCATGACCTTTTTGTTTTCCTGTTGATAGCGATGACACAACTTGGCGGCCGTTGTCGTTTTGCCGGAGCCATTGACGCCGACTAAAAGGATCACGGTCAATCCATCATCATTGAATTTCAATGGTGCAATGGATGATTCATTGTAAATATCGGCCATGATCTCAAATAACATGTCCATGGTCGAATTAAATGTAATGAAGAATTTTTCTTCGACTTTACCAACCAAACGGTGACAGATCTCATCGGCAGTTTCGATACCGACGTCCGCTTCCAGAAGCATCACGGTCAGATCTTCAAGAAATTCATCATTGACCCCTTTGAAGTTTTTGCTTAATTCCTTGGAATGGGATCTGAATATGGATGAGGTTTTTTTGAATCCGGAAAGATAAGCACCGGAGTCCTTGTGACGGGACAGTGTTTCCTTGATGGCAGAGATGAATCCCATGGTTTAACCTCCTTGTTGATCGCTATTGGCCAGATCGATGGCCTGTTTGAGTTCGACTTTCAGCATTTGTGAGACACCTTGTTTCTGCATGGTCACACCATATAAAACCTGGCATTGTTCCATTGTACCGGGACGGTGCGTCACCACAATAAACTGGGTCTGATGTGTAAATTGGGCGATGAATTTAGCAAACCGTTCAACATTGCCCTGATCCAATGCCGCTTCCACTTCGTCGAATATGACCAACGGTACGCTTTTGACGGATAGAATGGCAAATAAGACACATAAGGCGATCAATGACTTTTCTCCTCCGGAAAAAAGACGGATGTTGCGTACGGATTTACCGGGTGGTTGGACATCGATATCGATACCGGTATTGAGCAGATCGGTTGGATCTTCCAGAATGAGTCGAGCTTTACCACCGCCGAACAATTGTTTGAAGATCCCATCCAATTTGGTATTGATCGCATCAAACATAGATTTGAACTGGGTTTCCATGACACTGTCCAACTCATCGATGGCATCCAATATCTTATTGCGGGCAATGGTCAGATCATCCAATTGTTTTTTTAAAGTGGTATAGCGTTCATTGACCCGCTCATATTCATACGGGGCATTCATGTTGACATTGCCCAAAGCATCGATATCCCGACGCAGCCGTACCACTTCTTCGTTGGTATCGGCAGCGATGGTCAGATCCACATTTTCCTTGGCATAATCATAGGTCAATGCATATTCACTAGCCAATCGATTCAAATCCCCATCCAGTTTGGTGGAGTGTTTGGCCATCTCCACTTTGATGGTATTGATCTTGGAATTGAGTTCATCGATCTGCGTACGGCTGGCGCGATTTTGTGCATCCTTGCGCTCGGCTTCTGCCGAAAGACGGATGCGCTGTTCGCGCTTGCTTTTGATCTCACTGCTGATCTCATCCCGTTTGGCATATGCACTGTTCAATTGATTGATCAATGCATTGACATGTTGATCATTATCGTTGGATATGGTTTTACCATCGACAGATGGATCGAGTTGTTCCAATTCACTCTGGATCCTTAAATAAGCCGCTTTTTTAGCTGCAACGATGGGTTCCAATTGAGCCAGATCGATGGACAGATTCATTCGGGACGCATCCAGACTGTGGCGTTTGTCGGAAAGATCATTGATCTGATTTTCCAAAAGATCCAGCGATGCCTTGGCACTGTTGAGCTGATCCTTGGCATCGGATAAATCTTTTTTAGCCGTAAAAATAGAATTGTTTTGCTTGAAGGAACCACCACTCATGGAACCGCCACGGTGGATGACATCCCCGTCCGGATCGACGATTTTATATCCAAAATTGAGCAATCGGGCCAATTCATTGCCATGTTCAAGCGTATCCACGACAATGACATTGGCTAACAGTGATTCAACCACGGGATCATATTTTGGATCACAGCTGACAAAATCCGCAGCCACGCCAAGATACCCTTTCGCATTTTCGGCAATGATTTCATGATCTCGATTCAGATAATGTGCTCGACAGACAGTTAGTGGATAAAAAGTAGCCCGGCCGCTGCGATTGCGTTTGAGAAATTCAATGGCATTGCGGGCGGATGCTTCATCGTGAGTGACGATATGGTTGATCGCACCACCCAGTGCCATGGAGATGGCATTTTCATAGCCTTCATGGGCTTGTAACAATGATCCGACCACTCCCAATACACCGCTTAATGCATGTTGGTGGTCCATGATCGCCTGCACGCCGGCTTGGTGGGCATAGGGTGCACGCAAATTGTTTTCCAATACCGCCACACGGGCGTTGAGTCGATTGATCTTGGCTTGAAGATCGAAGCGTTGCTGGGTATATTCACCGAATGTGGAAGCGGCCTGCTGCAATTGGGTATTGATCAGATCCTGCTGGTTTTTCAAATCCACATAACGTTGGGCACGATCTTCGTATTCCAATTTGCTTTGACTTAAGGAGTGACGTAATTCGGCGACTTTTTGCTCGCTGGTCCCCTGCTCGATCAAATATTTGCGTTGCTCATCCATTTTGATCTTGCTGGTTTCAAGGCGTTGGATGTCATTGAGCGTATGCATGAGATTTTCCTGCAGAGAATTGATGGATTTATCCAGATCATTGACCTGCTTTTTAGTGGAATACGCAGCCGTATCATTGAGATTGACGGTGGCTTTGATCATCGTATACTGGGCTTCTAGATCTTCCAGTTGGTTTTTATAATTGCTTAATGCATTTTGTAATTCGCCGATCTCATTGACCAACACGGCCACTTCGATTTGCTGGAGGCGTTGCTTTTTTTCGTGATAGATCTTTGCCTTGGCGGCGGCTTTTTCAAGCGGTCCGACCTGGCGGCTCAATTCATTGACGATATCGGCGCAACGATCCATATTGTCTTTGGTACGTTGCAAGCGGGATAATGTTTCGATCTTGCGTTTTTTGTATTTGGCCACACCGGCGGCTTCTTCAAAAATCGCACGGCGGTCGATCGGACGTGCATCGGCAAAGGATACGACGTTGCCTTGACTGATCATGGATAAAGAATCTTTACCTAAACCCGTATCGACGATCAGATCCAATATGTCTTTCAGACGGACATTGCGGCGATTGATCAGATATTCGCTTTCCCCGCTGTCACGATATAAACGTCGAGTGACTTCCAATTCATCACTGTCGGAATTTAGGGCATGGTTGGAATTATCGAATACCAGGGTGACTTCAGCCATGTTGACTTTATTGCGATCGGCAGAACCGGCAAAAATGACGTCGCTCATGCTGGAACCACGTAAATTTTTGACGCTTTGTTCACCCAATACCCAGCGTACGGCATCGGTGATATTGGATTTACCACAGCCGTTTGGTCCGACCACGCCGGTGATTTCATGTTCAAATTCGATTGTGACACGATCTGCGAAGGATTTGAATCCTTGCATTTCAATTCGTTTTAGAAACAAAATGGTCCTCCCATCTTTTACCGTGGTATTCTAACAAAAAAATGCAATGGAAGATAGTAGCCATTGCATTATCCCATGGTCCAACCATGGGGAATAATCGAATTTAGGTTAATGATCAAACGATCAGTGTTGATCCGCAAGGAATGAAACGGTTATCAATCGTTTTAGGATCGTAGCGTTTTCACGAGTCAAAGTGGTGATGGTCAAATATGTATTGAAATGGATTTAGATCATATGGTCAAACCAAGCATAGCTATAACCAACCACACACGATGGTGAACTGAATCACTTCGTTTGAATGAATAGGGTTTAGACCATAGCCACTATTCAAAATAATGCCGTAAATCATCTAAAAGCATCAATGTATGGTCTTTGTCATATTCAAACCATATCCGATTATTTTCCCGCCTGGTCTTGACCATACCGGCATTCATCAATGTATCCAGATGATAAGAGATCGTTGACGGTTTCAGATGCATCGCAGCTGCAAGTTGTGCACCATACATCGGTTTGGTTTTCAATAAGGCGATCAATTTCATCTTGCTTTTATCCGCCAACACTTTACTTAAGTTTTCAAGCCGCATGTCCATTTCATCTTGATAAAAATCAAAATGGGATAGTTGGTTGAAATCGATGGAAAGACCACTGATCACAACGATCTGTTCCTTCGGGGTGATATTGACGGCAAGTGTGCGATGATTGATCAAAGATGGGAAAACGATGATCGGACCATGGACCATGACGTTGGCATTGTCCAGGAATTTGAGCGCATCTTCAGATTTGAAATGATTGAGATACGGTTGGATATCGATGGTTTCAACCAGGGATTGAATGGTTTGGATCAATGGATCCAGTGATTCGATCAGATGGTCAATGGATTTTGATGGATGAAACAGCACATCGATGAGCTTCAGTTTGTCCGCATCATCCAATGATAGTTTCATCAAACCATCCAATAATGGTTGAGTGGGATGTTCCAGGTCAAAATCCAGATAGTGTTCCAATGTGACCGTACCGACTTTGGATTGAATGATGTGCTCCATGGCTTGAATCAGTCGTGGTTTAAAATCGGGTTTAACCATATCTTCCATGGTCAAACCATAGGAATGCAATAAAATATCAGCGAATGTGATTTGGGTATGGTTCAACCATGTAAATAATTCCGGATAGTGGATCGTTATCGAATCCAGTGTCTGGATTTGAGTATCCATACGTTTCGCCTTATCTGGATCGATCAATCGATCATCATGGTTATATTTGATCCCATTGACCTTTCGCTTAGCATAATTCAACGCTTCATCCATCCAGCATGGCGTTTCATAAAGCATTGGTTCAACCATTCAACACGTCCATCCTTTCATCTTTCCATGCAACAATGCCGATTCCGATCATGAGTATACCACTGACCAGAAAAATCATCGATACGCTCACACTGGTACTGACCACAGAAATGATCATGGATGTCAGTGGTATCATTGTCGTCCCACAAGCATTGAGCACTGCAGACACCCGTGATAGGTAATGTTGATCACATCGATTCATTGCACTGACCGCCAGTTCACAATTACCGATACCAACACAAATCCCACTGATCACATTGATAAGTCCCAATAAAATGATCACAAAACCCGTAATGGACAGCATCGATACACTCAATTGAGCCAGATAATAAAATGCACATAATGGAAAAAGCATCAAGATCATGGTTTTCGATGTCAGGATCTGACTTGCTTTAGCATACAAAGCAGCACCGATCAATGAACCAATGGATAAGCAAGTGGAAATCACGGACAGATAAATGGCATTACCATGAAAACATTGATCGATAAATGCAGATTGCAACGCATTGAACGGCACCAACATCATATTCGCGATCATGGTCAGACCACACAGGATCATCAATACCTTTGAAGTGGTGACATAATGGAATCCATCAATCAAATTCAATTTGATCTGAGAAACCACGTTGGCTGTGGTTGGACCAAGATCTTCAGATACACGAATCAAGGATAATAAAAATGCACTGGCAAAAAATGAAAAGCAATCGATCAAAACAGCTGTGCCTGTACCACATAGCGCAATGATGGCTCCAGCAATACCAGACCCAATCAATTCAAACATTTTCGATACACTCGATGATACCGAGATTCCGGTATGATATTGCTCTTTTTTGATCAATAGCGGAATCATGGCATTGGCACTGGGCAATCGAAATGTTTCAAAAAGACTTAAAAGAAATGTTGAAATAATGATCATCCATGGTTGGACCATCTGCATCATGGTCAAACCCGCCAACAACCCCACAACGATCCCGCGTGCTAAATCGGAAAGCACCATCATTTTCTGTTTGCTTTGATTGGTCACAAACGCACCGATCAACGGTTGTAAACATACAGTTGGTAGATAATTGATCGCAAAATTTATCGCCGATAATGATGCACTGTTACTGACATCATAGACCAACCAGGTTAATGCCACAGCATCGACAGCATCACCCAGACGGTTGATCCCATTTGCGATCACCAGCAACGCATAATTGCGATTTTTTAAAACCTTCAAATTCGACATGATTGCAACCTCTTATTCGATATACACCGAATCTATATGCACTATATTTGATATATATCGAATGTCAATGTAGATGATTGTCGAAATACAGAGAATTAAAAAAACTGTTTCATTTTTCGAAACAGTCATTTTTTCAAATGGTGGACACTAATCCCTGACAGATCTGCCAATTGATCCAAGCTTATGCCCATATAAGCTGCAATCATTTTGATAGTGAACTTGATATCTTCTGTTTTTACCATTTTACCTCCTTCACCAATTCTTAATCAGTGATTTCATAATACACTAATTTAGAATTAGTTCGACAATATTTTTGTTATTTTTTTACTTTCAGTGTAAAATCAAATTACTAACGGAGAATTAATATGAGAAAGAATTATGAGCTAGATCCATTCAATGTTGAATTAGGAAAGGAAATCAGAGCATTAAGAGAATCTAAGAATTGGTCACTTAAAGAAATGGGTAAACGGTTAGGTGTTACTGACGTTACCGTTTTATATTGGGAGCAAGGAAAAAATGCCATGACTGCGGCTTCACTTAAAAAAGTTTGTGACATGTTCAATCTTTCTTTAGCAGAATTCTTTTCTAAGTTGGACTCGCATTAATATCCGTTATTAGTCTCGGCTTGCAATGATCAAATCCGTTGACATTAATAATTCAAATGGTATTATGGTGACACGATGAACATCGGTGATCTTGTCGGGACCCGATGTGGAAAAGTCGCCGTAATATTAGCGGCGGCTTTTTTTTCTTTTAAATAAATTACTGCGGAGTAAAACGATGAACAAACCTTTTAAAACATTAGATGAACAAGTCCAATTATTACGCGATCGTGGACTTATTATTAACGACGAGGAACAAGCTAAAAATTTATTGCTGGAGTGTAACTATTACTATCTGATAAATGGATTTGGTCAATTTTTTAATTCTCATGATAACAACGGAAATAAACTCGATGTATATCCGTATAAAACAACTATCGAAGAAATTAAATGTGTAGAGGATTTTCACGTAAATTTTGGTCACGTTTTACTAAAATATATACTTGCTGTTGAATCAAAGTTTAAAGCTATTATTTCTTATAAATTCTCAGACTTGACATATGGAGCAATAGAAGCATATCGGGATAGATGCTTTTATGATATAAATCCATTGCAAAGACAATACGTAAATAAAGCGCTAAATAAAATAGAAAACACCTATGAACATTTTGCAAGAGAAAACGGAAATTCAATAAATCACTATATCAACAATCATGGTCATGTTCCGATTTGGGTAATATCTGAATATCTTACATTTGGAGTAATTATTAATTTTTACCGCGGATTGGATCCAATAATTCGGGAACAAATAGCTATACAACTAAGTATATTTGTAAGGAAAAATCTAGGAATAGATATAAATGATCTTAAAGCTATTAGCCTTTCCCCTAAACAAATAACATTAACTATGACCAACATAAAAGACATACGGAATTTGTTGGCACATAGATCTCTACTTTTCAATGCAAAACTTCAATATATGTATCCAAAGTATAACTTTGTTAACTTTAACAAATCTAATGATAATAATTCTAGAAAAACGGTTTTTGATACAATAATGGTTTTAAGACTATTTCTATCAATTAACGAATATAACTCAATGATTAAAGAAATATCCGAAGTTACTAATGAATTAAAAGAAAGCATAACTTCAATAGACTGCTACAAAATTCTAGTCACACTCGGATTCCCAAAAGAATTCAATTAGGTATAAGCAGTAGTAATCTACTGTTTATATATGTTCTCGGCTTGCAAGACCTTTTCATAACGGAAAGGACGAGACAATCATGGAAAACAAACTTCCAAAATATCTCTACTACAACCACGTCAATGGTAATACCTACATCGTGGTCAAAGTTCCAAACACCAAAGCCAAGACATTCAATCTCCGGAATTACCCTTCCGAAGCCAAAATGATCGCGGCTGCTATCGACTATCGTGACCAGATCAGTTACGATACCCGAACCCATACCGTTAAAAAATCAAAGGAGGTCGCAAGAGATAACAAATACACGGTTGCCTATGCTTATGAGCGATCGAAGGTCCTGATCAAGAACTCGGTTAACACGATCCGCAAGAATGATTTGAAATTCAATAAGTATTTCAAAGGCATCCAAAATTAAAAAATCCAAGAAATCAATGCGGCCGATCTCCTGGAATTTTTCAATCAGTGGGTCAATTACATCACTGATGATAATATGAGACGGCTCCATTATATCTGGAAAAAATTTTTTCGTGCAGCCATTATCGATGATGTCATCAAAACCAATTACGCTGATGTCATCCAACTCCCGCAATCCAAACAACCGATATTCAAGATCCAGTCCGAAACGGATATCGAAACGGTTTTAAACGTGATCCACGAATTGGAAAATCGAGCACGTACAAATCAATGTGATGCCTACAACAACAAATTGATGACATATGCCATTAAAATCATGCTTCATACCGGCATGCGGCCGTCTGAAGTATATGCGCTGACAACCAAAGACATCGACTTCAAAGCGAAAGTGATCCATATCTACAAGCGCATTGGGTCCGATTACAATGAGTTGGTCACCACAGACACACCCAAGACTCCAAATTCAATTCGAGACATTCCGAAAGGTCCAGATCTGGAAGCCATTCTGCACGAGCTCATCGATTATGCTAAAACTGATGAATTGTTCAGGTTATGGAATGGTAAGTACATGGAACACAATTACACCGGCACACTCATCCGAAACGTGTGTAAGAAACTCGGCTGCAAATTCCACATGTACCAACTACGACATTTGTTATCAAGAGAAATTGGTAAGGTGGCCAGTTCCAGGACGTTGATGGATTTGATGGGTCACGCATCGATCAATCAATCCGTGTATTATCAATGGTCCACGCCGGAAGAGAAACGCAAAGCCATCATGGATCGTGACAAGAAGTTCCTGAATTGACTAAAAAGTTGGAAAAAAGTTGGGAAAATTGGCAAAATGTCAAATTTTGATTCCCCACTTTGCACCCAAAAAGCAGGTCAAAATAGGGATAAGACCCCCAAAATCAAGAAAAAAGCCCGTTTTTCAATCGAAAAACAGGCCAAAATAGGGAACCTTGGTGGACACTAAGGGACTCGAACCCCTGACCCCAACCACGTGAAGGATGTGCTCTCCCAACTGAGCTAAGTGTCCGCAGATATGATTTAACCACCAGATTCGTTAGAATTCAATATAAACGCTCCGATGATGGTAAAACCACGTTCTTGATATAAAAATGGTGGACGCTAAGGGACTCGAACCCCTGACCCCTTCCACGTCAAGGAAGTGCTCTCCCAACTGAGCTAAGCGTCCAGCGGGATTAGTGTAGCAAATCCATCAACTCATTGCAAGCGTTTTTTATCGCATCCACTTTTGCAGTGCTGCGGCAACGTTTGTAGCGTGATGTTTGGCAAAGGATTTGACTGTGGTTTCCGCACTGTCCATGACGCAATGATTGGGAAATGATTCAAACATACAGATATCGTTTTCACCATCCCCACAAACGAATACAGATGCTTTGGTCAAACCATAGGCATCCATGATCACTTCGATACCATGGGCTTTATTGACGTGGTTGCCAGTGATATCGACCATGTCGATATCACTGGTGGTGATGGTATAACCATCCTTAAAATGATCAGTCAGTATTTTCTTCAATCCATCCCGATCATTGGGTTCAACTAAGATCTTGATCTGGGTGATACGGTAGTCGAGGATATGGTTCAAATCAAAAATAGGATGATCCTTTTGGATATGCATTCTGGATGGATTATGGATATAAGGAAAGTGATGATGGTCTGAACCATAGAATTTTCCTTGACTCATGAATTGAAAAGTAAAATCGAATCGATCCTGATAGTTTCTTAACAGAGAGAGAATATTCGGATCCAACGGATATATCTTGGTTCGACCATCGAGCAATCGGATCTGACCACCGTTGGATCCGATGAAATCCCCCTTTAATCCAATCTGGTCAAACAAATCATCTGCCCCTTCGATCTCACGGGATGAGGCAATGGCAAAGCCATTGCCTTGGTTGCACCATGCATGCAATGCATGGATATTTGCTTCAAAACCATTGGGATCACTCGGATATAAAGTTCCATCCCAGTCACAGACCAAATACTTCATGCAAACCATTAAATCATAAAGTGTTCACTTGTGGTTGAACCAACTATTCGTCATAATGATTTCAACCATCAGAAAAGGAATGATAGCTATGCAATACGGAATCTGGTCAAACTATTTTATTGATACACCCATCGAAACGGTCATCGACCGTTTCGTCTGCCATGGATACACGTATTCCGAATTTTCGGACGAACATGGTGTGATGGCGTTATCCAGTGGAATAGATCCTTGGCAAATGGGTCAAACCATCAAAGCTTATGGTCAAACCAAAGGTTTTTCTTTCCCTCAAGGTCATTTAAAACTGGATATCGATATCGTCGAATTCAATGATGATATGGTCATGACCACATTGATCCCCTGGATCGATCTGTTTGAATCCATCGGTATTAAAAAAGCTGTGTTACACCCGGGTGGATGATATGAAATGGATCCGGAATATTTATTGAACAAACGGGTTTCCGTTTTGAAAAAACTGTGTGCGTATATCGAATCCAAGCACTATGGTTTGACCATCTGTATCGAAAATCTCTACCAAGATAGTGACCAAGGTCCTCTACCCATCATGGCTACAGCCGACGAAATGACAACCTTGATCCATGCCGTTGGCAGTAACCATCTGGGCGTATGTTTGGATACTGGTCATCTCAACATCGTCAAGGGCGATACATTCCATGATTTCATCATCGGGTGCGGTCCACATCTTCAAGCACTGCACATTGCGGATAATCTTGGATTTGATGATGATCACATGATGCCTTATGGCAAAGGCAATGTGAATTGGGATGAAGTATTAGACGCGTTGCATGCCATTGGTTATCATGATTTCTTCAATCTAGAAATTCCTGGTGAATCCCATGTACCGCTTGGAATATTGGAAAAGAAACTGGATTATCTCAAGATAATCTGTGATTATATGACACAAAGAATCGAGGACTAAAAAAGAGAAGCGGCGCTTCTCTTTTTTAATGATATGCTCATTCATCCAATGGTCTGCCGGTCATGTTGATATACATTTGGTTGAACCAAACGCGCAATTGATCCAAATCCGCCGGACTCATCCCATCAAAAAGGACGTGTTCAAATTTTTGAGCATAATCATCCCAACGCTCCATCTGTTCGATCCCCTTTTGCGTGATGGCGATCAAGTAAGATCGTTTGTCATGTTCATTGTCTTTTCGTTGGATCAGTTTTTCACGCAACAATGATTCGATCAATCGTGATGCAGTCGGTGGTTCGATCGAACAATTCTGTGCGATTTCCGATTGACTTTTCCATCCGTTATGACGCAAATAGCGCAATATTTTGGGCTGACCGCTGGTCAAACATGTTGGATTATTGGCGTCGAATAGTTGTTTACGTTGCGCTTGGGACAAACGAAACAGCATCGTGTGTAGCGGCATTTTCTGTTTTGCTTCCATAAAAGTATTTTACCACCAAATCAGGATCTCATTTAAAAATCACAGTAAAGAAAAATCCCATGGTCAAACCATGGGATCTTTGATTCATGTTTAGTTTAACGCTGCTTTTGCCTGATTGACGATGGCTTCGAAGCCTTTGGGATCATGAATAGCGATCTCGGAAAGCATCTTACGGTTGACACTAACATTAGCCAGTTTCAAGCCATGCATCAATTTGCTGTAGCTCATATCATGCATACGGGCTGCCGCATTGATACGGGCGATCCACAGTTTGCGCATTTCACGTTTGGTCTGCTTACGTCCAACATAAGCATACGCCAGTGAACGCATGACCTGTTCATGAGCGGTACGATACAGTAAATGTTTTGCTCCATAGTAACCTTTGGCCAGTTTGAGAACTTTCTTTCTTCTGGCTCTGGTAACGGTTCCACCTTTAACTCTTGCCATATTCTTTCAATTCTCCTTTCACCTAGCCCTGAAGCAATCCTTTGATTCGCTTCATATCGCTGTTGGACACGATTGCGCTTTTGCGCAGCTGAACTTTCTGTTTGTGAGTCTTGTTGGCTGCAAAGTGGCTGACATAGGCATGCTTGCGCATCAGTTTGCCGCTGCCGGTGACTTTGACACGTTTGGCCAACGCCTTTTTGGTTTTCATCTTTGGCATGTGGTTTTCCTCCTACTTTTTCTTCGGTGATAAAACAACGCTCAAAATATTCCCTTCGAGAGCCGGTTTCTTGTCAACAGTGGCGATTTCAGCCAATGCATTGACGAATTCATCCATGACTTGTTTGCCCACTTCTTGACGGGTGATCATTCGACCGCGAAAGCGCATATCGATTTTGACACGATCTCCGTGTTCGATCCATTTGGTCACGTTTTTCAGTTTGGTTTCAAAGTCATGCTTATCGATGACTGGTGAAAGACGCAGACCTTTGATCTCGGCGGTGGACTGGTTCTTTTTCGCTTCACGGGCTTTTTTCTTCTGGTCAAATTTGTATTTGCCATAGTCCAGGATCTTGCACACTGGCGGATTGCCATTGGGTGCAACGCAATACAGATCCAATCCCAGATCGTATGCAGCATCCAGAGCATCGTTGCGGCTCATGATACCTAACTGTTCACCCTGTGCGCCAACTACTCTTACTTCCTTGAAACGAATGTCGTCATTGACAAGATCGCGATTACGCTTGTTGTCTCTTTTTGCTGGATTCAATCAGCTCTACCTCCCTGCGGGAATAAAAAACAGACGTAGGATACGTCCGTTCTCTCACACAACAGTTATCATCAACAGTAGCGTTTGACCCAATTCCGCGAGGAATTCAGGTGAGAATGGACTTCTCTTTCCACGTTTTTTATCACGCGTGTATAAGAGTAATGGACGGATATGGGGTTGTCAAGGATTTTGTGAATATTTCACGTACAAAACCCGAATTCCAACAACCAGAAAACGCTAAAGATCTAACGATTTATTTATCAGACTTTACGAAAACACTTTGTCACGTCGTTGACATAAGGTGTCAGTATCCCTTGTGCTTGTCCAATTTTATCGAATGTACATCGTTGAATTCAGGTCAAAACCACACATATCGTGCAACAAGTGGAAGCGTTTCCAAATTTTGGGTTCATAATAGGTATCAGCATACAACCAAGGAGGAATAAGATATGGATTATCTGACCATGGATGTCGGTGGTTCTGCCATCAAATATGCCATTATCAATGATGATCTGAACATCAAGGAAAAAGGACAAGTGCCGACCCCTTCCGATTCACTGGAATCCTTCAAACATACCGTTGCCATGATCTATGGCAAATACATCGGCCTTGTGGATGGTATCGCCATGTCTTTACCTGGTATGATCAACAAACATACCAATAAAGTACAGATCCCCGGCGCACTGACCTACAATCAAAATCAGGATATCCTGCAGGAATTACGCAGTGTGACCACCGATCGATTGACAATCGAAAACGATGCCAAATGTGCAGCATTGTGTGAAGTCAACTATGGTGCATTGAAAAACACATCCGTTGGTGCCGTGATCATCATTGGCACCGGGATCGGTGGTGGGATCACCATCGGCAATGAGGTCTTTGCCGGAACCCATGGTTTTGCCGGAGAATTTTCATATTTATCCACCGATTGGAGCAAAACCGACGGTTTTGACAAGAAATGGGCCAATGAATCCAGTGCCTTCAAATTGATCAAAGACATCGCAAACGCCGTTGGCAAAGCAGAATTGAATGGACCACAAGCATTTGAGTATTGCAACCAAGGCAACATGGATGCATTGACGGTATTGAAACGGTATACCGATATCATCGCCATGGGATGCTATAACCTGCAGGCGATGGTGGATCCAGATAAGATCGCCATTGGTGGTGGGATCAGCAAGCAGCCGATTTTATTGGAATATATCCAAAAATCATTGGATGAGATCTATGCAAAAATGCCTATGCCGATCCCTCAGGCGACCATTGTTCCATGTGCTTATTACAATGATAGCAATCTGATCGGTGCATTGGCGCATTATAAAAACGTATATAACCTGCATTAATGGTTTGACCATCATCAATGATGGTTTTTTTAGATAGGCATGATGCAATGTTTATGGTATCTCCATACCATTTGAAATAAGAGCGGTCTACCGATGCGCAAACATCGCAAAATTCTGATCAGCCGGGTATTGATACTGATTGTGGCCATATTATCCGTATTATGTATTCTCGGTGCAGTTATTCTGTTTTTTACCATGATGTTCAATGGATCCGATTCCACTGATCCAACCACGCCATCCCCAAGTGCGGAAGTGATGGAATCGACCAGTATTGAAGGAACCATCGTGGATGCAACGATGAATACCCTGTCCATCGTGACTGATGATGGACGGGTATTGGCCTTCAATACCGAAAATATGGATTCAACCACCAGTGGAAATGGTTTGTTCATCGATACACGTGTACGCATTGATTATCAAGGAAATCTGGATGAATCCAGTGTGCAACAGTCCGTTATGGTCCAAAATATCACGGTATTAAGTGGTTCTACCATCGTTACACCGGTCGAATCCGAAACCCCGCAAACCATCGCACCAACGGATATCCCGCAAGAAACGACGACACCTCAACCCACTGCTACCGCTACCCCACAACCAACCCCATCTGTGGATCCAATCGAAGCCAGAGCTCAACAAATCCTGGATACCATGAGCATCGAAGAAAAAATCGGATAAATGTTTATTGCCCATTGTCCTGAAGTAAATGCGGCCGCTGACGTCAGCCAATATCATGTGGGTGGATATATCCTGTTTTGACGGGATTTCCAAAATAAATCCTATGATGAGGTGGTCTCAACCATCCAAAGCTATCAGGATCAAGCCACGATTCCATTGTTGATCGGTGTGGATGAAGAAGGTGGTACCGTCAATCGTGTCAGTACCAATCCCAATTTAAGAGCCGTTGCCTTCTGGAGTCCGCAAAAGATGTATCCCTATGGTGGATTTGATCTGATCATCTCCGATACCAAGGAAAAAGATGCGTTATTGCATGATCTTGGTATCAATTTGAATTTTGCACCGGTATGTGATGTTTCCATTGATCCCAATGATTTCATTTATGCACGCAGTTTTGGGTCAGATGCAACCTTGACATCCCAATTTGTATTTACAGTGGTTTCAACCATGCATGAAGATCAGATGGGCAGTGTATTGAAGCACTTCCCCGGTTATGGCAATAACGTGGATACCCATACGGGAATCACATATGACCAACGCCCCTATGATACCTTCGTCAATTCAGATTTTTTGCCGTTTAAAGCCGTATCGAAGCAGGGGCATCTATGGTGCTGGTCTCACATAATGTGGTTGAATCCATGGATGGTTCTTACCCGGCATCCCTGTCCCCGATCGTGCATGATATATTGCGCAACGACCTTGGTTTTGATAGTGTCATCATTACCGATGATCTGGCCATGCATGGTGGACGGGATTATGTTACCGAAGACCAATTGGGGATTTTAGCCATACTGGCCGGTAATGATTTATTATGTTGCACGGATTTCCAACAGCAGATCAACTACGTCAACGATCCGTTCTATAATGGTACCATTTCCCAAGATCGCATTGATGCATCAGTGTTGCGCATCCTTAAGCTGAAGATCGAACTTGGATTGATCCAATAAGATATGGTTTCATTCACGTAAAAGGAGCTGTAACGCAAAATAGGCAATGAGGTAAAAGAAAATTTGATTGCCACAGCTCAAAATTAAAGCCAGTAGATATCGACTAAACGTCGATAAATACAGGCTTTTTTGGTATAATTTGTTGTGTCAATATACCAGGAAAATTATACAGTATATCAACCTGCGTTACAATTGCCATTAAGTATTGTTTATGAAGATGCCATTCCACAGAATGACATCTCCAGGACCGTGAAAGAAGTCGTAGAAAGGATCAATATTAAAAAGTATATCGACATCTCAGCACGTAACAGTTATGGATATAACGCAAGAAAAATGTTTGAATGTGTACTACTTGCTTTCGCATTACATGGTTATGCGTCAACGAGACAGTTGGCAGATTATTGTCGTAATGATATTCGTTTCATGTTCATTATGAATGGATTTAAACCATCACATATGGCGTTTCATCGATTCATTAAAGATGACTTGAAATACGGAATAGAGGATATTTTCATCGACATCAATCAAATTATAGCTGAACGTGATAGCATCGACACCTCGGTGCTTTACCTTGATGGTACGAAATATGAGGCGAACGCTAATAAAATGACTTTTGTATGGCTTAAATCCTCAAAGAAGTATCGGGAATCTTGTTTAAAGAAACTTATTTTATTAGTCGAAGAAATCAACGATTATTTCACCAAAAATAATATCAAACGTAGATTTTCTCGGCTTTGTTTAGAATCGGAAAAGCTTATAAAGTTCGAGAGTACTTTGTTAACAGAAATGAATAACAGAGGCATCAAAATTGTATCTGGCAAAGGCTGCAGAAAGCATCAGTTGCAACGTTATCTTGAACAAATCCAAGAAATTAGAAAGAAACTCGAAAAATATGAGTCTCACTTTAAAATCGCAAAGGGTCGAAATAGTTTTTCAAAAATCGACCATGACGCTACTTTTATGCACATGAAGTATGACTATTACAATCATACAAATGTATTCAAACCGGGATATAACCTTCAGGTTGGAAGTAGTGATGGATATATTCGGCATTTGTATATTTCCAGTGACGCTAATGACGTTAATACATTTATTCCGTTCATCAAAGAATATTTCGAAGCTTATGGCAAATACCCTGCAAAGGTTCCAGCGGATGCTGGGTATGGCTCATTTGATAACTATAAATTTTGTAAAGAACACGGAATTGAGCTATTCATGAAATACAATACTTACGCCAAGGAGAAAGAGCCAATCAACGATAAAAATCAGTTCAGAAATTATCGAATTAAGCCAGATGAGAATGGTAAAATCATTTGCCCAGGTGGGCACGAATTTGAACTTGAACGCGAATATCAGCAAACTGATGGCGTTTATGAACGAAGCAATAAATTATACAGAAATCACAATTGCGAAAGTTGTCCTCTACGCAGCAAATGCACCAAAGCAAAGAATGGTCGCACTCTTATTGTTAATGAAGAGTTGATCGGATTTCAGAAAGAAGTCAAACAAAATCTATCCACAGATGAAGGTAAAGAATTGATGAAACAGAGATCAGTTCAAGCCGAAGGGATTTTTGGTCAATTAAAGCAAGATAAAGAATACGATAGATTATGGCGACGCGGCCTCTCCAACGTAAGACTTGAACTCTATTTAGTAGCAATTGGGCATAATATTCGGAAACTTAGTACAAGAAAGGTTTTCTTGGATACTTCATATCAAAATTAGTCAGTTCATTAAAAACATTGGGAATGTGAATTTCGGTTAAAATTAAAGAAATTCTTTTTGCTATGCATAAAAATCCATGGATTTCGCGACGTTAAAAGCTAAAACTTATTAACATGC
>CALVGN010000018.1 GCA_944327105.1 uncultured Erysipelotrichaceae bacterium | reverse complement strand
GCTTCAACGGTTTGAGCCAAGTTACGGTTTTCATCGACTAAACGATTCAAGGCATCCAATACGGCTTCCTTGTCATAACCAAACGGGGTGGTTTTGAATGAGTAATCATTTTCCATGGTTTTATTATAGGGTTTTAACCATGATTTATGAAACCATTATCGTATGATGGTCCCACCATTTTCCCATTTTTCTTGACACGTTTAAAGAATGCGGTAAACTAACTCTCGGAAACTTTAATATAGTACGAGATGCTATAAAGGTTCATGATGCTTTTGGTCTAACCATATAAACAAGAATCATACCCTGTATGCACATCGTGCTTGCAGGGTTTTTCATTTCAAGGAGGAAACAATGAAAAAGAAAATGAGTCTTGCCAAAAAGATGCTGATCGCGATGATCCTTGGCTTGGTCTGTGGTATCGGATTTCTGATGCTGCGTGAAAACCTGGTTGCCAATGGTCAAACCAGTCTATGGACCAGCATCGATCAATGGTTATTTGCGGACATCACTGCAAGCGGTAATGAAAGTGCCATCGGATTGTTCTACATCGTCGGACAGATCTTTGTCCGTTTGATGCAGGTGGTCATCGTACCGATGGTGTTCTGTTCCATTACCCTGGCCATCGCAAACATGAACGATGCCAAAAAATTAGGTCGGATCGCCGGCAAAACTGTCGGCTGCTTTGCCGGCGAATATGCATTGGCGGTATTACTAGCCGGTTTGGTTGGTTTTGCCATCTATCAGGCTGGTGGATTCTCCAGTGTCAATTTAAGTAATCTATCTGCGACCACCGGTTCGACCGGTGCCAATCCATTAGTTGTTTTGCTGGATGCATTCCCGTTGAATCTAGTCAGTGCATTCTCATCCAACTCTGCCGTATTGGCTGTTGTGGTCTGTGCCATCGGTGTGGGATTAGGGATCAATGCCTGCAATGGTCGGGTCAAGATCTTAAAAGATCTGTGTGAAGAGATCAGTGATCTGATCACGGTCATTCTGACATTTATTGTCAATAACCTGGCACCGATCGGTGTCTTTGCCTTGCTGACCCGCACATTTGCTGCATATGGGATCGATTATCTGTTACCGGCAGTGACGTATGTGGTCACCACCGTAGTCTTGTTGTTGATCTTCTTATTGGTCGGTTATGCATTGATCATTGCGGTATTTGGCCGTATGAATCCATTGCCCTTTGTGCGCAAGATCGCGAAAGTAGCAA
Organism: uncultured Erysipelotrichaceae bacterium; assembly: GCA_944327105.1. GTDB lineage: Bacteria > Bacillota_I > Bacilli_A > Erysipelotrichales > Erysipelotrichaceae > CALVGN01. Next base: position 3,041 of record CALVGN010000018.1, on the reverse strand, counting down.
TCTTTGGATTTTCCACTTCATCTTCTGCAGCGGCGTTGCCGCTCAATTCCACCACGACCGTGGATGAATTGGGGGTGGATGAAGAAATCAGTTCCTTCGTATTGCCACTGGGTATGACCGTCAATATGAATGGTACGGCCATCATGCAGGTGGTGGCAACCATCTTTATTGCCGCGGTTGGTGGTTATCCACTCACATTGCCGATGGTCTTTACCATCTCCTTACTGGCTGTCGTTGCTTCCATCGGCACCCCGGCAGCGCCGGGTGCCGGAGCCATCATTCTGTTTACGGTACTAACCGGTGTTGGATTTGGTAACGATGCTGCCTTGATGGCTTATTCCTTGATTTTAGCTATCAATCGTCCGATCGAAATGTTATGTACGGCACTCAATGTCGTCGGGGATTCCTGTACTGCGGTATTGGTAGCCAAAAGCGAAGGCAATCTGGATAAATCCAAATACGATGCTCAACCCAAATAATCATTTAAAAAACGATATAAAGGATAGAAAAGGAAAGCGATGGATCGCTTTCCTTTTTTATCCATGGTCAAACCATGATAAACTAGTCGCGATCAAAAGAAATAAGGAGGTAGAAACAATGAGTATCATCGAAGAAAAGCTGGTCAATGCCATCACAGAAGTGATCCAAACCACCTATAACATCACCCCCACCCCCGGTATGGTGATGATCGAGATCCCCAAGGATACCCGCAATGGTGACTATTCCACCAATATCGCCATGCGTTTAAAAAAATATATCGACCAAAATCCCCGTGATATCGCACTACAATTGGTGGAACCATTGAATCGATTGGATATCGTTGAATCCGTGTCCGTCGCCGGCCCCGGATTCATCAATTTCGTCATGAAAAAATCCATCCTCGCCGATTGTATCAAAACTATCCTGGAACAAACAGATACCTATGGTCAAAACAACCGTGGCAATGGTGAAAAAGTATTGGTGGAATATGTTTCCGCCAATCCCACCGGTATTTTGCATTTGGGCCATGCCCGTGGTGCTGCCTGGGGTGATGCATTGACACGGATGATGAAAGCCAGTGGCTATGATGTATTAAGAGAATATTATGTCAACGATGCCGGTGCACAGATCGATAATCTGGGTAAATCATTGTTAGCCCGTTATAAGCAACGTTTCGGGGTCGATGCCCAATTGCCGGAAGATGGTTATTATGGTGAAGACGTCAAAAAGATCGCTGAAGATATCGCCAATGAATATGGTGAAAAATTTTTGGATATGGATGAAACCGAATCCATTGAATGGTTCAAATCCGAAGGCAAAAAGCGTGAATTGAAACGGATCGAAAACGATCTGGATCTATTCCGCGTCCACTTTGATTCCTGGATCAGTGAAAAATCATTCACTGATGCCGGAAAAGTGGAAGAAGTGGTTGAAACCATGGTCAACAAAGGACTCACCTATGAAAAAGACGGTGCTTTGTGGTTCAAATCCAGTCTCTATGGGGATGACAAAGACCGTGTCTTACGCAAAAGTGATGGCTACTATACCTATCTGACACCAGATATCGCCAATCATGTCCACAAACTTGAACGTGGATACACCCATCTGGTCAATTTATGGGGCGCCGATCATCACGGTTACATCCCCCGTATGAAAGCGGCGTTGAGTGCATTGGGTTATCCGGCGGATTGTTTGGATGTCGATATCATCCAGATGGTACGTTTGATCGAAGATGGCAAGGAAGTCAAGATGAGCAAACGGACCGGCAATGCCGTGACGATCCGTGAGTTATGCGAAGATATCGGTGTGGACGCTGCGCGTTATTTCTTTGTGGCCCGTGCATTGGATACCCATTTGGATTTCGATTTAGGTCTGGCGCGCAGCGAAAGCAATGACAATCCGGTCTATTATGCGCAATATGCTCATGCGCGGATCTGTTCGATCATCAACGGAGCCGGGGAGTATGATCACCCATCCCATTATGATCTGCTCAATGATCCCCACGAGGTGGAACTATTGAAATTGCTGAATGAATTTACCAATACATTGAGCGATTGCGCTGCGACCCGTTCCCCCAACAAGATGTGCAATTACATCCATAAACTGGCAGCAACGTTCCATAGTTTCTATGGTGCCTGCAAAGTCAATGACGCAGATAATAAAGCGTTGAGCGCCCAGCGTCTGGATCTTTGCAAAGCCACCGGCATCGTATTGAAAAATGCGTTGCACTATATCGGCGTATCGGCACCCGAACACATGTAAAGATATCATCCGGCAGTCGGTTCATTCCGGCTGCTTTTTTTTCGTCTTCGAGTAAACCCGAATCGCAGGTTGTTTGATTTGATCCAAGTGATATGAAAAAATCACCTTAAATTTCACAAATATTGTAGAATATGAGTTATGAAAAACAATGAACCGATTTACGTCATCGGCCATCGCAATCCCGATACCGATGCCATTTGCTCTGCCGCGGCCTATGCGGCATTGAAACAGCGGCAGGGTTTCAATGCCCAGGCCAGACGGCTGGGTACGTTGAATGAAGAAACCAAATTCGTGACGAAGTATTTTGACGTGGAAGCACCATTGCTCATGCAGGATGCCCGCGCACAATTAAAGGATCTGATGTTGGATCGTCCGGTGATCATCCATGAAGATACATTGTGTCATGATGCATGGAATCGCATGAGTGAAACGGCGACCCGTTCGTTATTCGTGGTGGATGATCAAAACCATTTAAGTGGCATCATTTCAACTTCCAATCTTGCTAAGGTACGATGGTTCGACCAGGAAGAACTGGTCGATCTGATGAAAAATACCACCGTCAAAGCATTGGCCAAAACCGTCAATGGTGAGATCCTTGTGGATTGCATCAAATTTGATCCAAGCGGACATGTACGTGTGATGACCATGATCGCTGATCCATCCATCCACATGGATGTGGAAGGCAGTATCTGCGTATGCAGTGACAATGAACAGATGCTGTATCGTCTGATCGAGCAGGATGCTGCGGCGATCATCGTTTCCATGGGCGTTTATGTACCCCAAGAAGTGGTGGAACGGGC
>CALVGN010000017.1 GCA_944327105.1 uncultured Erysipelotrichaceae bacterium | reverse complement strand
ACACAACAAATTATACCAAAAAAGCCAGTATTTATCGACGTTTAGTCGATATCTACTGGCTTTAATTTTGAGCTGTGGCAATCAAATATTCTTTTACCTCATTGCCTATTTTGCGTTACAGCCCCTTCTTTTTCAAAGGAATCCCCTTTAATGGACTTGCTTTATTTACCCAACTTTTCGTTGACAGCCGCCTGAGCAGCAGCCAAACGAGCGATCGGAACACGATATGGTGAGCAGGACACATAATTGAGTCCGACTTTATGGCAGAATGCGATCGTGGATGGATCACCACCATGTTCACCACAGATGCCACACTTCAGATCAGCACGGGTACTGCGTCCCAATTTGACCGCCATTTCCACCAGTTTGCCCACACCATGGGTATCCAGTTTGGCAAACGGATCAAATTCATAGATCTTCTTATCGTAGTAATCCTTCAGGAATGTACCGGCATCATCACGCGAGAAACCAAAGGTCATCTGCGTCAAATCGTTGGTACCAAAGCTGAAGAATTCAGCTTCCTGGGCGATTTCATCGGCCAATAATGCCGCACGCGGGATTTCGATCATGGTACCGACTTTGTAATGCATGTCGATGCCGCTTTCTTTGATGATCGGATCCGCTGTGGCCATCACGATATCCTTGACATATTTCAATTCGGCCTTTTCGCCGACCAACGGGATCATGATTTCCGGCTCAACGGTCCATTCTGGATGACGTTTCTGCACATTCAATGCCGCTTCGATCACGGCCTGCGTCTGCATTTTTGCAATTTCAGGGTATGTGACACTCAACCGGCATCCACGATGGCCCATCATCGGGTTGAATTCATGCAAGGAAACCACGACATTTTTCAATTCGTCGAACGTCATGCCCATTTCATCGGCCAATGAAGCGATTTCTTCATCCGTATTGGGCAAGAATTCATGCAATGGTGGATCCAGATAACGGATCGTGACCGGGAAGCCTTGCATGGCTTCATAAATGCCTTCAAAGTCGCTGCGCTGCATCGGTAAAATCTTAGCTAGTGCAACAGCACGCTGTTCGGGTGTCTTGGAAACGATCATTTCACGCATCGCACGGATACGATCAGCTTGGAAGAACATGTGTTCGGTACGAACCAATCCAATGCCCTGTGCACCGAATTCATATGCCTGTTTGGCATCTTTCGGTGTATCGGCATTGGTACGCACCTGCAGTTTACGGGCAGCATCCGCCCAATCCATGAACGTTTTGAAGTCACCACTGATCGTTGCCGGAACGGTCGCGATCTGCTGACCATAAACTTCACCGGTCGATCCATCCAGGCTGAACCAATCCCCTTCATGATAGGTTACACCGCCAACGCTGACCGTCTTGGCTTGTTCATCGATCACCAATTCACCGCATCCGGAAACGCAGCATCTTCCCATACCACGGGCAACCACGGCCGCATGCGAGGTCATTCCACCACGAACGGTGAGAATACCCTGAGCCACATTCATGCCTTCGATATCTTCCGGAGAGGTTTCCAAACGCACCAATACGACTTTTTTGCCTTCGTCCGCCCATGTTTTCGCATCTTCGGCAGAGAAGACCAATTGGCCGCAGGCTGCACCCGGAGAGGCGGCCAAACCATGGGCGATGGGTGTAGCATTTTTCAATGCGGTAGCATCAAAACTTGGATGCAGCAGGCTGTCGAGTTGTTTAGGTTCCACCATCAGCAATGCATGATCGACATCCACCAGTCCTTCATTGACCATATCCACTGCAACTTTCAATGCAGCAGCGGCGGTACGTTTACCATTGCGGGTCTGCAGCATGTACAGTTTGCCTTCTTCGATGGTGAATTCCATATCCTGCATATCATGATAATGGTGTTCCAGCACATCGCAGATTTCCACGAACTTGTTGTAGCATTCGGGCATCACTTCTTTCAGATGATCGATGGTCTGCGGCGTACGGATACCGGCGACCACGTCTTCACCCTGTGCATTCATCAAAAATTCACCGAACAGTTTCTTTTCGCCCGTCGCCGGATTGCGGGTGAACGCCACACCGGTGCCGCTGGTTTCGCCCATGTTGCCGAACACCATCATCTGCACGTTGACGGCGGTTCCCCAATCCGAAGGAATGTCGTTCATCTTGCGATAGTACTGTGCACGCGGGTTTTCCCAAGAACGGAAGACCGCTTTGACTGCTTCGATCAACTGGACTTTCGGGTCCTGCGGGAAGTCGTTACCCAGATTTTCTTTGTAGAATGCTTTGAATTTGACCACTAGATCTTTCAGATCATCCACCGTTAATTCCGTATCCAGCTTGATGCCTTTTTTTTCTTTTTTGGCATCGATGAGCTGTTCGAACCGGCTTTTCGGCAATTCCATGACAACATCGGAAAACATCTGGATGAAACGACGATAGGAGTCGTAGGCAAAACGCGGATTGTTGGTTTTGGACGCGACGACTTCAACGACTTGATCATTCATGCCCAGATTGAGGATGGTATCCATCATCCCTGGCATGGATGCACGGGCACCGGAACGCACGGATACCAACAACGGGTTTTCCAATGAACCTAATTTTTTACCAACGGTGGTTTCCAGATCTTCCAGATAGTCGAAAATCTGTTTTTCGATATCGGCATTGATGGTCTCACCATCTTTGTAATAGGCTGTGCACGCCTCAGTGGAAATGGTAAAACCATTTGGAACAGGCATGCCTAGACGCGTCATTTCTGCCAGGTTGGCACCTTTGCCACCTAACAGTTCCCGCATCTGGCCATTGCCCTCAGAGAACTTATAAACATATTTTTCCATTATAGGGATCCCTCCTTATGTTTATACATTTTCAATAAACTGCTTCTGCACGAATAACAGGCATTTTTTCATATAATTGCCATCCAGCATGCATTGGCCATGGGCTTTGTAGGGAACGATCTCCACGATCCCCGGTGCATTGAGTGCATTGGAAAGGCGATAAACATGTTCCAACGGAACAAAATGATCATTTTGACCATGAAAGAACAACGTGGGCACACCATGGATGGAAATGGCTTTGGCCACATCGCTTTGTTCATAGTTAAAATCCGCTACCTTCTTGATCCAAAAGGACAATCCGGGAATAAATGTGGTCCCAGGAATATGGAACAAGCGGCTGGTCAGCGTTTTCATCTGTTCCATAAAACTGCAATAACTTGAATCGGCAATGACCCCTTTCAACGCTGGATTGATGCATTCACTGGATGCGATCAATGCACTGGCGGCACCTAAAGATAATCCGTGGAGGATCACCGTGCATCCTTGATCCAATTCACTCAATTCATCGATCCACGCATTGATGTCTGCACTTTCTTTCGCGCCGAAAGTGATATACTCCCCTTCCGATTGACCAAAACCACGCAAATCGATGGTCAATACATGATAGCCTAAGGCATGATAGGTCTTGGCTAACCCTAAAAGTTGAGTGCAATCAGCATCATATCCATGGATCAGCATGATCCATTCATGGGCATCATTGCTTGCCGGAATGGTAATACCATGCAATTTCAATCCGTCTTCACTGACAATGAAGCGATCCTGATGGACCTGACCCTCCAGCCAGCTGGTATTGGTGCGATTGAGCACATTGCGGTCTTCGGAAACATCAAAATGCGTGACGCCGCGTTTGCAGGCTTTTTTGAATATTTCATACGTGATTTTGAAATATGCGGCAATGGCAGCAGCCGATGTCAGCGCGGCAGCCGCAACTTTCAAGCCGGTATGTTTCTTTTTACTTACGTTTTCATTTTCCATACTACGTTACCGGAAGTTTCTGTAAACTAGTTGAAACCCCTTTCAATTTTCGTCTATTTTTCAGATGGTGTCAACTGTGCGATACGGGTGCAAACAGTTTGATACTGGGCTTTGTAGTTTTCCAGTTTCTCGCGTTCACTGTCCACTTTTGCCTTAGGTGCTTTGTTGACAAAGTTGGGATTGGTCAACATGGTTTGACCACGGTTGATCTCACTTTCCAAATGTGCCTTCTGTTTATTCAATGCAGCCAATTGCTCCTCAATATCGATCAAAGCATCGGCAGCAATCACTACTGCACCGAATGTCGTGGGGATCAATGTGGTCGAACCATCGATATGATCAACGACCGTGGCTTTGACCAGACGGAACAACAGATCTTTCTGATTCTGGGTAATATCCATGGTCGAACCATCGTGATCCACCAATGCCACATCCACTGCCAACGATGGTTTAGCATTGGCCGATACTTTGGCTTCACGGATCCGCTGGATCATTTCGATCGTCGCATCGATATCTTTGACCTCATCGCGATTGTCCATCGCAACAGGTTTTGGATAGGACGCGATGCAACAACTTTCAAGGCTTCCTGGAAGCGCCGTATAGATCTCATCACTGACAAAAGGAATGAACGGATGGAGCATACGCACGATCGCGCTCAACAAGCCGACCAACGTCTGGGCGGTGGTGGTTTTCAGTGATTCATCCTGCCCGTTGAGATTGACTTTGCTCAATTCGATATACCAATTGCAAAAATCATCCCAAACAAAGCTATACAACGCATTGCCGGCAATGGCAAATTCATATTTGTCCATATTGGTTTTGACCATCGCTAACGTGGTATTGAACTTATCCACGATCCATTGGTTGATCCCGCTTAATTTTTCAGGAATGTGATCATCGTGGATATCCGTCGCATTCATCAACACAAATCGAGAAGCATTCCATAATTTATTGATGAAATTCCACGCCGCATCGACTTTTTCTTCGATATAGCGCATATCCTGACCCGGAGTGGAATTGGTAGACAAAAAGAAACGCAGTGCATCGACACCATATTGATCGATGACATCCATCGGATCGATCCCATTGCCCAGTGATTTACTCATCTTACGACCCTTAGCATCACGGATCAAACCATGGATCAAACAATCCTTAAATGGCATCTTTCCGGTAAAGTGCAAGCCCTGGAATGCCATGCGGGCAACCCAGAAGAAGATGATGTCGTAACCGGTCACCATCACATCGGTTGGATAATAGCGTTGATAGTCCGCGGTTTCATGGGGCCAGCCCAATGTTGAAAATGGCCATAGCGCACTGGAAAACCAAGTATCCAGTACATCTTCGTCTTGATGCCAGTTTTCGATATCTTGTGGTGGATTTTCCGCACAATAGATTTCACCGGTGATGTTGTGATACCACACCGGGATACGATGGCCCCACCATAATTGACGGGAGACGCACCAGTCTTCGATATTTTCAAGCCATTGCACGAATGTATGTTCGAAACGACTCGGATAGAAATTGATCTTTTTTTCCGGATCTTTCTGTGCTTCCAAAACCGCTTGGGCCAATGGCTTCATTTTAACGAACCATTGTTTGGACAGATAGGGTTCGACCACTTCATGCGTGCGTTCACTATGACCGACACTGTGAACGATTTTTTCGATCTTGATCAATGATCCATTGGCTTTTAATTTTTCAACCAGTGCTTCCCGACAGGCATAACGATCCATGCCTTCATATTCACCGGCTTTTTCATTCATCGTGCCATCGGGATTCATGCATAGAATCTTAGGTAGATGATGCCGCTCAGCGATCTGGAAGTCATTGGGATCATGGGCCGGAGTACACTTCATGGCTCCGGTACCGAAATCCAATGTGATGTAATCATCGGCAATGATTTCCAGAGTCTCTCCATTGGCTGGATTGATGGCATGTTTGCCGATCAGATGTTGATAGCGTTGATCATCGGGATGGACGACCACACACACATCCCCGAACATCGTTTCCGGGCGCGTTGTAGCCACTTCAAAGGTTTCACCGGTTTCCACCACCTGATAATTCATCGTATACATGGCCCCTTCGATATCTTCGTGGTAGACTTCGATATTGCTCAAGGCGGTCTTGGCTTTGCAATCCCAGTTGATCACTCGCTCACCCTGATAGATCAAACCTTCGTTATATAACGTCACAAAAACATGATTGACCGCTTCATTGAGCCCTTTGTCCAAGGTAAAACGTTCGCGGGTATAATCCAGGGAATTGCCTAAGCGGGCCCATTGCTTGCGAATGGTGGCTGAATATTCAGCTTTCCAATCCCATGCCACTTCCAAAAACTTCTCACGACCGATATCGTAGCGGGATACGCCTTGATTTTTCAATCGTTCATCGACTTTGGCTTGAGTGGCGATACCGGCATGGTCCATACCCGGCAAATACAACATGTCATAATCATTCATGCGTTTGTAGCGCGCGATGATATCCTGCAACGTATTGTCCCACGCATGACCAAGATGCAACTTGCCCGTTACATTTGGAGGCGGGATCACGATGGTATATGGTTTTTTACTGAGATCACCGGCAGTAAAATAACCTTTGGCGATCCAATGATCATAGCGGCCGTTTTCAACGGTGTTATGATCATATTTACTGGCTAATGTTTTCATAAATCGTCTCCTTTATCGATATTTTGGGTTGGACCATGAAATAAAAACGCGTCCTCTTCAAAGGACGCGTGATGCGTGGTACCACCCTTGTTGATGGAAATGGTCGAACCATATCCACCCGCTTTGCCATGATAACGGCATGGTCCGGTCAGATCTACTGGATTTCAATCTGACAGCTTAGGGATGACTTTCATGCCATGGCCTGACTGTATCTTTCACCAAACATACAGATCGCTTTGCTGCAGGATCATGGGATTACTCTTCCCTTCAGAGCTGATGGAACCAGTGTAGCATAAAAGCCATGGATTGTGCCATGGCTTTTATGCATTATGCAATGGTTGAACCATCACTGGTTTGGATGTGAATATAGGGTTGAGCAATTTGGCAATCGATTCGATCATGTTTGGCAAAATACGCCAGGATGATATCCAAAAATTCCCGATCATCGCGTTGGATGATCTTGGCTTTTTTGATGCACTCGAATCCACCGGTACCGCTGGCGCGATACGAATTGGTGACAATGGCATAATGTTTGCTCAAATCCAGTGGTTCACCCAAAACTTTGACATCAAAAACACGATTTCCTTTGGGTGCATCAATATGCAATGTGAAGGAAATACCTTGATAATAATCATAGTTATAATGGGTTTTTTTAGGAAATTCGAAGCGTGGATTGATGCTGATCGCACCATTATCATATTGCAAATAATCCATATTGGTTTCGATCAATTCCAACAATGTCGAACCATCCAGTTCCAATTTGACCAATGTATTGGTATACGGATAGACCATCAATAGATCATGCAATGTGACTTCGGGTTTTAATCCATAAATATTATTGGCCATGGAGGTGATACTTAACGGACAATCCAGACAATCGGACATGATCCGATTGATCAAAACAGGGATCTCATTATTATGGACGGCCATATCCAAATACGATCGAGGGGTTAATGCCATGGATAAATGAGCAATCGGTCGATTGAGCCACCCATTGAGTTTTTCATCCATGGTTTCGACCATGGGATCCTTGATCATTTGATGATCGTTACGTGGTTCGATCCATTGAAAATCCGCATGATCGATCTGGTGCACATCATCGATATATAACACCACTTTGCCCAATTTCTTACCATAATTCGCTGCCTGGAACGTATAAGTCCCATTGATTTTAATCAGATCATGCGGCATATGCTGATGTCCGGTACACAACAGATCCACCGGCAGGTTGCATGCGATGCGATAACCGCAGTTTTCACCACTTTTTTCCACGATATTGCCAGTGGATAGATCGGCTTCATATCCACCATGATAGATCACGATGGAAATATCACAGCATGCATTGACGGAATCGATGGTTTTGACCAATGCATCATAGGCATCGTTGACCTGCAGTCCCTTAAGATTTTCTGCTTTTTCCCATACATTGACAAAATCCGTCACCAAACCGATGATGCCGACTTTAAGTCCGTTTTCCATGGTCATGACCACAAACGGATACAGTGGCTTTCCAGCGTCATCGCACACATTGATACACGTTTTCTTAGCGTGCAGTCGATCCAGGTATGTTTTCTGATAATCCACACCATAATTGAAATCATGATTGCCCAGTGTGACCACATCATAACCAAACCGGTTCATCATTTCGGCCAGGAATTGATTATCAGCTTGATCATGTAGATAGGATGCAAGGGGAGACCCCTGCAGGTTGTCTCCCCCATCCAGTATCAACGTATTGCCGTCTTTTTGAATTTGTGCAAAGCAATCCAACAATCCATTGGTAGAATCGGCATTGCCATACACATACCCGTGAATATCACTGCTGTAGTAAACGGTCAACGTTTTCATCATACGATAACGCTTACCCTTTCAAACCGCCACGAGCGACACCGTTGACGATCTGTTTGCGCGCAAACATGAACAGAATGATCATCGGTACAACGATCATCGTCGATGCTGCCATCATCAACTCGGTATGCGCACCACCTTCCGAAACGAATGCATACAATCCAAATGGCAAGGTGCGCACCGACGGATCGGAAACTGCCAGCATCGGCCATAAAAATGAGTTCCACGTGGCGATCGCGTTGAGCAAAATGATCGTCACCAAACTTGGTTTAGCCAATGGTACCATCACCTTCCACAAGTATTTCCAATCACTGCATCCATCGATCTTCGCCGCATAATACAAGCTGGTCGGCACAGAATCGAAGAAGCCTTTCAAGATATACATATAGAAGATGGATGAGGTAAACGGTACGATCAAAGCAAAGATGGTATTGTATACCCCTAAATCGATGATCGTGCGGTAATTGGTGATCACGATCATTTCAAAGGGGACCATCATCAATCCCAATAGCAGTCCAAATACGATATTCTTTCCCGGAAAATCCAGCCGACTGAAGGCAAATGCGCCCAAAATGGTCGTAAACGAACAACAGGACACACATCCAATCATTGCGATCACCGAATTCATGAAGTACGTGGCAAACGGTGCCATGGACAGTGCCGTCTGGAAGTTATCCAATGCAAAGGATGTCGGGATCCACAAAGGCGGGAACATCTGGATCTGCACCGCAGTTTTGAATGCACCAGTGATCATCCAGTAAAACGGGAAGACCATCACCAATGCCCCTAAAGAAAGCAGCACATAGATCACGATCGTGGAGATCGAAATATTGACTTTATGTTTGGTTTGCATATCCCTACTCCTTTGCCTTCTTTTCGATATACTTCTGGATCATGGTGAATATAAAGATGATGAAGAATAATACCACCGCCGCCGCGGCTGCATAACCATATTCACCCGGCATGCGCACGCGGAACTGATAAAAGATGTAATACACCACCGTAAACATATTGTTGGAAACACCCGGACCGTTGAATAACGGGAACAGTTCGTTGAATACCTTGAATACGGAAATGGTGTTGATGATCAAAACCAGGAAGATCGTTGGTTTCAATAAAGGCAATGTGATCCGAAAGAAGATGGTTTTTTCATTGGCACCATCCACTCGCGCTGCCGTGTAATACAATGGATCGATATTTTGCAGACCACTCAATAATAGAATGATGGTAAAGGGCAGAATGGACCAGATCCCGTAAATGCACAATGCCGGGAAATTGTATGTGGTCACCTGCAGCCAGTTGATCGATTCGATGCCGATCAGATTGAGCAGATAGTTGATGACACCGCTGCGGTAGTTGAACATGAATTTCCAAGCCAGACCCACAGCCAGTGTGGAGGTCACCATCGGTAAAAAGTATGCGGTTTGATACACCCCTTTGAATTTGACCTTTTGATTGAGCAGATAGGCGATCAAAATGGAAAGACACAATGAGATCGGAATGACGATCAACACATACATGAATGTGTTCTGTAATGCCTGAATGAAATACGGATCAGAGAATATATAAGCAAAATTATCAAATCCGATACTGTCATAGGTCTTGGTGATGTAATTGTAGTTTTCCTGGAATGCGATCATGAAAACATTGACGATCGGATACAAGGTAAATATGGTCACCCCGATGGCAAACGGCGCCAGATAGCCAAACGGTTTGATCTTATCAAACAGCCGTTGTCGTTTTTCCTGCTGTTTGATCTTGGCGATATCCATCATATCAGACGGTCTCCGCTGGTCTCATCGAAGACAAAGACGCCGCGTTTGCCTAATTTCAGATGCAACGTAGATCCTTCGCCGAATTCATGGTCGGCCGGGATATAGATACGGATACGCTGATCACCGAGTTTGACATAAGCCAGACTTTCTTTACCCATGATATAGGTGGTATCCACCACGCAATCCACGTTGCCGTTCTCATTGGTCACGGTAGCGGCTTCGGCACGGATGGATAAGGTCACACGCTGACCATCCTTGAGGTTGGTGAAACGATCATCGTGAACCAATGGTCCATTATCCAGCTGGATGCCACCATCCTTGACCACACCGGTGGTCTTGTTGATCGGCGGATTACCTAAAAAGTCGGCGACAAAGCAATTGGCCGGTGAATCATACAGATTCTGGGGTACATCCATTTGCTGCAACACACCCAGTTTCATCAAGACGATCTTATCGGAAATACTCATGGCTTCTTCCTGATCATGGGTAACAAAGATCGTGGTGATCTTGGTTTCCTGCTGGATGCGACGGATCTCTTCACGCATTTCAATGCGCAATCTGGCATCCAGATTACTCAACGGTTCATCCAATAACAATACGTTGGGATTTTTGACCAATGCACGGGCGATGGCGACACGTTGTTGCTGACCACCGGATAATTGGGATGGTTTGCGATCGATCAATTCTTCGACATGGACCAGCTTGGCCATGGCCATGGCCCGTTCCATCCGCTCGGCTTTGGCGACTTTTTGCAATTCAAGCGGGAAGCAGATATTCTGCATGACGGTCATATGCGGATACAATGCATAGTTTTGGAAGACCAGACCGACACCGCGCCGATTGGCGCTCAAATCGGTGACATCATTGTCATCAAAGAGGATCTGACCGCTGGTGACCGGTAAAATACCGCTGATCATGTTGAGCATGGTACTTTTGCCGCAACCACTGGGTCCCAATAAGGCAATCAGATGACCGGATTCGATCTCAGCCGTGAAATCGGATACGGCTGTGGTTTGGGCGAATTGTTTGGTGATGTGTGATAGTGTGATTTTCATTGAATTACTCCTTGATCAGCTGTGTCCATACGGTGCCATCCACGTTTTCCATGGTAAATCCCATCAACGCCGCCATGGTCGGAGCTTCATTGAGCATGGTGGACCGTTCGATAACAACACCTGGTTTGACATGTGGTCCGGCCACGATGAATGTGGTCGTTTCATCTTTTTCGGGTTGATAGCCATGGGAAGCCAGTGAGTGATGCCATCCTGGTTTGAGATATTCCTGGAACAGATCCCTTCCTTCCAATGTGGAATCAAAACTCATCGGTTGTTTGCCCTCGATCACAAAATCAATGTGGTCGCTGACCAGATGATATTGTTCTTTGGCCTGTTGGGCAGTCAACAATGTCCCGATGTTGTATTGTGGATCGGCGGCGATTTTTTTCAGGAACGCATAGACTTCCGCATACAAGTTCGCATCATTTTTATCTTTCAACTCGATCCAGGCACTCATGGATGCACTGTGGCAATAGGCTTTCCAGTCGATCAGTTTATTGTTTTCATCCGTAGTGATAAAACCATGATCACGCAATAACATATTGAAATTGATATGGCGTTTGACATCGGCTTGACCATGATCACCAAGGATCACAAAATGGGTATTGTCATAATCACCGAACCGTTTGATCCCTTCCATCAAAATGCCCAGCTGGCGGTCATGTTTGCGCAATTGCGCCTTGACGGCATCATTGAAGACACCATTGACATGTTTGACGGTATCCAAGTCACACATTTTGACCAGCATGATATCGTATTGACCATAGTCTTCCAGGATATCCAAGGTGATATTGATGGTGAATTCATCAGAATTGGTATCTTCACCGGCCAGATAATGCTCATATTTCCAAAAATAACGGTCCAATATTTCCTGAGTGGAATGATCCTTGAAAAATTGATACGCATCATCACCGGAATAGGAAACGGGAACGATCATGGGTAAATTGATATCATAATCGCCATCACCCGATACCGGCCAGAAAATGCTGCAGGTGGTATAACCATGCGCTTTCGCCTGATCCAGTAATGTCACCGGATTTTTCATCTGGCCTTTGACCGTATACCACGGAGCATGTGGGTTTTCCACTTCCACCATTTCATTATGGTCGATACCATGATGTTCGATGGTATTGCCTGTAATGATGGAACAATGACACGGATATGTCAGGGACGGATAGACCGGTTCGACATGTTTGACCAACGCCCCTTGATCCAATATCTTTTTGAAATTGGGCAATGTGGCCATGTATTCCAGATCGCCGGTGCATAATGCATCCAGGCAGAATACCACGACTTTGCTTTTGTTCATAAATCCTCTTTCCTTGATAAAATCGTACAATCAACCAAATAAAAGCTGCCAGGGAACAGCCCCGGCAGCTAACCCTTTGCTGTAAAGCTTTTATTCGATCATGGCTTGAATGCACTAGTCATTCATCGCAGTTTCGCTGCGTTCAGCAGCTGTCTGCAATGCACTAGCGGCATCAAAGTTGGGATCCGCAGCACCCGTAAATAACGTGTTCAGTTCATCACGGACAACCGAACTTCCGGTAAATGTCGGTGTGACCATACCGTCATTGATCTGTTCTCCCAATGCCTCCAACGCAATATTGCCGTTGACGAATTCCTGATATTCAGCATCTTCCTGCGTTGCATAATATGGGCTATATGCATTCAGGCATTCGACCCAACGTCCATCATTGTCGATGAAATACTTGACGAAGTCGGCAACCACGGCATCGGTTGCATCATCTTTCTTGAATCCAACGGCACCACGGTTCCAGTTGACGACTTGACGATGTTGTTCATCGATATATGGGATACGGGTGACCGCCACTTCACCACCAATGGCACTGAGATCCATATAGGGCAATCCGGCAGACGAACCGATATAAGACGCCAGTGTTCCGGCATTCATATCGCTGGAATTATAATCACCGGTCGTCGGTGCAACTTGGAAGTAACCAGCTTGTACGCCTTCGGCCCACCATTCGACCCATTCCAGAGTTTTTTCATCATTCCAGAGCACTTTTTTATTCTCGATGTCGACATATTCGCCATCATGGCTTTGCAGGATCATCATCTGCGCCAAATCGCTCAGGGAATCGACGGCCAAGCCGACCATTCCGGTCTGTTCGTAGATGGTCTTGGAATTTTCTTTCAACTCATCCCAGGTTTTTGGAGCAGTCAAACCAAGGTCATCGTAAACGGTCTTGTTATAGAACAGGATCGGACCAGTGGTCTGGATGGGAACGGCATGGACACCGCCATCGGAGAAATCTGTTGCTTCGGCATATGTGCCTTCGGCAACCAGGGTGGAATAATCAAAATCCCAGTGATCCTGGAAATTGATCAACATGTCATAACCATCGAAGTTTTTGGCAAAGGATGCATAGTTGAACACCAGCTGCGGGCCAACACCGTTGATCACGGCGTCTTGAACTGTGGCTTCGAATGTGCCGACGTCATAACCACCGATCACATCGATCGTGACACCTTCATGGGCATCCATGTATTCTTGAGCCAGTGTTTCCAGCAATGTCTGCTGGTCTTCGGTAAAGGTGTGCCAGATGGCGAAACTGACTTCGCTCGCAGTGGTTTCACCTTCATCGGTGGTCGTGGTTGAAGTGGTGCCGCCATTGGATGAGCAGGCTGCCATAGCTAAAGCCATGCCCCCAACCATTACCTTTTTGAATAATGATTTCATCTTCTTCCTCCAAATCAGATAAATGAATGATACGGTGAAGTCGTAAATGAATTCAATGACTTTTGTTAAAAAATCGTTAAATTTGGTGAAAGCGATTTCATTCTATGAAAATTTGTTTTAATATTAATTTCAGGTTTTTGCGTATTTTTTTCATTATGTGATGGAGCGGATCCGAATATCACTATTGCGCCATTGCGGCTTCGCTGCGATCTGCAGCGGCTTGTAATGCAGTGGTTGAATCAAAATTGGGGTCTGCGGCACCGGATAATACGCCCTGCAATTCAGTCCGGACGGTATCCGATCCAACAAACCATGGAATGGTGACACCATCATCCACCTGATCACTTAACGCACTTAAGGACATGTTATCGCCAATGAACGCCTGATAGCTACTGTCTTGCTGGATGGCATAATATGGCGAATAAGCATTCAATACCTGTGCCCAACGGTCATCCTGGCTGATGAAATAGGTCACAAAATCTGCGGCAGCCGCATCATGGGCTTCATCTTTGGTAAAACCAATGGCACTGCGCTGCCATGCCACGACTTCTTTGGAATTTTCATCGATATACGGAGTACGTACCACTGCGAGTTCTCCACCGATCCCGCTTAGATCCAAAAATGGCAGACCTGCGGAAGAACCGATATACGCGGCGATGACTCCGGCATTGATATCACTGGAATTGTAATCACCGGTGGTCGGTGCGATCTGGAAGTAACCATCATGGACCCCCTCACTCCACCAATCGACCCATTGTTTCATGGCATCATCATTCCATACCACGGTATGATCGGTATCATTGTAATATTGACCATCGTGAGTCTGTAAGACAAAGATTTGAGCCAGATCCGCCAGTGAGTCAATACCTAAACCAACGACTCCGGTATTTTCATAGATGGTCTTACTGGCTTGTTTCAAATCATCCCAGGTGGTGGGTTCATCGAATCCATATTCATCATACAGTGCTTTGTTGTAATACAATACCGGACCAGTGATCTGGATCGGAGGTGCATATAACGCACCATCCGTGAAGTTGGTGGCACCTTCATAAGTCAATGGTGCAACCATTTCGGAATAGTCGTAGTCCCAATACTTGGCAAAATCGATCAACATGCCGTACTCTTCAAAATTGTAGGCAAAACTACCATCCACAAACACCAAGGACGGACCGACACCGTTGACCACGGCATCCTGTACGGTGGCATTGAAAGTGTTTGGATCATATCCACCGATCACGCTGATGGTGACATTGGGATGTTCGGCTTCGTATTCATCGGCCAATGATTCGATCAAATCTTCCTGATGTTCCGTGAACGTATGCCAGATGCTCAATTCAACCGTTTCACCACTGGTATCCCCATTGGTAGATGTAGTGGCCGTACTGTTACTTCCGTTTGATGAACAGCCGGCCAATAATAATAAAGGCAAAAGACCTTTGATCAGATGCGTTCTCATTGTTTCCCCCTTTCATCTGAACCGTCTATGACTATAGTGATATATGGTTAAAACCATTGATGGCAATGGTTAAATCAACATAAAAAAAGTCCGAAAAACGTCAATTTTTCGGACTTAGTTCGATCAATGGGTCGACACCGTTAACGGCGGATCCAATTCAAATTCAACCGTTAATGTGGTTTTCAACCGGTCGATCCCTTTTCCACTTGTACAGGAAACGAGAATGACATGGTCCCGTGTCAAACCCGCATTGGCCAGCGAAGCAAACGCTTTGGCTTGTTGGGATTGATTGGCTTTATCGATTTTATTCAACACTGCGATGATATTGAAATGATGAAACCGCAAGAATTCGATCATATCGATATCATCTTTGGTCAAACCCAGTTTGCCATCCAGCATCAACACCACACCGACGATATGATTCCGATTGAAATACGCGTCCATCAGGGCATCATAATCCAATGCTTCCTGATAAGAGCGTTTGGCAAAACCATATCCCGGTACATCCACAAAACGATACCGGTTGGCCACATCATAATAATTGACACACCGTGTTTTGCCCGGCGTCTTACCGACAAATGCCAGGTTTTTGCGATCCAGCAGTGCATTGATCACACTGCTTTTTCCGATATTGGATTTTCCGACGAATACCAGTTCGTTGCGATCGTCTTTGGGAAACTGATCCGGTGTGTATGCCGAGATCAGCAGTTTGGCCTCAGGCATGGACAAATGCCTCTTTGATCACCTGTTCGACTTTCGAACAGGGTACAAATGTCATATCGTCCCGCACTTCCTGCGGGACATCTTCCAGATCTTTCACATTGTCTTTGGGGATGCAGATCTTGCGGATGCCGCAGCGATGGGCTGCCAGTGATTTTTCTTTTAATCCACCAATGGCTAATACATTGCCACGCAATGTCACTTCTCCGGTCATGGCCAGATTGCTGGATACCGGTGTATTGGTCAATGCAGATACCAACGCAGTGGTCAATGTGACACCAGCACTCGGTCCATCTTTGGGGACGGCCCCTTCAGGAACATGGATCTGGATATCGTGTTTTTCAAACCATGCCGGATCGATCTTGAACTGTTGGGCATGGCTTTTGACATAACCAAGCGCGATTGTCGCAGATTCTTTCATCACATCACCCAGCTGACCGGTGGTGATCATCTTCCCGGTGCCGTCATAGCTGGTGACTTCAATGGATAGGATGTCGCCGCCATATTGGGTATACGCCAAACCAGTGACCACACCGACCTGATCCTTCGCTTCTTTTTTACCGTAATCAAAGATTTCCTTACCTAACCATTGATTGATCAGTTTTTTGGTCACGGTCACAGATTTGCGGGTCCCTTTAAGGATTTCCAGCACGCTTTTGCGGCATAATGCACCGATCATGCGTTCCAACTGACGTACACCGGCTTCGCGGGTGTAGTAGCGGATCACATACAACAGCATTTCATCACTGATCTTGAATTGCGATGGTTTCAATCCATTCGCTTCCAATTCCTTAGCGATCAGATGTTCACGGGAAATATGGAGTTTATCCACTTCCGTATAGCTGGAAAGTTCGATTACTTCCAAACGGTCTTTCAGCGGTTCGGGAATGTTTTCCAGATAGTTGGCCGTGGCGATGAACAACACGTGACTGAGATCATACGGTTCTTCGATGTAGTGATCGGAGAAAGTATTGTTCTGTTCGGGATCGAGCACTTCCAGCATGGCACTGGACGGATCGCCTTTGTAGTCATAACCCAGTTTGTCGATTTCATCGATCAAAAAGACCGGATTGATGACTTTGGCTTTTTTCATGCTTTGGATGATGCGTCCTGGCATGGAGCCAAGGTAAGTACGACGATGACCACGGATCTCCGCTTCATCACGTACACCGCCGACACTCATTTTGACAAAATGACGGTCCAATGCATTGGCGACGCTTTTCGCTAACGATGTCTTACCGACACCCGGTGGCCCGACCAAACAAAGAATGGGAGCATTGAGGGAATTGGTATTCTGTTTGACAGCAATGTATTCGAGGATACGCTGTTTGACTTTCTTTAAACCATAATGATCGGCATCTAAACGGCGTTCGATTTCTAAAATATCAGTATTATCGGTCGTTTCTTCACTCCATGGGATCCCAAGCAGCCAATCCAGATACGAACGGATGACACTGCCTTCCTGGCTGCCCATGGGCAGCATTTCATAGTGGTTGAGTTCATCCAGTGCCTTGTCTTTGACATGCTGGGGATAATTCCCCTTTTCGATACGTTCACGCAATTCGGCCGTATCGTCGCTGAAATTGGAAACATCGCCCAATTCTTCTTTGATGGCCCGCAATTTTTCACGCAGATAATATTCTTTCTGCCCTTGATCGATGCGCTCCTTGACTTTGGCATTGAGTTGGGATTCGACCTGGACCATTTCCCGATCGGCTTCCAACGTGGTCAAACAAAACATCAGCCGTTCATTGAGATTGGCCATACCCAGCAATTCCTGTTTTTTAGCCAAGCTCATCGGATAATACTGACCAAACTGATCGGCCAACTCTTCCGCGGTCAAACCACTGGTCAATTTAGCCAAGATCTCACTGGGGAACTGGCGCAGCGATTGGGTCGACGCTTCGAAATTCTTGACGATCTGATTGGCCAGTGCTGTCTGTTCCATCATATTTCCGCTCACTGTCGTAATGGGCGTATGATCAGCCAATAAGACATTGTCCTGAGTATGGATATTGGCAATGGAAACCCGTTGTTCACCCAAGAAAGTGACCCGGGCAAAATTGCCTTTATCATGGATCACACGAATGCGGCAACGTGTGCCGGTCGTATACAGATCATTCAGTTTCGGATCGACCGTGGCGGCATCCTTCTGGCAGGTCAAGACAACATTGGAGTCAAAGTCTTGCTGAGATATTTTCAATGCCTTCAATGACATCGGCCGCCCTACTTCGATCACGACACTTTGACCTGGGAAAACGATCACTCCGCGCGTTGGGATCAGGGGTAAAACATGCAATGCAGTTTCTTGATTTTCACTCATGAAAAGTACCTCCTTACGAATTTAAGGATATGTTTGAGTCGAAAATAAGACGTGATCCACGTCTTATTTTTCGAACTGTTCGTAAAACACGTTTGCGCACTAGTGTTTGCAGGATTCGATCAGTGCTTCACTGGCCTTGCGCAACAAGACGTCCGCTTTGACCTGTTCTAGATCAACGGCATCTTTCACTTCTTCCGGCTTCATGCCATATGCAGTGGCCATGCGTTGGATCTCTTCATCCACGCTGGCATCATCGACTGTCAATCCATCGCGTTTGGCCAAGGCTTTCAAACCAAGTTCCATCTTGACCAGCTGTTCGGCATCCTTTTTGTAGCCTTCCACCAAATCTTCGACTTTTTGATTGGTAATGCGCAAAAAATCAGCGGGTTTGATGCCTTGGTAAGACATCCGGTTGAAATAATCATCCACCATTGAAGCGGCACGGTTATCGATCATGGCCTGCGGCACGTCGACCTCCACTGTTTCGGCAAAAGCCTGCATCAATTTTTCGGTTGCTTCGCTTTCAGCTCGATTTTTGCGGCTGGTTTCCAGCTGATCTTTGACTTTTGCATTCAAATCAGCGACCGTCGCATCGTCCTTGCCCAAAACATCCTGGGCCAGCTCATCGTTGACTTCCGGTAAGGTTTTGGTGCGGATGCTGTTGACTTTGACGTGGAAGACAACATTAGCACCTTTTAGATCATCCACATGATAATCTTGCGGGAAAGTCAATTCGAGATCTTTTTCCTCTTCAGGTTTCATCCCGACGACTCCTTCTTCGAATCCGGGGATGAACGAATGGGAACCCAGTGTCAGATCATATCCGGTAGCACTGCCACCATCGAAGGCCACTCCATCTTTGGTGCCGGTATAGTCGATATTGACGATATCGCCTTGTTCAGCGGCATCGGTTTTGTCGACTTCTTCGGCGAAACGATTGCGGATATGCTCGATTTCATTGGCCATATCTTCATCGCTTACTTCTTCGATTTTGCAATCATAACTTAATTGGCTCATATCACCCAAAGTCGCTGTTGGTTCGACGGTGACGTTGAAGACAACTGTTGCACTGGTTTCATTGATGGTTGGAACATCGCTCAACTGAGGACGATCGACCGGTGTAAGATCATGCTCCTGGATGGCTTCACGATATAAATCGTTGGCTAAGACATCGACGGCATCATATAAGACGGCATTGGGATTGACCATGCGCTTGACCATGGATTTGGGTGCCTGGCCTTTGCGGAATCCCTTGACGCTGAAATCTTTGCAGATTTTATTGAAAGCTTTGTCCTGGGCTTTCGTCCAACGTTCCCCGTCAACGGTGACGGTCAGCGTGGCAACACTGTGTTCCTTTAATTCACATGTACTCATTGATTTGTGTTCTCCTTATTTTCAACCCGCGTATTATATCAATACCATCGGGTTTTGGCTATGATAAACCATCCCGTATTTACACGGTGATTTTAGTTTAGCACTCCTGTCAATGGATTGCTAACATTTTAATGGATTTTGTGATGATTTTTTAAGATGGCATAACCATCCAGCAATGTGGTTTGATCCAAATCGAATTGGGTAACGGCCACATCGATCAATTGATGCATCAATAGATCGATATCCCCTTCACTGGTTAAAGTGATCGGATAGATGGAAACCATTAAATCCCACGCCCATTGGCGCAAAAGTGAAGATAATGCCGCGTTATCAGCGAATAACTGGTCGATCCATAGGCTGATCTGAGCATAGGCGCTATCCTGTTGATCCAACGGTTTTAATGTGGTCAGATCAACGGATACGGTGGTGCCGTTTTTAACCACATCGACTGTTGCGGATACCTGTTGCGCCAAAAGGATATGCAGCAAAGCCGTTTTGATGGACGCATCTTCATTTGGATCCATGAGGAATCGTTGGATCACGGGCAGATATGCACGGACATTGGAGCGTTCCAATAAAGTAAGGGCGTGGTCCTGCCGATCGATATCATGGCTGAACAAATAGGATTCAATGTTGTCAAGATCCATGGATGCAATTGGAACATCGTTATCTTTTAGTCGATATTGGACCTCTTTGAGCAATTCAAGGAATTTGGATTGGGCCACTTGCGGAATATAGGGCATGGCCAATTCCTCATCCAGCATCGCTTTGGCTTTGGATAGATCATTGGCATTGATCAATTGTTGGATCGTGGCAATGGTTTGATCATAATAATTCATGGTTGGACCATTACCCATTTAATGCCAGTACAAAGTAATTCTTCTTGCCTTTGCGAATGACAAATTTGCCATACAGACTGTTCGATCGAGTGAGTGGCATGGTCTCATCATCTGCAACTTTACCATTGACTCGAATGCTGTTGGTTTTCATCAATTGCCGCACTTCACGTTTACTTGGGGCGATCTTGCTTTCAACCAATGCATCGATCAAACTGATCCCATCGTTGATCACGGTGGTATTCATACTGGCAATTCCCTGGTTGAGTTCATCTTCGCTCAATGATTCAAAACTGCCATTGAAGAATGTTTCGCTGATTTTCAACGCACTGGTCAAACCATCCTTGCCATGGACCATTTCCGTCAATTCCGCCGCCAGTGCTTTCTGTGCGGCCCGATTTTCCGGATGTGTATTCATCGATTCTTCCAAAGCCATGATTTCTTCCACACTTGCAAAACTGAGTCGTTTTAACAACGTGATCACATCGGCATCGGAAACATTGATCCAGAATTGATAGAACTCATACGGTGACGTGCGTTTTGGATCCAGCCAGATATTGCCGCCTTCGCTTTTGCCGAATTTGCTGCCATCGCTTTTCGTGATCAATGGACTGGTCACACCATAGACCTTGGCATTTTCACCACACATTTTGCGGATCAGATCACATCCGCTGACTAAGTTGCCCCATTGGTCCGAACCACCGATCTGCAGGATGCAATCATAAGTGGTATACAGGTGATAAAAATCAATCGCCTGCAAAATCGTATAGGTAAATTCAGTAAAGGAAATACCCGTTTCAAGCCGTCTGGCAATGGTGTCTTTATTGATCATGTAATTGACATTGAAATACTTGCCATAATCTCTTAAAAAATCGATCAGATTCATTCCACCCAGCCAATTGACATTGTTTTCCAAAATGGCCGCCCCATGCGAAAAGTCAATAAAATGACTCAATTGCTGTTTGATGCATTCGGCATTGTGGGCGATCTGATCCGCTGTGAGCAGTTTGCGTTCTGTAGTCGGTCGCGGATCACCGATCATGCCGGTGGCACCACCACACAATGCAATGACCCGATGCCCCGCTTTTTGATAACGTTTAAGCAATGCGATCTGCTGTAGATGACCGATATGCAACGAATCTGCCGTGGGATCAAATCCGCAATAACAAGTCAACGGTTCATTGATGCGATCTTTCAATGTGTCGATATCAATGGCATCCTTGATCAAACCCCGCCATTGCAGCTCTTCGTAAAAATTCATGATTCATTTCTCCTTTTCATCGTAAATATCATGGTATAAAAACGCGCACTGCCATCCATTGTAAAGGACGACAATGCGCGTTACCACCTTTATTGATGTGTCGACCCACATCCACTCATTGCGGTTGATAACAGGGACGCTGCCCTGATTGAACTGATGTGCGCTATAATTCGCCTACCCCCGTGGCATCGCTCGCATCGACCGCGATGTTTCTGGTTTGACCACGATAATGGCTACTGGATTCGCACCGTTAACGTCCGTTTTTTGTCGATTGTCGAGGTGTATAGATGAACCCCAGTTCGATCGTTTTATTATCGATCGGTTCATCCTTGAGCATTTTGGTCATCAACCGCATGCTCACTGCCCCGATATCATAGCTTGGAAAAGCAATGGCCGAAATCTGCGGCCGGTACATGGAATTGTACTTGCTGTCATACATGCATACGACTTCGATATCTTCCGGCACTTTCAAGCCGCATTCCCGTGCGGCATTGCAAATGGCCATGGCCTGGGAATCGCGATGGGCGATCATCACCGAATGGCGCTTTGCAGAAAGATATTCCTTTAAAAACGTGAAGGTCGAACGGCAATTGGACGGGATACGGATAAATCCGTTATATGCCTTGCCGACTTCTTCAAACGCCTTGACCGCCCCTTCTTTCATCGCTAACGAAATTTGGGGATTGCGCCGATCTTCCAGGATGATGACATCCTTGATGCCGGCTTTGGCATACATGCTGGCAACCTGGTAAGTCGCAGCGACCATATCCATGTAGACACTAGCGATCTTGTCACCGCTGACTTTACTGCCGATCACCACGATGGGAATGCCGTATTTTTGAAGCAATTGATAGCTTTCCAATTCACTTTTGTCATTGAAAATGATCACACCATCCACATGGCTTTTCAGCAATGTCTCGACCACATCGTTAAGATCATTCAATCCGGCAGTTGTGGTATGCAGAATGATCGAATAGTGATAGATCTTTGCCACATCCAGCAATCCGTTGAGGATCTGTCCGATGTAATTAAATCCCGCTTCAGGGACAACGAGACCAATGGTGGTCGTTTTCTGTAAAGCCAGTCCCTGAGCCAGGGCGTTGGGCTTGTAACCGAGTTTTTCGATTGCTTGTTGTACCTTTTTGCGAGTGGGTTCTTTCACGACGGAAGAGCCGTTAATTACACGAGACACGGTAGCCAGTGAAACATTGGCTTCTTTTGCTACATCGTATATCGTTACTCGCTTCATATGCTATCCTTCTATTCCTTATCTTCAGGTTTGAGTGTTTTTTTGACAAAATCTGCCAGTGCCTGAGTGGCGTTGACCGCACCATCTTTGGCTTTGTCCAAGGCGATCTGGACCGGTTCGCTGGAAACGAAATCATTGACGGCGTTCGTTGCTTTTTTGAATGAATCGCTGGCAAAATCCAATACTTTCTTCGCATCCGGATTGGCATTGATCTTATCCATACCGACGGAAACGAATCCATTGACTTTTTTCATGGTTTCCTTGAAGGCATCATTGGCTTTGTCTGCCGCATTGGTCACATTGGGATTGGTTTTCAGATCGGACAATGTGTCTTTGAGCTGATCCAATGCTTTCAGGGAATTGGCACGTACTTTATCCATGGTGTCCGCCACTTTCGGATCGTGCGTGAAGTCATTGACGGCGGATTTGACGGTGTCAAACCCTTTGCCCAGCATATCCATGACATTGCCGGCAGCGTCTTTGAGTGGATCGGTATCGACCTTTTCGTTAGTTTCCGATTTGGCTTCATTGTCGAAATGAGGAATGTTGAACTCATCCTGATATTCGACTTTGATCCCGTCATTGCCACTCGCAGCGGTATCTTGCTGATCTTTTTGAGTCAATGATTCGATTTTGCGACGCAATTCTTCAACGGTCTTTTCGATTTCATCGATGGTCTGTTTTTCTTTTTCTGTTGCCATAGCTGCAACCTCCTTTACTGAGCAAACCCCTTGTTTACTTAAGATTGAGTGTCGTTTTTGGATTTACGAAACGCTGCTTTGGTATCTGCGACCAAATTGACAGCGGAGTCATGGGCCCCATCGACAGTATGACTGAGTTTGACCAACGTATCCAATGGTGCCTGTGCTTTATCCAGTGATTTTTCAACTAGACGGATACTGCCTTTCAGCGACGTCAGTGTATCGATCCCGCTGGAAAACAATTTGCCCAATCGAAACAATGCAATGGCCAAAATGATCAAAACGATCACGACTACGATCGGGATCATCTGTTCGGCCACGATTTTCAAATCATAGAGTAAAGCATCCATTACTATCTCCTTGGCTATAGTATAAGGCAAATGAAAATATTTTCAAAGAATATTGCACGATTTGCGATGAACGAACCATTACAGGGCACCGGGAAGAAAAAAGGTATCGATTTTCGATACCTTGAATTTATATTCTGGAGCAAGTGAGCGGAATCGAACCGCCATCTAATCCTTGGCAAGGACTCGTTCTAACCGTTGAACTACACCTGCATCGCGAGTACTAATATACAAAAGGATAAGAAACTGTGCAAGTACTTTTTGAATTTTTTGCAAAAAAATTTTTTTATCCTGGATTTTGATGACCGATCAAATGTAATAAAGCACCAAATTTGAAGAAATATGGGCGAGATTTCAGCATTTCGATCTCGCCCATATTCATGAATCCGTTGATCAATGGTCAGCGTTTTAATGCGGTTTTCAGATGATCTTCCAAATGATAAATATCCTTGCTGCTTAAAAAAAGATACACACACGGCGCTTCTTTGGCCAATAATTCGCCGCCCTTTTGATCTTCGCTAAGGATGGTACAACCATCGATATGCTCCGATAAATATGAAATACTGGTACAGCGTGGGTCATCTTGATCATCAATGGAAGTGAATTCGCAAACGTAGACTTTATCCGCTTTGGTCAATGCCTTGACAAACTGATCACGGAAATACACGATGCGGGATGCCCGATGCGGTTTGTAAACCGCTACGATTTTTTGATGGGGAAAACGGGCTTTGGCTGCATCGATGGTCACACTGATCTCCGTTGGATGATGGGCATAATCATCCACGATGACACTATCGGCGACCGCTTCGACCACAAACCGGCGTTTTTCACCATGAAACTGATGCAAACCATTGCTGATGGTGGTATTGTCCATGCCGATCAACCACCCCATCACGATACAGGCCGTACAATCAAGGATCAAATGATTGCCGACAAATGGTAGATCAAATGTTCCCCGTTTGTTATCCCCTTTGACCATGAATACGGTATGAGTAGCATCACTAAAGGCAATGGTGATGACATAATCATTGGATGGTTCAAACCCATATGTCACCACATGGTCCCCTAAATCAGCCACTTTGACATTGGGATCATCACCACAGGCAACGATTTGGCCGCATTGCGCGGCAAATTGTTCGTAAGCGTGGCGATAATCCGCTTCATCACGGAAATAATCCACATGATCAAGATCCATATTGGTAATGATCGCATATTGGGGATGATAGGCCAGAAAATGGCGGCGGAATTCGCAGGATTCCAACACGAAATGAGTGGCCTGTTCATGCATATGCCCGGTCCCATCCCCAATGATATACCCGGTTGGATATAAAGCATTGAGCATGCATTGCAGCATGCCGGTCGTGGTGGTCTTACCATGACTACCGGCAACGGAAAAACTAGTATAACCCTGCATAAAATGGCCTAAAAATTCATGATAGCGCAAGCAGGAAAGATGGGGATTGTTGCGTGCATTGGCCACTTCCTTGAAATCATCGTCAAAGGCATTGCCGATGATCACCATCGACCCATCTTCGATTCGATGCGTGTCAAAGGGATAAATGGGGATGTTGCGTTGGATCAGGGGTTCTTCAGTAAAGAAATGTCGTGTGAGATCCGATCCGCTGACGGTATAACCCATATCATGCAGCATACAGGCCAAAGCGGCCATGCCGGTGCCTTTGATCCCGATGAAGAAAATCGGTTGTGTTTTATTCATGGGATGGTTCATCCATGGATGAGAACAGGTCTTTTCCGGCATAGACCGATTCTACGGTCTTGTCGCTTTCCGGTTCATCATCTTTGAGCAGATCTTCAAAACGGAATGCTTTGGTTGCTTCAGCATTACTGGTGTTGCTGACAGCACGACCTTCCTTGATCAGATCATCCAGACTCTGATACGGAACAGCGGATGGTGCGGTGGTTGAACCCGTTTCAGTTGTGGGTTCATCCATCGGTTCAATGGGTGCACTGATGGAACCATCCATGGTTTCCACATTGGCCCCGGCACTGGTCAACGGCATGCGCTCAGTGCCATACATCGGGGATAAGACCGTACCGAATTTACTGACCGGTTCACTGGTCTCAGTGGCTTTGGAAGCCAATTCGGCCTGATGCTCCAGTGTGGCCTGGACTTGTTCACTTGCTTTTTCAAAGCGATTCTTTTCCCGATCATTGATACCAAACATCGGGGAAATCACCGGCTGGAAGACATAAGCCGTACTGGTTTCGACCGGTTTACGGGATGGTTTGGGTTCAATGAAGCGACCAGAGAATTCATTGGTTTTTTCAGCAGGTGCCGTGGATTTGGATGCGTACGGGTTGGCCGGACGAGATTCAGTGGTCGAAACCACCCGGGCTTTGGATGCGTCATCGGCAATGGTGATTTCCTTGACATCCAGACCAAAACTTTGTTTATTGGTCGGCTTGATCGTTTCATTGATATCCGTAGCAGACAGATTGATCTTGGCTAAACGCACGGTCTGCTCACTGGCCTTGGGTTCGTTTACGCTTTTGGCAGCGGGGATCGGTTCACTCTTCAGATACTTTGGCGTGGTATGGACCGGCTGTTCTTCACTGGTCGTCACACTGGGTTTGAGCGATGACTGACGCTTGGGTGCATGTTGGATAAAATCATCCTCATCCTCGTCATCGTATTCCTCATCATCATCATCATCGTCGATATGCAACAAGCCGCCCTTGCCTTTGCCAAACAAGCCACCTTTGCGTTTGGGTTTGCTGACGATCGGCTCTTGTTCGTCTTCTTCTTCGTATTCTTCGTCGTCTTCGTATTCTTCGTCGTCGATCTCTTCGTCTTCGAACAACAGTTTGCTCAGTTTTTCAAACATGGTGATGTCCTTTCTTTTTTAAATTGCTTCCATTCTAACGTATATGGACCTGAATTGCATAAAAAAGGCAGATCTGGTCTGACCAGTTCTGCCGATTTCCTTTATTATTGGGACATATCGCCACTTTCTTGGTAAATATCTTCAAATTCGTTGCTTTGTGGCGTGGCGGTCGGTTGCGCTTGTTGGGTTTCTTGCGGCGTTTCGGATCCGATCGGTCGATCATCAGTAGAAGGTGTTGGTGTAGCCAATGGTGTATCTTGTGGTGGAATGGTCCCGGCCACGATCTCTTCCAATCGTCCGTTTTCCGGTATTACTTCATCAAACAGATCCAACTCGATCTTTTCACTTTTGGCTGCTTCTTCCCGATCATAGGTGGCGATGATCGTATCATCATGGATTTCCGCACTTTTAAGGATACGGATCATGGCTTGGACCACGGCATCACATTCGATGGGATTGGTCAAACCATAAAAGGATATTTTCGGGGTATCAAATAAAACATAATATGCTCCACCCATATCCAATATCGACATTGTATAGGGATGGTCTGCACCATCGACATCCGTGTACATTCCTGAATTGGTATAAATGGCATTGGAAATATCGATCCCCCGCCCTGAAGGATCTTCATTTTCAGCAATGATATTCGTAACATTCAGCGTAAACAGGAATTCACTTTCACCCAGGACAAAAACAGAACTGGTTTCCTGTTGTTCCAATATGCCGACATTGGTTGGAACATAATAAGAAATGGTCTCTTTACGGTGGTTGGTAAATGGAATGGTAATGGCCATGGTCTTTACAATGGTTTGATCCAATTGATCAGCCAATGGTACCGCACTGCCACATCCGCTACTGGTTAAAACCAGCAATAAGGCGAATAACGACACTACGCGTTTCATGGTTTTACCACCTGATAAATAGCCCGATAGATCGGTTGGTTCAAACCACGGAATTTCATCTCATATTCACTGGGCACATCATCGTTATCATCTCCGATCTGATAATTCACCCATACCTGGGCCAATTCAAATCCATGATGGCTCATCGACACAAGTGAATAATCAAAAAAGTGCGCATTATCCGTTTTTTGGACAACTGTCCCTTCCGGTTTGAGCCATGTACGATACAATCGTGCAAAATCTTCATGCGTCAGCCGTCGTCGTGCATGATGTTTTTTCGGCCATGGATCAGAGTGGTTCAAAAAAATGGTCGTTATGGTATCACTCTGGATGACATTGGGAAGATATTTTCCATCCCCGCAATACAACCGCACATTGCTTAAACAAGCTTCCACTACCTTTTTGCCACATACAGCAATGGCATTGGGATCTTTTTCCACAGCAACGCATGTTGATTGTGGATGTTTTAAAGCATAGCCGACTATAAAATCACCTTTGCCGCACCCGATTTCCAATATATCGATGGTTTCATCCAAACACGATGTGTTTTCATTCAAATCAATGATCAAATCACGATGGGCTTCGATAAACGGCAATGCCCATTTTTTCTTTCTCATTCTCATGGTGAAACCATTATACAAGATTTCACCCATGAAAAACACACCGTGTCCAAAGCCGGGTGTCCGTAAAACAGTTTCAGTCCCGGCAGTAATGTCTGCCGGGACTATTCTTACATATATTGTAGCCGTATGATATGATTAACAGACCGATAAACTTGAATTTTTGTAGGAGGTGTTGCAATGAAAATAGAGATTGAGAAAGATTTTCCGCAGTATTTCAAACCCGCATATCCAGAAGAATTTGAATTGTTTTCGCATTTTGAAGTAACCGCAGGAATACCAACGGTTTTGTTCGCAATTACCACATGGAAAGAGAACGGGAAACCAAATGTTTGTTTCCATTCGTGGAGCTGCTTTCATGGGGATA
>CALVGN010000016.1 GCA_944327105.1 uncultured Erysipelotrichaceae bacterium | reverse complement strand
GGTGCCCTTCGGTTCCTGAGATGATAAAACGGCGTTTTGCTTTTTTCTGTATCAGCCAGAAGTCCAGAAAAAGCAGATCACAGACATTGACGACCATCCACTGGATATATCCCGTCAGGGCCAAACCCCAGAAGCCGGTTGTCCCGCCCTCCACAGTGCTGACCGCACCATAGAGAAGGAGGGGCAGCAACTCCCCGAAGCAGATCCAAAGCCAGTAAAAACGGTTTTCGGCCTTTGTCGGCGGATCTTTTGCCGCCTTGATGATGGCGGGCGGATAGCAGGGAAACATCAGCCGGGGCCTGTACAGCGCCACCGCCGCGGCGAACAGGTTAAAGTAGGCCGCCATGGCAATCCCGTCCAGGATGGTGCGTGTCCAATTCACATATATCCCCCTTTCACTTGCAAGTAATCATAAGGTTAGAAATAACTAACCGATATGTATTCAGTATACCTTATCCAGCGTGAAATAGAGTTTTTTCATTGGCCAATTGACGGATGATTTTTGAAAATCATTGTGGTTTTTGATAAAGTTGATTCAGCCAATATTGGTATCATCCACTTCTTAGACGGAGGTAATTTATGCAGTTTCTCATTATTTTTCTGATCGTATTCGTTTTGATGATCGGCTTCAATATCGCCGGCAGTCTCTTGGCACGACGCTATGTCGATAACTTGAACCGACTGCAATATGAAGACCCGCAAGGGTGTTTGAAAAAGCTGGAAGTTTTTCCAGCCAAGTTCCTTTTGCCGGGTTACAATCGGGAACTGGTCAAAGCCGATATCTATGCACGGATCAATGACGAAACCAATTTGAAAACCACATTCGAAAAACTCAATGCCTATGCGGATAAGAAACATTCCATGCTAAACATTCGGGATAAAGCCATGGTTTATCAAAAACAGCTGAGCTATGCATTGTACAAACATGATCAAACCACTGCACATTTGTTGAATACCAAGTTGCAAGCATTAAAAACCAATAAACATGTGGATGATCTGACTAATCGACTCATTGATGAATCCAATACCTGTGTACAGGTATATATCGATCACAATTATGCTTATTTGGATAAGGCCAAGCAGCTTGTAGATTCATTGGACAATAAGGTCGTTTCAGGCATCATGCATTATCGTATGGCGTATCTCTACCATACGCGAAATGATCAAAACCATGTCAAAACGCATTTGGAAAAAGCCACCACGTTGCTTAAAGGGAGTGAGTTGGAAAACGTGATCCAACAGGTGAATCAAAACCATGGATTATTGGATACGGTTGCGATCTAAAGGATTAAGAGCATAAACCTTTCTTGATATATCCGGTGTGATACAATGAAATCAACATCGAAACGATATTGAAAGGAAGGTTTTTATTATGTGTACCGGTTTGGCGTTTCAGGCAAACGATTGTTTCTATTTTGGTCGGAATTTAGATTTGGAGTGTGGGTATGGTGAACATGTGGTGGTCACACCACGATCCTATCGGTTTACGTTTACTAATGGTTTGACCAGTGATGATCATGATCCTTTATTGGGCATGGCGATGGTGATGAATGATTATCCGTTTTATTATGAAGCATGCAATGCGCATGGTCTGGCCATTGCCGGACTCAATTTTCCCGGCAATGCCGTCTACCATGCGCCCAAAGAAGGATATATCAATGTATCTCCATTTGAATTGATCCCGTATATCCTGACCCAATATCATTCCATGGATGGATTGAAAAAGGATCTGGATCGATTCAATCTGACGGATATCCCTTATAGTGCGCAATTGCCGTTAGCACAATTGCATTGGATGGTATCCGATGGTCGTTCCACCATTATATTAGAAAGCATGAAAGATGGATTGCATGTCCATGATGATCCTTATCATGTATTGACCAACAATCCACCCTTTGATTTTCATGATCAAAATATCGTCAATTATCTCAATGTGACCAATCAAGTTGCGATGAATCGATTTGCTTCATCATTGAATATCCAACCTGTCGGTGCCGGCTTTGGCGGTATCGGCTTGCCCGGTGATGCCTCACCGGCCAGCCGATTTGTCAAAGCGGCATTCTTACGTGCCAATTTACCCGATATGAACGATGAGAACCAGGCGGTCAGTCAGTTCTTCCACATCTTGGATAGTGTGGCCATGGTCAATGGGATGACGTTGACCAATAATGGCAAATATGATCTGACGTTATACAGTGCCTGCATCAATGTCACTCAAGGTATCTATTATCTTAAACGTTATGACAATATCAACGTTGCAGCTGTTTCTTTAAAAGATCTGGACAGTTCAACAACTTCTTTATTGTGCTACGAACAGCCATCATCCCTGGTCAATACCATGGTATCCGTTGGTTGAATCTTAACAAAATAATCGTCCTAGATTTTTCACAAACTGTGCTAGAATAACCACCGTGTTTTTTTACGATGGTTTGCCCATACCGGCAGATCCTGCCGGTATTTTCTATGGTCAAAACCATCTAAATCATAGAAAGGAAGTGTACCATGAGTGAAATCAAAGAAAACAAAATGGGTGTCATGCCGATCAACCGATTATTGATCTCCATGGCAGTCCCCATGATGATCTCCATGTTGGTTCAGGCCTGTTATAACGTGGTCGACTCCATGTTCGTTGCCCAACTCAACGAAAATGCTTTAACTGCCGTATCGTTGGCATTTCCGGTCCAATCGTTGATGATCGCCGTTGCCACCGGTACCGGTGTCGGTATCAACGCATTGGCTTCTCGTGCATTGGGTGAAAAAAACCATCAAAAAGCCTCAGCTGTGGCCAATAATGGGATCATCGTTATTTTCCTGTCCATGCTGGTGTTTGTCGTATTGGGATTGACAGCCAGCCAATTGTTTTTTTCTGTTCAAACCACCGATACCCAAATCATCGGCTATGGTCGAGACTATCTGATGATCGTGACCGGTTTGAGTTTCGGAATTTTTCTGGAAATCGCGTTTGAACGGATCTTACAGGCTACTGGTCGAACCATGTATTCCATGATCACTCAGACCGTCGGTGCGGTATTCAACATCATTTTTGACCCCATCATGATCTTCGGCCTGTTCGGTTTTCCAGCCATGGGTGTGGCCGGTGCGGCATTGGCCACCGTGCTGGGACAGATTCTAGCGGCCGCACTGGGCTTGTATTTTTGCCTAAATAAAAATCCGGAAATCAAGATCGATGTAGTGCACACCAAACTCAATGGTACGATCGTGCGCATGATCTACGGCATCGGTATCCCCAGTATCATCATGCAATCCATTGGTTCGATCATGACATTTGGCATGAACATGATCTTGATCGCTTTCTCTTCAACAGCGACCGCTGTATTCGGTGTCTATTTCAAACTGCAGTCGTTTGTCTTTATGCCGGTTTTCGGATTGAATAATGGGATGGTTCCCATTATTGGCTATAACTATGGGGCTCGAAAACCGAATCGAATCATGGAAACGTTCAAGTTGTCCGTTATTTATGCCACATTGCTGATGGCTATCGGTTTTGCGATCTTTCAGCTTTTCCCAAGTCAGTTGTTTGCCATCTTCAATGCCTCGGATAACATGCTTTCCATCGGTATCCCGGCGCTGCGTACCATTTCCTGGTCATTCTTGCTGGCCGGATTTGGGATCGTTGCCTCTTCCGTCTTCCAGGCATTGGGACATGGGGTGAAAAGTTTGATCATTTCCGTATTGCGTCAATTGGTGGTGTTATTGCCCTGTGCATTTATTTTCAGTCAGATTTCCTTAGATGCCATTTGGTGGGCTTTCGCGGTGGCGGAACTTTTCTCCGGTGCTGCCAGCTTCTTGATGTTTATGCGTGAATATAAAAAAGAAATCAAACCGATGTATCACGACAATACGGATGCGATCGCATAATATTGGTCAAAACCATCGATATTAATCAACATTTCGCTTGATTTGACCATATATTCCGCTATACTTGAATAGCTTGCAAAAGCAGTGGGAGGAGTGATTAGCACACTTCGTCTACCACGACCCAAGCACAAAATATAAGGAGGTAAGTCTTGTGGCAAAGAAAATTGCTAAAGTCTGCAAACTGCAGTTCCCTGCAGGCGGCGCCAAACCGGGACCAGCGTTAGCCAGTGCCGGTATCAACATGCCCCAATTCTGCTCACAGTTCAATGATGCGACCCGTGAGAGAAGTGGCGACATCGTCCCAGTCATCATCACTGCATATGAAGACAAGTCGTTCGACTTCGTGTTGAAGACCACCCCGGCAGCCAATTTATTAAAGAAGGCAGCGGGTGTCAGCAAAGGCAGCGGTGCTCCAAAATCCACTAAAGTCGGTAAGATCACCAAGGATCAGCTCAAAGAGATCGCGGAATACAAAATGCCGGATCTTAATGCCAATGATGTGGAAGGTGCCATGCGGATCATCGCCGGTACTGCCCGCAACATGGGTATCACCGTGGAAGGAATGGAAGACTAATCAATGGGAAAGAAATACAATGAAGCCCTGAAACAGTTCGATTCCAAAAAGGAATACAGCTATCAGGAAGCTGTGGCATTGGCAAAGAAGACCAATACCGCTAAATTTGATGCCACCATCGAAGTTTCCTTCAACCTCAACGTCAATCCGAAGTATGCGGATCAATTGATCCGTGGTGCCATGGTTTTACCAAATGGTACCGGTAAGACCCGTAAGGTGTTAGTCGTTACCCAAGGTGCGAAGGAAAAAGAAGCCAAGGATGCCGGCGCCGATTTTGTCGGTGGTAAGGAAATCCTGGAAGAAATCAAAAAAGGATGGTTCGATTTCGATACCATCGTGGCCACCCCGGATATGATGGGCGAATTGGGTAAACTCGGTAAACTGCTGGGTCCCAAAGGTTTGATGCCTAACCCGAAAACCGGAACGGTGACCATGGATGTGACCAAGGCTGTCGAAGAAATCAAGAAAGGTAAAGTGGAATACCGTGTTGACAAAGACGGTAATATCAACTGCCTGCTGGGTAAATCCAGTTTCTCCGATGAAGCGTTAGCTGAAAACTACAAAGCGTTGTATGATGTGATCCTGCGCGCTCGTCCGTCTACGGTCAAGGGTGCGTATATCAAAAGCATCACCGTATCCAGCACCATGGGTCCGGGTATCCGTGTCACTGCTGAATAATTCTGAAATATTATTCAATGAATCCAAGGTTTCGTGATTTCACGAAACCTTTTTCTTATGGTATGGTTGAACCATAGAATCGTGATAGGAGAAACACTTGATGAAAAATGCAATCGGAATCGATGTGGGTGGAACCAATATCCGAGCCGCCCGTGTCAATGAAAAAGGTACGATCGAATTGATCCAGACGTGTGCCAGTACGGATCAGGGACCGGAAAAACTGGTCGAGATCTTGACGGAAATGATCGATACCGTTAAAGATGGTGAAACCATCGGGATCGGATTGGCAATGCCAGGTCCGGTCGATGAAACCAAAGGATGCATTACCTTATCATCCAATTTAAAAGGGTGTGCCAATTATCCATTTGTGGATGTGCTTCAATATAAGACGCATTTACCGGTGTCGTTGATCAATGACGCCAATGCTGCCGCATTGGCTGAAGCCTGTGTGGGGGCGGGAAATGATTGTGACATCGTGTATTACATGACCTTATCCACCGGTATTGGGGGCGGGTTGGTCATCAACCGCAAAGTCTATAATGGCATCCATGGTTATGCCGGTGAAGTCGGTAATATCGTGATCGATCCAGCTTATCCCGATGCCATCAACAATCTGGCACCCGGCGCCATGGAAAGCCATGAAAGCGGTACGGCTTTAGTACGACGGGCCAAGGAATGTGGTCTGGACGTCATGCATGCCGGTCATGTGTTTGAATTGGCAGATCACGGCAATGAAAAAGCCAAAGGCATGGTGGTTGAATTTCAACATCGCTTAGCCCGTTTGATCGCCACCATCATCATGATCACCGATCCCGCCTGCATCGTATTGGGTGGTGGAATGATGCAATCCAGTTCATACTTCCTGGATGAAGTGCGATCATATTGTGACGCGTTGATCCAGCCCACATTGCGTCCGGTGGATATCCGTTGTGCCCAATGTGAACAAAGTGGTGTCATCGGTGCCGCCATGGTTTATCTGGGTGAATTGGTTTAACCATTAGATCCACAGCAAAGGAGGGTGTCATGGATAATCCGAAAAGTTGGAAGTTTAAGATCGCTTTATTGTTCTGCAATCATTCCACACCCATTATCCGCATTGGTCGTACCACCTATTACCTGACCCGTAAACGTCAGCGTCAATTGATGCGTTACAGCTGGATGACAACGATCCCATCCTTGATTTTTCTTATCGCCATGACCCGTATCATGCGGGATAACGATACCGTGTTCGAATCATTTTTCATGGATTTTCTGGTCACTTTCATCGCATATCTGGGTGTGTTTTATCTATTAGGAATATTAGTCATGCATGCGTTTATCAATGATGCATACGTTCATGATTTGATCGAAGAATCCGATCGATTGAAACAGCAGGCCGGTGTGAATGATGGAACCATTTGAACATACGGAATATCCAATGCATAAGGTGTTGATCATCGGATGCCCGGGAAGTGGAAAAAGTACATTTGCCCGAAAACTTCAATCATTGCTGCAACTACCATTGATCTATCTGGACATGTTGCATCATCATCCTGATCATTCCCTAACACCGCCGGATCAATTTGATCACATGCTGCATAAGATATTGATCCGACCCCAATGGATCATTGATGGCAATTATATGCGCACTATGGCGTTACGTCTGCGCTATGCGGATACGGTTTTCTATTTGGATTATGATCCCGCCGTTTGTTTAGCAGGCATATTGGAACGGGAAGGGACCAAACGGGTCGATATGCCATGGGAAACGGATGAAAATGATGCAGAGTTCATCGAATACGTCAAAACATTCCAAAATCTGCAGTGTCCCAAGATCGAAGCATTGCTACATGCAAGCGAGTCGACGTTCAGATTGATTCGTTTTACCACGCGTGAGCAAAGTGAGCAATATTTGGTCGAATTGAGAATAGTAAAAGAAAAAGGCGTTCGATCGGCATGATCGACGCCTTTTAATTGGATGGGCTTATTGTCCGTCATTTTCCCATGGTTTGACACCGTCGACAGCTGTTTTGGCATCGATGGTGGCATCACCATGGTCAATATCGATCAACGTGTAGCGGTCATTACCCATACCAAGTTCTTTCATGTATGAAAGTTGTCGCAAACCATGACGGCTTTCGATCCGTTCCACTAAATCATGGTTATCTTGGGGGTTCATGGCATAAACACAATCCACACAGGCTTGATCGATGGCCAGTATATCTGTGGATGCCAGTATCCCGATATTGGGTGTGACTACCGGTGCCGCAGCGACACCTTCACAATCACAGGATACGCTCATATTGCGCATCACATTGATGTATACGATGTGATCACCAAAATGATCGACGGTGGCTTTGGCACTTTCACTCATACGTTCCATGAATTCTTCTTTGGCAATATCCCACATGTCATCGCTGCCGGGTGTGGTGTGGATCATGGCTTTTCCGATACGGCCATCGGCACAGCCAATGCCGATGTTTTTGTTGGAACCACCAAAACCACCCTGGGTATGACCTTTAAAGTGTGTTAAGACGAGCATGGAATCATAATCAACGATGGTTTTGCCCATGGTCATATGGTCGAACCATTTACCATTATGGACCGGCAGGTCCACCGTACCATGTTCATCCATGATATCGACATTGGCAAATGTCCATCCATTGGTCGTTAACGTCTTTCGATGCTGTTCAGTGGTATAACGATCTCCATCATAATAGGTATTGGTTTCCACGATGGTCGCACCATTTAATTGATGGTCGATCAACTGTTTGACCCAAGATCTTGGGATGATGTTTGGACCATGGGGTTCACCAGTATGCAGTTTGATGGCGATCTTGCCCGTCAAATGATCCTGGATCCGTTTGAAAATGTTTTCCAATCCATTCGCGCTTAGATCTCGGGTGAACCATACTGTACTGGATGGTCCGCTCCGTTTTTCGAAAGGGATGTAGATATTGCCGTTTTTGGCGGCAATCGGATGATTCTTGCTCATGTTCGTTTTCCTCCTGGTTACTATTATTTTAGACTGTTTTTTTGCTTTGGAATATACGCAATCGCTATGCGCTTTCATAGAAAATCATTATGATCCAACCATAATGAAAGGGTCTGCCACGGCAGACCCTTTGGTTTTACTTTCCATCGGTTTTGATCACATTGGTTTTGCAATAGGGCAATATCATTTCGATCACCTTGACCGGGATCTTATAAGTTTGACCATTGCTCATTTTCATCACATACCGACCTTTGAACATCCCTTTTGGTGGATACAAAGCATCGATGTTTTTGTATCGAAATTTATATCCGGTAAAGATGAAATCATGATCACCGACATAAACGATGTTCTGTTCCTTGGATACGAACAACTGCATCGCACAGGCAACGACCAATAATCCTCCAAGGATCATATAATCGCTTCGGTTTAAAATGATCCCGGCCACAGCGATCAATGCACATAAGACCATCATCAATGCGCCGCTGATCAAAACACTCTGATTGACCTTGACCACATCATAATTGATCAGATCTTTCTGTGTTTTTTTATTATTTTGATGTGTACGATATGCCATAACACCATAAGCGATGATGAATACCATCAATACACTCGAGATGATCATTGTTCCAGTATCCATAATTTGTCCTTCTTTTTAAAGATTAAAGGTGCAGCAGTTTTTCCACTTCACCGACCACGATCATGGCCGCAGCCAGTCCGGTAGCTTCCAGGATGTGAACGAAATCCAGTGCAACCAAATCGAAGATACCATTAAGCGGAGTATATATCAATACCATGACCAATACCACACCGATAATGAAGGAACCATTGAGCCACTTGTTGTTGAATGTGCGTTTGTTGAACACGGAATGGGCACTTTTGACATTGAAACTGTGGAACAGTTCACTCATGGCCAAGGTAACAAAAGCCATGGTCATGCCCATTTGATGATTGAACGCGGCATCGCCGCCACCCATATAATGGCCCAACATATAGCTCGCCAATGTCAATAAACCAACCGATACACCTTCGATCAAAATACGTGTCCACATCGTTTTATTGAAGATGCTTTCATCTTTGCGACGCGGTTTTTGATCCATGATGGTCGGCTCACTCTGTTCAAAGCCCAATGCAAACGCAGGCAGGGAATCGGTGATCAGATTGATCCACAATAAATGGATCGACGCCAAGGGGATCCCGAATGAAATATTCGGTAAAAGGGATAACAGGGAAGCCATGAAGATGGTGATGACTTCACCGATATTGGAACTCAACAAAAACCGAATGTCTTTTTCGATATTGTTGTAGATGGTACGGCCTTGTTTGATGGATGCCACGATGGTGGTGAAGTTATCATCCATCAGGATCATATCGGCACTTTCCTTGGCCACATCAGTACCGGTGATCCCCATGGCACAGCCGATATCGGCTCGTTTGAGGGCCGGGGAGTCATTGACTCCATCACCGGTCATGGCGACCACTTCGCCTTTGGATTGGAATGCATCGACGATACGCACCTTATCGCTTGGGGAGACACGGGCATAGACACGGATATCTTCGATCTGATCGGCCAGGGTTTGATCATCCATGGCTTCTAGGGTCAAACCATCAATGGCTTTGGTGGTTTCACCATCCAATATATTCAATTCTCGTGCGATGGCTTTGGCAGTCGGCAAAGAGTCACCGGTGATCATCACCGTTTTGACGCCGGCATTGGCAGCAATGGCAATGGAATCTTTGACGGATGGTTTGATCGGATCTTTCATGGCGACTAGACCCATGAATGTCAGATCACATTCCCATTGGTCCAGATCATTCAAATCGATCGTATCGGCATTTTTATACCCCAATGCCAAGACACGTAAGGCTTGATCCGCCAGATTGAGGTTGACGCGTTTGGCATTGGCCACATCATTGACACTGCGGGTAAACAACGCATCCGGACTGCCTTTGGTGATGATGTAGCGATGCCCGTCGTGTTCGATGGCCACACTCATCATCTTTCGTCCCGAATCAAAGGGGTATGATGCCAGTAATGTGACCGATCCTAAGATATCGTCCATGGTCTTACCATAGCGATAGGAAGCATCCAATAATGCAGTTTCAGTTGGATCACCGATGGTTTTGTATTTTCCTTCACCATCCAGGCTGCCTTTGGCATCGGAGCATAAAGTGAACGCTTCACTTAATAAAAGATCTGCCGGATCGACTTCTTGGTTGATGATCTCACTCAATCCATGACCTTCCAAATAATAATGGGTCACGGTCATTTTATTCTGTGTCAATGTACCGGTTTTATCCGAACAGATGACACTGGTCGAACCCAACGTTTCCACTGCCGGTAATTTTTTGACGATGGCATTGTGTTTGACCATATCTTTGACACCAATGGCCAATAGTACGGTCACCACAGTCGCCAATCCTTCCGGAACAGCTGCTACGGCTAAAGCGACGGCACTTTTGAAGGCATCGAGCATATCATTGCCTTCGATCACTTCTAATCCAAAGACGATGATGCAGATGCCGATGCATAACATACCGATCGTTTTGGAAACGGCATTGAGTTTCAATTGCAACGGGGTCAGTGAATTTTCTTCAGCATCCAATTGTTTGGCGATCAAGCCGATCTGGTTGTTCATCCCGGTCGAGGTGACCAAAATTTCTGCAGAACCATAGGTGACGATGGTGGAAGCAAACACCATGTTTTTCTGATCTGCCAATGGTAACGTCCCACTTAATGTCGCGTTGGTTTTTTCCACCGGCACACTTTCACCGGTCAGGGAAGATTCATCCACTTTTAACGAGGTGGCTTTGATGATGCGACCATCGCTGGGGACGAGATCACCGGCTTCGATCAATGCGATATCACCGGTCACGATATTGGCAGCTTCGATGATCTCGACTTTGCCGTTTCGACGGACTTTGGCATTGGGTGCACTCATCTTTTTCAGAGATTCCAAAGCTTTTTCAGCGTTGTTTTCCTGGATGGTGCCTAACAAGGCATTGAGCATGACCACGATGAAGATGATCAAGGATTCCAGCCACTCATGGGGATCGACGATCAAGGATACGATGGCAGCGATCAATAGGATGATGATCAATGGATCCTGGAACTGACGGAAGAATTTGATCACGATGGATTCTTTCTTCTTTTGTTCCAATTGGTTCAACCCATCTTTTTCAAGCCGCTTTGCGGCTTGATCACTGGTCAAACCATCGGTTGATGAGTCATAACGCGCGAATAGCGATTCTGTGGACTCGTCATAGATTTGCATAGTGTTCTCCTTTTCTTTTTATGCAATGTGAAACGGTTAAGGGCTTACAAAAAAGCAAGACCTTCCGCACTGTGAAAGTGCGTCCAGTCTTGCTTATTCATGGAATACATAAATCCTGTCGGTCGGATCATAACGATCGAGATGTCGCATCCGACAGGTACAGCTACTCCCTAACGCGAGATTTATTATACATGGTTGGACCATAAAGTAAATGATTAAATCAAAGAGAAAGGGTATACTCCTGAGTTTGACAGTTCAATAAAAGCATAACTGCCTAAAATTACGTATTTATCGCAATTTTAGGCAATAATTCTTCTTTAGAAAATGTTCTTAATTTTTCTGCTTAATTAAATTTCTCAAATTTTTTTCCATATAATACTGTTTCCTTAAGTCAATGCCGAATCTGTCAGATAAACACTTCAAAATCTTTGAGTCAGAATATGTCGCTTGATAATAATATCCGTTAGTTTTAGTTACGTTTATTCTATTGAGAGTTTCAATTATTTCTTGTACCGTTGCATGCCATTTACTAT
>CALVGN010000015.1 GCA_944327105.1 uncultured Erysipelotrichaceae bacterium | reverse complement strand
TTATGATTTGATTTGTATTTCATACCAATATTATATAATGAATATCAATATATTGGAATGTTATAAGAGCAATTTATTGAAAACTTTGAAAATCGCCTTATATCCCCATTGCTAAAGCAAGGGGCTTCACGGCGAATTTGGTAAAGTGATAAATCCCCGTTTTTGTATAGAAAACGGGGATTTACTTTATACAAGCGTGGTCTAACCAACGACATTCAAGTATAAAGAAGTAATTTATCAATT
Source organism: uncultured Erysipelotrichaceae bacterium (assembly GCA_944327105.1). GTDB lineage: Bacteria > Bacillota_I > Bacilli_A > Erysipelotrichales > Erysipelotrichaceae > CALVGN01. The sequence continues at coordinate 31,320 of CALVGN010000015.1, read as the reverse complement.
GGTGAATACCAAGGATCAATAAGTATGCTTCATTCAAAACATCCAAAGGGCTTTATCCCTTTGGATGTTTTTAATTTTTTAACCATTAAATTCTCAATATACTTTACCCGTAGTTTTAGCCTAAAATGAAACCATGAATGAATCCATGAATCAAGAGGTCAACATGCTGAATGAATCCCAAAAAGTAGCACTCAAGCATGATATCGAAACCAAAGGAAGCGCCCTGCGCGAACTCTATACTTATTATCGATGTGCCATGATGGAAGTGGAAACGAAATTTAAAGTCCTCAATGAACAATTTTCACTCCAACATGATCGCAATCCGATCGCATCGATCCAATCGCGGTTGAAATCTATTGATTCGTTGGCTGAAAAGATGCTCGAACATCATCTTTCTCCCACCCTTGAATCATTAACCAATCATATCTTTGATATTGCCGGAGTGCGGGTGATCTGCTCATTTGCCGATGATGTCTATGATGTGGCGCAATCCTTTCTGGCCCAAGATGATGTGGATCTTTTGGCAAGCAAAGACTATATCAAAGACCCCAAACCCAATGGCTATCGTTCACTTCATTTGATCGTGGCGGTTCCGATTTTTTTGGCGAATGAAAAGAAAATGTTACCGGTAGAGATCCAGATCCGAACCATGGCTATGGATTTTTGGGCGTCATTGGAACATCAGCTCCTCTATAAAAAGGAGGTAAAGACCAATGATGAGATCATTACTGGATTGAAACACTGCGCAGATATCATGGCCACCTTAGATGAAAATATGAATCGATTGATGAACAGTTTGAATGTTCAAGCCGACGAATATGGCGATAATATGTGAAATTATAGTTAAATTTAATTTAATGATTGATTAAATCGGTAATGGTTGTACACTATCTTCATAATTTCTGGAGGAAAGAATTATGAAGAAATTATTAACTGCTGTTGCCACTTTGGCACTGCTTGCAGGTTGCTCTTCCACAGAAGGCACCGTTGAAACCACACCTGCTGCTGAAACACCGGTTGCTACAGAAACTCCAGTTGCGAGTGAAACACCGGTAGAAACCGAATCTGCGGTTGAAACTGAAGCTCCGGCTGAAACCGAAGAAGCTGCTGCAACTTTGGATCTGAGTGCTGTCGCTGATGGTACATATACCGGTGAAGCTACCGGTATGGGCGCAATCACTGTTACCTTGACGGTTGCCGGTGGTGAAATCACCGAAGCCGAAGTGGTCGGTGATGGTGAAACCGATGGTATCGGTGTACCAGTTGTTGAAAGCGCACCGGAAGAAATCGTTGCCAATCAGGGATATGTTGAAGTTGTCTCAGGTGCAACCATCACTTCCGAAGCAATCAACAGCGCAATCGATGCTGCTTTAGCTCAATAAAAAGAAACAGGGTGCCTTGGCATCCTTTTCTTATGGTTTAACCATAAAATATTTCTATATATTGATTGAATTCGATAATCATTGGTTACTATCAATTTTACCTTATCCGATAATCTCAATCTTTCCTATGACGGATATCGTACCAATGATTATGTCTTTAGCACCGCAGCCAATGCAGCAACCATCGAAGTACGTTTGAAAGTCAACAGTGGTGAAGGCAGTCTGTATCTGGATAATGTTGAATTGAAAGAAGCTATCCAGATCGATCAAATCTACCTTGATGGTGAAACCACCTTATCCGTTGGTGATACCACCACCATCACCCCACCGTATACTCCAGAAAACTATACCGATCTTTCTTTCCACTGGACTTCATTGGATGAAACCATAGCAACCATGGATGAAAAGGGTACTGTCACCGCTACAGGTGTAGGCTCCACCTAAGTTGGATTGGTATCTGGTTCAGACTTGGTAGCTGAACCCATGATCCGTATAACCGTTAGCGAATAAACATTTGCTTGGTTAAATAAAAATATAGAGAAGACCATGCTTCTGTGTCGCATGGTCTTCTTTCTTTGTGGATATTTAAATTATTTAGTGGTATAGCTATAGCCATCCATCCAATCCGCCGGTGAAGGCAATGATGTCACACATGGTCATCTATAAATGAGTGGATTTTCCATTTTAGTTGACTGTTTGATTGCCCATTATTGTTTCAATTGTTTCAATTCATCAAATAACTGGTCCATTTTCGATTTGAATAACGAATTTGGATTAATGATCATCACCATATCGTGATTGAGTTTGAAATCATCGATCTCAATGATTTTCAACATTCCATGGTTGATTTCATCTAATATGGCGTCTTTATGAAGGAAACCGATCCCACCATTATTTATCAGCATCTGTTTCATTCCCGTGATCGAACCAGCAACCACAGTATTGATGAATGAATCATAAGAAAGATTATGATTTGCCAATGCATGCGGAACGATACCACGATCGGTCGCATGTCGTTCTTTTACGATCAAAGGATATTTTAGAAGATCGGATAAATGGATCTGCTTTGCTTGAACCAAGGGATGTCTGGGTGATACACAACAGACGATGGGTGCAGATTTAATCGTATGACAGGGATAAAGACTGGCATCGATATACCCTTCAATCAATGCACAATCCGCTTCCCCTTGATCGATGGCTGCCAAACAATTTGGTGTAGATAATATGGCTTGTTCGATGCGCAATGTTGAGTCTTGGTTCAACCATTTTGCAACAACTTTTGGAAGCATATAATTACCGATGATCGAAGTGGCAACGATACGGATCGGTTGTTGCTGAAGTTGGTTCAGATTCTGTTTCAACTGTTCATTGAGCTGTTCTACAGTGCAGCAATACCGATAGACTGCTTTTCCCTTTTCTGTCAGGGCAAACCGACGCTTGCTATACGTATACAACGGTGATTCCAGTTCATTTTCGAGTGAACGGATCTGTGCAGTGATGGTGGGTTGGGTCAAATGGAGTAGCTCACCAGTTTTGGTGAAGCTTTCGGTTTGAACCAGTACCATGAATGTGTGAAATCGATAATCCAGCATGATGTTTCTTCCTTGCCATTTATCATACACTGAATCGTTCCATAAATGATGATTCGACCTTATATCTTTCATCAGGGAATCGTTTTCAAAAAGCAAAATACTTCAAAAATTATGCTATATCGAGATAACAGTACTTGTCATATTTCTTTGTCAAGAATAGATTATGTCGTGAGTTAGTCGTGAGTTAGTCGTGAGTTAGTCGTGAGTCGAAACGCAGATGAAGATGTGTTTATACCAGTGTCAATCGATCAATTAATCAATGAAAACATTGTTGAGTGGGCGAGAATCGAGTTCAAAGAAGAGTGGGACCCTAATTCAACATTAAAAACGATCAGTGCTTTTGCCAATAATATTGATAATTGGGGCAATGGATATATTGTTTTTTTACTAAATCTTATAAGAAGATATTCGAACACGGATCAAGTTAAAGTCACGCTTTAAGTAAAGTTGATATTGAGTTAATAGTTTGTTTAGCTGCATCGGAGAATTAATTAAAGCAGGAGCTGGTAACAATCACGTTACCAGCTCCTGCTTTGGTTAAAACAATGTTGGCTTTAATTATTGTGCACTGTATGCTTCGATGGCTGTATTCACGGCAGAAATAATGGCGTTGGGAGTACGAGTGGCACCGGTCACGACCATATCGATACCGCCATCGACCACGACACCACCTTCCACATCATCACTGGTCAGATCATATTTGGTGATGGGGGTAGTGGCACTCAAGCCGGTAAATAAATCGGTATAGCTGTCGATATCATAGATCAATTTGCCAACATTGGCAAATGCACCGCCATATTCCCAAGGATTGGCCAAGTACGTGGAATCACTGTGTTCGACCACATGCACATTGGCAATGGTATCATCAGTGGTATCGATGGTGACATCCAATACGGTGGAACCGCAGGTTCCACCGGGAAAGTTCATGGCTTTGTCTCCTAATACACGATAAGTAATGGTGGAATCATTTTGATCCATGGTTGAAACCACTAAACCATAGGAATCTGAACCAGAAAGATCCATAGTGAAATTATCATAGATATCCAATGCATCGTATACCGTGGTATCACCATAGGTATAACTGACGATCACTACTCCCGGTTGATTGCCTCGAATGACCTGTTGGGTAATGGTATATTCTTCACCACTTTCCTTGGTAAAGGTGGAAGTGGATGTACCGGCAGGATAGGTCACCGCATCATTGTTCAATACATCTTCTTCCACTAAATATGCGGCATCTGCCGGATATTGGGCAACGATCTCCGTTACGATCTTGGTATCACCACTTAACGTCGTATTATCCACGATATATGGGTTGTTGGCCATATACCGCATGGTCATCAACGATTGATAAGGACGGATGATCAAGGTGTCTTTGCTGGCTAAATAACTGTCTGCCGCACTTTTAACGGCTGCAGAAAGTACATCTTCTTCGACGGATTCCACTGCATTGGCGGCTGTACCATAATAACTTTCCTTTTCACTGTTATAGGCACCCAATTGTTCACCAAAATCAGCCATCATCACTGGATTGCCGTAACCGGTGATCTCAATATTGAGAATGGTGTCATCATTGGGATCAAAATCCACCCATACAGCTAATGGCAGATCGCCATCTACGGCATAACCGGCGATCCGGTTATATGGAGCTTGATATGTGGTTTCAACCACAGGTTCCGTGGTTTGCGGCGCTTCGCTTGCCAGGGCAGTTTGAGTTGGTGCTTCACTGGCTTGTGGGGTCTCACTGGCTGTTGGAGTGGTTGATGAACAACCAGTCAACAAGCCAACCAGAGCCAATGCACCGATTTTTGAAAGACTTGATTTCATGTCTGTTCCTCCTGGTGCCTATTGTAGACCTTTTTGATCAAAAGTGAATCCATGATCATTGTGTGCAATGGTCCAACTAGAATAAAAGACAGTGCAGGCACTGTCTTTTATGGTTGAACCATCAATAATCTTCGTCTTCATCCTCGTTGCGTCCATGATCTTCACTTTCGTCAAGATCTGCATCCAGGATATCTTCTTCTTCCAGTTCTTCATCATCATCCAGTTCGATCTCACTGGTATCGATGGTGCGTTGTTCAAATTTAACCCGTTCGGCCAGATCCCACGTATTGTCCTTAAGTGAGGTAAAACGGGGATCGAGCATCATGGCACTGTATAATTTTGGTTTTTTGGTACGGGCCAGTTTTTCATCCATTGGATTTTCAGCCAGTACATCCTGCCAGATCTGTTCAAAACTCAATGCGTTGTTCGATGCACTCAAAACAGCATAAGCGGTATCGATGGGCGTGTGTTGACTCATGGGTATAAAATCCTTTCAATTCATTAAAAATTCGATATACAGTCGGTTGTGATACAACAGGGAATCCTGTTGATAGATCATGTAGGTCACATCCCAATGGGTGGAATGAAGTTCCATGGAAGTGGCTTTCACTTCGATCGGGATGGAAAAGGATTCAACGGTTAATTCACTGTCATAGCTGACCTGGGGTTTTAGATCCAGGGTGTAGTGCATTGCACCATCGGTTTCGATGGTTAGATAATGACTACCGATCTTTGTGATCGTAAACGTATTATCCTTATGGATGAAGCGGATGGTCGAACCATCAAATGGGATGGTTCCGTTGAATAATTCGCTGGTCGTATCATCGATCAAATCCGTGGTCGTGACCCGGATGGATACTGTGGTTGCTTTATCCATGGCCCATAAGGTAACACTGTGGTATTCCCATGTCAATAAAAATTCGATGATAAAAATGCCATGATCGAACGCCGTTCGATCATGGCATCTGGATATGGTAAAACCATCGATCATTTATGGATCTATCGTGGGATAAAATGACAGGGTTCACTTTGGGTTTTTGAATCTGCCAAGGCTTTCATGATGGATGAAACTTCTGTGATTTCCTTGATCTTACCATCGTTGGTAATGATATTGATCTTTTGCTTCCCTTTACTTTGATACGGTCGTGTCGCGGTGGTCATCGGGGTATCGTCTAAAAGATAATAGGTTGGATCATATCCGTTGTCTTTTAATTGATCCTTCAATGCTTCCATGGTCGTATCATGAAGATAAATCTCGTGGAACAGATTTCGATTGAGTAATCGGTTCGATAGATCACGGATGATCGGATCATCATGATCTTTCAATATTTTAAATAAGCTGATCAATGTGGCATCATCTGCCATTAAATATGAAGATAAGTCGGTTGGATTTTGGATCAGATGGTGGTAATCCATCACCAATCGATCCGTGGTTTCAACCATCATCACCCGTTTGTTCCATGCCACCAGCATCGATTCAAAACAACGGATATTCACGTGATAGTACACCTGCCAGAACATATGGAATCGCGCCATCAAATAATTTTCTACCGCATAGATGCCACTTTGTTTGACCACCAATGTATCATTGGCGACCCGGATGGTCCTTAAGATCCGTTCCAGATCGAATTCCCCATATTTCGTTCCGGTAAAATAAGCATCCCTTAATAAATAGTCCATTCGGTCACAATCCAGTTGAGAAGAGACCAATTGCCAGCATAAGGGTTTGGGATATTTATGCGTGATCAAGGAAGCAATGGTCAAACCAAGCCCGTGTTGAGCACTTTCCAATAAGTCATGGATATCCGATGGTTGGACCAAAAGATTTTGAGTCATCATTTCATGCGATGTATGGGTCAATGATTCAAAGACATGGGAAAACGGACCATGGCCGATATCATGCAACAATGCAGCGATCTGAACATAGATCTTTTCTTCTTCCGTTAAGGATTGTGCCACATATTTGTTTTCGTGAACCACTCTTCTGGCAATCTCATATACCCCAAGTGAATGGGAAAAACGTGAATGTTCGGCTGTGGAATAAACGGTATAAGTCGCACCGAGTTGTTTGATGCGCCGTAATCGTTGAAAGGTCGGGGTACAGATCAAAGCATAGATCAATGCATTGTTCACATGGATGTAACCATGGATGGGATCACGGAATACTTTGGTTTCATCCAATGGGGTGAATAACGTAAATTCACTCATGGATCAATACCACCGCCTGGGCGACCATGCCTTGGCTTTGACCAACGAATCCCAGTTTTTCACCCCGTGTCGCTTTAACAGAAACCTGGGAAAGATCACATTGACAGATGGTTGCGATATTGGTACGCATCGCTTCAATATGTGGCGCCATCTTTGGTTTTTCAATGAGGATCAATGCATCGATATTGCCTATGGTATAACCATGGGAATGCATCAATTCCACCACTGATTTCAATAAATCCAAAGAACACGCATCTTTATACTTTGGATCATTATCCGGAAAATGATGACCCAGGTCCCCCAAAGCCAACGCACCGAGAATACTTTCCGCGATGGCATGCACCAATGCATCCCCATCGGAATGGGCAACGGTGGAAAACTCACAAGCAATGGTGACACCACCCAATACGATATGATCACCTGCCGTCAATTGATGGATATCTGTGGATTGTCCGATACGAAACATACTTTTTTCTCCTATGATACGATTATATCAATCCTTGACATAAAAATGATTTAGAGGATATCGTGCAATTTGGCTCGGTGAGATTTGAGGTGTTTATATCATGGGTGTACAGTGATTATTCAATTCTTGAAATTCAAAATTACAACTAAAGAAGCCAAAGACTTTGGTCATGGTTTTATCTTACGGATATGCGCTGTGCGCTCAGATCTTTAGACGATACGCGTGAAGATATCGATCATTTGTCCAATACGGGCAAGCATCTATAAAACAAGGCCTTCCGAATTTCGGAAGGCCTTGCGTATGTTCATCAATATGCCTGTGCTGCTTTCAGATCGATTTTGATGAAGTGACGATACATCAAACTTGTGCCGATGCAAGCCAATGTCCAAGTCAGACCGAAGGAAAGGGTGATGAAGTAGACACTGTGGACGATATCCAATGCAAAGAATAGGAAGATCTGCCGGATCACGACAAAGCAAACTACTGCGACTAGCATCGGATATACGGAACGGTTGAACGCACGCAATACACCTTGCAATACGGTATGGACCGAAAGGAAACCATAGAACGGGGACATGGTATAGATCATGATCTGACCGATGGAAATGACTTCCGCATCCTGGATAAAGATTTCTACCACTTGAGCGGAGAAGACCACGATACATACAGAGATGGCAAGGATCGAACCAACGGATATCCATAAGGTCTGTCGGATACCTTGTTTGACACGATCGTACTTTTTGGCACCCATGTTCTGAGATACGAAGGTGGTTACAGCCAACGCAAAGCTGTTGGCCGGCAAGCCCATGTAGGAATCGATCTTGTTGACGGATGTATATGCAGCGATACTGGCTTCACCAAAGACATTGAGGTATTTTTGGACGATGACGTTGCTGCCCGAGACGATGATCGATTGCAAGCCAGCCGGGATACCGATTTTTAAGATCCGAGAAAGGATGGGAAGATCCATTTTCAAATGGTCAAACATCAAATGAATGGCGGATTTATCGTTAAGCAAGGTGATAAAGATCAGTATCACGCTGATGGCGGTGGCGATCAATGTAGCCCAAGCCACACCGGCCACACCCCAGCCAAAGCTGGCAACAAACCAAATATCGAGAATGGTATTGATCACGGAACAAACGGCTAAGAAGATCAATGGTCGTTTGGAATCACCGATGGCTTGCAAGATGGCCGTTCCGGCATTGTAGAAAACAGTAAAGACGACACCTAAAAAATAAATCTGAAGGTAGGTGGTCGAATCATCCAATATCGCGGCAGGGGTATCGATCATCTGTAAGATATTTCGGGAAAAGAAATAACCCAAAATCATAAAGACTAGCCCAAAGAAAAAGGAAAAGACCAAATAGGTATGGACACCCTTGGAGACGTTTTCATCATCCTTTGCGCCATAGCGGTTAGCAATGTAAACACTGGCACCACTGGAGACACCCATGAACAAACCAACCAATACATTGACGATCGGTCCACTGGCACCAACGGCACTTAATGCATTTCTGCCTTCAAACTGACCAACGACGATGGAGTCGACGGTAGAGTAGAGCAATTGGGCGAAGTTTCCTAAAAGTAAGGGGATGGAATAGGAGAGGATCTTTTTCCATATGGTGCCTTCAGTCATGTTGAGTGTTTGCTTCATGGTTTGACTATCCTTTCTATGATGATTAATGTGAATGCTAATTAGTATACGCTTGATGAACACCAAGTGTTAAATAAATGTAAATTTGAGAATTGGTATAATGGAGCTAATGGTGAAAATAAAGATCGATGAAACCATCAAAGCAATGATGGAAACCATAATGAGTCATGGTGAAACCATCTATATCGTGGGTGGATATATCCGGGATCAATTATTGGGAAAGACCAGTATGGATATCGATATGGCTACCAGTGGTAAAGCTGAAGATATCTATCTTTGGTTAAACCAGTACCATCCCAAGAAAGACCATATCAAATATGGATGTATCAATTTAAAGCGCAATGGTTATACCATTGAGATCACGACGATGCGTAAAGATTCATTATTATCGGATGGTCGTCGCCCTGAATATATCGAATATACGGATGATATTCAGCAAGACGCATTAAGACGGGATTTTACGATCAATGCCATCTATTGCGATGTTCAGGGCCATATCCTTGATCCCACAGGTGGGATCAAGGATATGGATGGTCATACCATCGATACGCCGATCGATCCTGATCTATCGTTTAATCAAGATCATTTGCGCATGCTTCGTGCAATCCGAATGGTAGCCACAACAGGATTTGATTTATCCGATCGTGTCCAACAAGCATTGACAAAGCATCAGCATCAAATCAAAAAACTTTCATCGTATCGCATTGGAAGTGAGTTCAATGCCATCCTGGTCCAACCCTATTTGTCTAAGGTCTGGAAAGATCTGGAGTGGACCATCCATGATGTGATGGGCTTATCGATACCTTTGATACCACTGGTCAAACCATTGCATGATCTGACCATGATCTATGCCTATATCTTTCGCTTATATAATAAGGATCAATTGAAATGGGCAGCGAATCGTTTGAATCTTTCTGCTGCCATGGTCAATACCATCCTTCAATTGATCCCATTATTACCCGATGATACCGGTAAGATGACGATGGTGCAGACCAAGTCATTGGCTGCGTTGAAACCATCTTCACCCATTTTGATGGATTTTAATACATTGACCGGAAAAGACGTGATGGATGAAGTGGATCACTATCAAAAGATGGATATCGTTTTGCATCAAAAACAAATCCATTTGACTACTTCAGAAATGGCCAAGGTTGGGATCAAGCAATACGAATTCCGTTTTGTCTATCGCTATCTTTTATTGGCGTTATATAACAACGAAGTCAAAAACAACAAGGATGCGTTAATGGAGTATATTAAAGATCACCGACACGATATACGACGATTCATCATGAACCAATAAATTTTTGTGTACGGTAAGTGTGATCGAATAGGTAGCACTTCATCGCAGTTTGTATCGTGTGCTACGTGCAGCACCGATTCGCTCAATGATATTTGCGTCCATCAATTCATGTAATATTTCCTTTACTTTCGTTCGTTTTAAAGGACATTGTTTAAGCATTTCACCAATTGATAAAGCGCCATATTTTGTTAGTAGATGATAAATGATTCTTTGCTCTTGTGACAGGGACGCTTGAGTTGTGGTTAACGGCAGTATGACTTCGATCAAATTATCGCTGATATTGAATTGTGGCTTTTCTAAATTATTGAAATAGCACTCTTTGATTCTTCGAATACCAGTGCCGAAAATCTCAACAATTCCAAGTCGATAAAAGATATTGGCTAAAATTGGATTTCGTAAATTTGAAATTCTACCGTTTATATATTCTTCGGGTGAAATCCCTTTTGGCAATGCTCCGGGGGAAGTAAGAGAAATATGGTCGGCATAAAACATCAATCGTATGTTGGGGTTGATGTCCCAGCAGCGATGGATAATCGCATTTGCTAAGGCTTCTCGAAACGCCTCTTCCGGTATCCGTTGAATCCGTTTTCTCGTGCTTCCTTCGATGATTTCGTACTGATATTCATATCTATATGCATCAATCGCATCGTAATAAGATTTAAGAATGGATTGATTCTGTAGTGTGATACGACGTTTGATCGTATTTAAGTTATCGCCGAAAACAGCGATGTCTATTCCTGGGAAATGATTGTTATCAGAAAGAAGACAAGCTGCATTATTGTAGCCTTGTTTGGTGTTATATAAGTTGAGAGTCTTTAGTGTGTCTAAATTAAATGAACTTATATTGATAATGGATTCGAATTGCTGCTTTAGGTATGAAAAAGACAGATTTTGGTCTGAAGAGGGGAGTTGATCGTAAGTTTGATTCATTCCCTCTAGAACCAATCGTTTAAATTCTGTTGAATCTGCTTCGATGGTTGAAGTATCGTTGCGTTTATAGGCCTTTGAATTATATAAATAAGGTTTATTCGAACCCTCAAAAACAATGAGTGAAATCGTATTGTCTGCTTGATTAACCTGAATTTGATAATTTGGCTGAGGTTTGATGTTGTCATTGATTCGGTTTTCAATGTCAAGCCGAGTTTGATTAACATTTTCGATTCCTACTGTATTTCCCTTGTCATCGACCCCAAAAACAATTGTGCCGCCAGAATAATTTGCAAATGCTGATACAGTTTTCAAAAATGATTTGCTTATCGTTTCTTTAAACTCCAGAGTTGCGGATTCACTCATAATATAGACTCCTTTTACACCTTTTATTTTATTTATAATCGACCAATTAATCCACCGATATTAAGATTTGGTCGGTTTTTTGGCTGGTTTTCGGCCGATAAAATTGATATTGGTCGCATTATTGGTCGGATTTCGACCAATAAATTTCAAATTGGTCGAAATTGGTCCGACCAATTCCGGATTTGAAATCTTTTGCCTAAGTAAGAATGAAATTGTGAAAATTCAAAGGATCTGAACCAAACGGTGTATAATGAGAGTACAGATAACGTTTGGAGGTTTGCATATGAATCCATTAGAGAAAACCTACGACCGCGTTTTCCAGACAGCCTTCAAAGTCGCCATTCCCGTTTTGCCGTATCGTAATCCAAAAATCGTACGCAGTGCGGGAGAACTTGCAAAGGTCTTATTGAAACGCTTCATCACCAAAGTTTTACTCGTCACCGATCCTGGGATCACCAAGATCGGGCTTGCCAACGATCTGATCGATACATTGACCAATGCCCATATTGAGGTGCATGTGTATGATCAGACCACAGCCAACCCAACCATTACCAATGTCAATGAAGCCAAGACCATGTATATCGATCATGGATGTGAAGCCATCATTGGGTTCGGTGGTGGTTCCAGCATGGATTGTGCCAAGGCAGTCGGTGCATCCCTGGCACGCCCCAATAAACCACTAACCAAGATGAAGGGAGTTTTGAAAGTCATCTTGCCCACACCATTGTTGATCGCGGTCCCGACCACTGCCGGAACCGGCAGTGAAACCACATTAGCCGCTGTGATCACCGATGATCAAACCCATTACAAATATCCGATCAATGATTTTTCTTTGATCCCATCCTATGCTTTATTGGATCCAAAATTGACCGAGTCATTGCCACCCCATTTAACGGCACAGACAGGAATGGATGCCTTGACGCATGCCGTTGAAGCGTATATCGGTCGATCAACGACAAAAAAGACCAGAGCACAGGCATTGAAAGCCACCAAACTCATCTTCAGTAATTTATACAATGCGTATACCAACGGACATGATCTGGTGGCACGGGAAAACATGTTGCAAGCAGCGTATGAAGCAGGATGTGCATTTACGGTTTCCTATGTGGGTTATTGTCATGCCGTTGCACATTCTTTGGGTGGACAGTATGGGATCCCCCATGGTTTAGCCAATGCCGTATTGTTGCCATATGTGTTGAAAGCGTATGGTTCGACCATTTACCCCCAATTGAATCAATTGGCACAAGCCGCCGGATTATGTGATGGCAATACCAGTGATGAAGTGGGTGCCAAGTTATTCATCGATGCCATTGAAAAACTTAATGCATCCATGGATATCCCCACCAAACTCAAGGGAATCAAGAAAGAAGATATCCCGACACTGGCTCGCCATGCCGCCAGTGAAGGCAATCCTTTATATCCGGTTCCGGTATTGATGAATGCCAGTCAACTGGAGCAGTTCTATTATGATGTGGTGGAGGAATAATCATGGAAGTTGAAGTCATTCAGAAAATGATGGAAGATCAACGGGTCTACTTCAATTCCGGAGCGACCCTGGATGTGGATTTTCGGATCCACGCCTTAAAGAAATTACGCAAGACCATCGAAATGATGGAAGATGAGATCTTGGATGCGTTGCATCAAGATCTTGGTAAAGGCAAAAGCGAAGGCTACTTCTCCGAGATCCGGATGGTGTACAGTGAATTGGATTATATGATCCGTCATGTGCGTGGTTTTGCCAAAGATCGAGTGGTGCATACCCCACTTGCTCAATTCCACAGTAAATCATTTAGACGACCATCTCCGTATGGTGTGGTATTGGTCATGAGTCCGTGGAATTATCCATTCATGCTGACCATGGATCCATTGATCGATGCATTAGCAGCAGGCAATACGGTTATGGTCAAACCCAGTGCGTACGCACCGGCAACTGGCGATATCATCGAAAAACTGATCAAACGCTGCTTTATCGGCAGTTATGTCAATGTGGTCAAGGGTGGACGCAAAGAAAACCAAGCCTTATTGGATCAGGATTTTGACTATATCTTCTTTACCGGCAGTGTCAATGTCGGTAAAGAAGTGATGCGTAGAGCCAGTGAACATTTGGTTCCGATCACCCTTGAACTGGGTGGTAAATCACCGGTCATCGTGGATGAGACGGCTAATTTGAAATTAGCAGCCAGACGATTGGTATTTGGAAAATACCTCAATGTCGGTCAGACATGTGTGGCACCAGACTATGTGATGGTCCATGAAAGTGTCCATGATGCATTCATTGAATGTGTCAAAGCAGAGATCAACCGTCAGTATGGAGATGATGTGATCCATAAAGATGATTATGGAAAGATCATCAATGAGAAGCACTATGGTCGGATCATGGGATTGATCGATCCGGACAAAGTCGTTGTCGGAGGATATGGTGATCCCACTACCCGAAAGATCGCACCAACGGTATTGGATCATGTCACATTTGAAGATGCAGTGATGCAGGAAGAGATCTTTGGTCCGATCATGCCGATACTGGTTTACCAGGATCTGGATGAAACCATTGCTAAGATCAGAGATCTGCCGCATCCATTGGCATTGTATCTGTTTACTTCCAGTAAAGCCGTCATGGATAAAGTGACGCGCAGTATCAACTTTGGTGGCGGATGTATCAATGATACGATCATCCATTTGGCCACCAGCTGCATGCCTTTTGGCGGTGTGGGAGAAAGCGGGATGGGTGCTTACCATGGTAAGGTTGGTTTTGACACCTTCTCCCATTTGAAATCCATCGTCAATAAGAGTACGTGGTTGGATCTGCCGATGCGTTATCGACCTTATCAAAAAATCAACGATAAACTGATCCGCATGTTCATGAAATGATTCGGGTTGAACCATAAGGATGCCAGGCGATGCCTGGCATCCTTTTTATTGATGGTTCAACCATCGAATCTTATGGAGGTGTATAATGAATCAATGATCATTAGGAGGATTCCATGGTTGCACCACTGAAACGCAAGGGCCCCCAACCCAAACCGATTCATCCCGTTCTTTCTAGCATGAATGCCATCAATGCCCGTACCTTTCCCACGACCATCCAAGAAGGACGGGATTTAGTTCGAAACGGAAAGATCGTGTGGGTGTCGATGAAAGAGACCACAACTACGATGTATTATTCCAGTGTCTCTCATTATTCGTTTACGTTTTACTTTCATGATGTCGATCAGCATGATTTGATCAAAACATCCATATCGATTTTGGATGCGTATCGCGTCGAACCCGGAGAAAGTTTTACATGTGATTGCAAGCGCAGTGGATATTTTTTCTGCAAACACGCCTATGCCGCTTACTTATGGTTGTACCAGATGAAAGTGGAAAAACAGGAAGAATATCAATGGAATGCACCTGGATTTGAAGATATTGATATCCGTTATAATATGGCCATTTACCAAGATAATGCCAAACGGTTGATCAGTTGGTTTGAAGATGGTGGTGCCACCATCGACTTCAAGAAATATCTACCGGTTCATCTAAAACCTTATCTGAAAAATCAACAGATCCGTTTTAAAGGTGGAGTAGAGAAACTGTATACCATCAAGAAACTGGATACGTTTATCAATGCCGTGAATGCACAGGATGAATATACCTTTGGTAAAACCACCGTCAAACTGAGCAGTGAACGATTTGAGGATTATGATAAAGACATGTTGGAACTGATCCGACAGTTTACCGCCATGCATTTTGAAAATAATGGATACGACTATTCCGGTATCGATATTTCAACGTATGGTGCGTTGTTGTATTTAAAATTAAAAGATACAGCGGATTATGGTTTGATCAAGGATATCATCCGTTATCATGAATCCGCGTTGCTGCTGATCGAACCATTGAATAAAGATACCGCCAAGATTACATTGAATTATTGGGAAACTGATCCAAATCAACAAATCAAATTCCGTCAGGTCTACAATGATCATGGATATATGGAACTGACCACACATTTTGAAGATGGTTCATTGATCGTTGATGTCATGCCGGTTGAATCCAATGTGGTCAAGTTATTGGATGAATTGATGCGTAACGGTTCCGTGGTCATACCACGTTCGATGATGGATTCCGCCGTTTCAGCCATTTTGAAAAATAGCAATAATCGATTGAATGTGGAATATATCGGATTTGATGAGGATGTGGCAGAATATCCCTTTGAATATGGCAAAGATTGTTTATGCAAGCTCTATATTGATCTTAATGATGAAGGTCAGGTCACCATTGAAGAGTTCAATACCATTGATGGGGAAGTATTTCCTAATGGATTCTTTGACAAAGACCATGGTTTTACCAATCGAACATTGATCAATAATACCTTAATGAGCTTGCCCCATGGTTTTGACCCCCTCACGGATGCCATGGTATTGGATCCAAGTGAAGGTGCAGTCATGGACTTTCTGCGTTATGGCATCCGTGCCATCCAAGAGTATGGTGATGTGTATGTTTCCGATGCCATCAAGCGCTTGATGAATCCCACGAATTTCCAAGTATCATTGGGTGTTCGCTTTTCCAATGGGTTATTGGAAATGGATCTGTCCAATCCGGGGATCGACCCGAGTGAATGGAGTGCGATCTTACGCTCGTATCGCCGTAAACGTCGTTTTATCAAATTGAAGAATGGTCAAGTCATCGACCTGGCACAGAATTCCCAATTGGAAGCGGCGATGGAATTGATGGATGATCTTAACGTCGATATCGATGATATATCCACCAAAGGCAAGGTCAAAGTCGATGCCAATCGACTGGTTACATTGGATGCCGATCTGGATCGATTGGGATTGATGAGTGTATCCCGGGATGAAACCTTCCAAAAGGAATTGGATAAATTCAATCATTCCGCGGATTATAAAGTCACCGTCCCAAGAAAATATCAATCCTTGTTCCGCGATTATCAGAAAGTCGGATTTCAATGGCTGATGTTTATGATCCATTGTGGATTCAATCCGATTCTAGCAGATGATATGGGCCTTGGTAAAACCATCCAGGTACTGGCGGTATTGGAATCCATGAAGGACCATGGTCCCTCCATCGTCATCTCTCCGGCGACACTGGTATATAACTGGAAAGATGAGATCGAAAAGTTTGACTGTGATCTGAAAGTGGCAGCCGTCGTTGGCAGTAAACAACTCCGTAAAGCTGTATATGATACCTGTCGTGACTATGATGTGTTGTTGACATCGTATGACTATATGCGTCGTGATTTTGATCTGATTGAAGGTTTACACTTCAATCTGGCCATATTGGATGAAGCCCAGTATATCAAAAATGCATTGACCAAAAATGCCCAAAGCGTCAAAGCGATCCAAGCCACCCATCGATTGGCATTGACCGGCACTCCCATTGAAAATTCACTGGCTGAATTATGGAGCATCTTTGATTTCTTGATGCCCGGTTATCTGTATGGGTATAAGTTTTTCAAACGAGAGTTTGAAGAACCCATCGTCCATTATCAGGATGAAACCAAGATCGATCGCCTGCAGGCGATGGTCAAACCATTTATTTTAAGACGTGTCAAAAAAGACGTTCTGGAAGAATTGCCCGACAAACAAGAACAGATCGTTAAGATCGATTTCAATGAAAAAGAAAAAGAAATGTATCACGCTCAATTGATGGCGGCCAATGCCGAATTGCAGGCGATGGATCTTAACAGTGGTCAATCCAAGATGAAAGTGCTGACGATCCTGCTTCGCTTACGACAAATGTGCTGTGATCTGAAGCTGATGTATGACGGGATTGAATTTGAATCCAGTAAATCCATTGCGGCGATGGATATTATTGAAAATGTCAAAGCGGAAAATGGAAAAGTATTGCTGTTTTCTTCATTTACGTCGATGCTGGATATATTGGCCGATATGGCGAAAAAAAGAGGAATTGCATTCTATAAACTGACCGGTTCAGATTCGAAAGAAAGTCGAAAACAGATGGTGGATGCATTCCAGAATGATTCGACCACCTTATTTTTGATTTCCTTGAAAGCCGGTGGTACCGGATTGAATTTGACGGCAGCGAGTACAGTGATCCACTATGATCCATGGTGGAACCAATCTGCAACCAATCAAGCCACCGATCGTGCGTATCGGATCGGACAGGAAAATGATGTCAATGTGATCAAGCTGGTCATGCGGGATACCATCGAAGAACGCATCATTGAATTACAGAATAAAAAGCAGGTATTATCCGATCTGTTCGTTCAAACCAATGCGGTTGGTCTCAACCAGTTCACCAATGAAGAAATATTGGCATTGTTCCAGGATTAATCATGGTTAAACCATGCAATACCATATACAATAATAGATGCAAAGGGAGATACAGAAACCATGAGTGAAAACAAACCCCAAGAACAAACCATCCAGCTCACATTGGAAGCTGAACCCACGGATAGTGAACAAACGGTGATCGGTGAAATCGATGCCGTGGAATCCAAACCAGCGAAAACCGTGAACATACCCAAAGAACTCAATGAAGAATCGTTAAGTACTTCAGAAAAAAAACAAGTAGAAGACTTTTCCAAACAGATCGATATCACGTCGACTTCAACCATCATCCAATATGGTGCGGCTGCACAGAAAAAGATCGCCAATTTCAGTGATACGGCGTTAGCCAATGTCACGACCAAAGATTTAGGTGAAGTGGGTCAGACTCTGACCTCTTTGGTCAATGAATTGAAAGGCTTCAATGCCAAAGAAGAAGAAAAAGGATTCTTCGGCTTTTTCAAGAAAGCCAGCAATTCCATCGGCCAGTTGAAAACCAAATATGACTCTGCCGAAAAGAATGTGGATAAGATCGTCGATATCCTGCAAGATCATCAGGTGACCTTGTTGAAAGATATTTCTTTATTGGATCAGTTGTATGAACGCAACCAGGTCAACACCAAGGAATTGACGATGTATATTCTGGCCGGTTATAAAAAACTCAACGAAGTAAAAGTCAATGAACTGCCGCAATTGAAAGCCAAAGCCGAAGCGAGCGGCTTGCAAGATGATGCCCAGGCTTACAATGATTTAGTCAATTCCGTGGATCGGTTTGAAAAGAAACTGCATGATCTGGAATTGACTCGGATGGTTTCCGTGCAGATGGGTCCGCAGATCCGTTTGATCCAGAATAACGATACGTTGATGACGGAAAAGATCCAGTCCACACTGGTCAATACCATTCCTTTATGGAAGAGTCAGATCGTATTGGCTTTGGGGATCCATCACTCTAAAGAAGCCATGCAGGCTCAAAGTGAAGTCTCCAAGATGACCAATGAGTTATTGAGAAACAATGCGAAAACATTGCATATGGCCACTGTGGAAACAGCGAAGGAAAGCGAACGCGGTATCGTGGATATCGAGACATTGGAGAATACCAATCGTGAATTGATCGCTACCTTGGATGATGTGCTGAAGATCCAGCAGGAAGGCAGAGAAAAACGCGCAGCGGCAGAAGTGAAATTGGTCAGTATCGAAAATGAATTGAAGAGTAAATTATTGAATCTGAACATGCAGCGTAAAAGCGATGATGATGGTTCGACCAATGCATAAATGAAAAGATCGGCAATCTCTATGGATTGCCGATCGTTTCATATTCGCAATCGTAATGAATTCGATAGTTATCAAATATGAATAATGTGTTTTTCGATGGTTATAATGATGGTATGTGGAGGATATAACCATGAGCGAATTCAAACAGATGTTTCCATTAGGTCGACCCAACGATGCCTATGCCCAATATTTTATTGGTCAGTCGTATCTTGCACCCATATCGACCCAACAGATCAATATTTCCAATGTGACATTTGAACCCGGATGTCGGAATAACTGGCATATCCACCATGCGGATCAAGGTGGTGGACAGATATTGATTTGTACCGCTGGAAAAGGATGGTATCAACAATGGGGTGAAAAAGCCATTGAACTGCATCCAGGGGATGTGATCAATATCCCTGTTGGTGTCAAGCATTGGCATGGTGCGACTAAGGATAGCTGGTTCAGTCATTTAGCCATCGAAGTACCGGGAGTCAATACCACTAATGAGTGGTTGGAACCAGTAGATGCGCAAGACTATGATCAACTCTAAAGCTGCTTTGCATTGATATAATAAAATCAATCAAACGGAGGATCATTTATGTTTAAGGAAATCTCTTTAGCGGATATTCAAAAAGATCCGTATCATCTGATCGATCATGACTGGATGTTGGTTACAGCGATGAAAAAAGATGGCTTGATCAATACCATGACAGCCAGTTGGGGAACCATTGGCTCGTTATGGGAAAAACCAGTAGCGATCATTTGGGTGAGACCACAACGATATACCAAGGAATTCGTGGATGGATCCGATAAAGTGACATTGTCATTTTATCCATGGGAAGACCATCAGATGCTTGGGTATATGGGGACTCATAGTGGTCGGGATGAAGACAAGATCGAAAAGTGTGGTTTGACCACGGTCAACGATGATGGGTATGTTTATTTTCAACAAGCGAATTTAGTACTGTTTGGACACAAACTGTATCAACAGGATGTTCAAGAAGCGTGTTTCAAAGATGAAACGGTCTTGAATGATGTGTATCCCAAACGGGATCTGCATACGATGTATATCTATGAGATCAAAAAGGTGATCGCACGATAAGATTTGATGGTTCGACCATAGGAATAAAGGAAGCCGAAAGGCTTCCTTTATTCATGAAAGGCTAATCATTGCATGTTTTAATCGAATCAAATCTACGAAATCCAATATCGGGATATTGAAAGAAGCATCGATAAATCCTGGGACACATCAACCGATGACTTCGGGTCAACGCAAGTCGCTTCGACGTTTTAAAACTACTGCTGTACGACGTGACTCGCCTGTGGTCCACGATCACTTTCAACGAGTTCGTATTCTACCGTTGCACCGTCATCTAGGGTTTTGTAACCGTCGGAGACGATGGAACTGAAGTGGACGAACACGTCACGGCCATTTTCATCACTGATGAAACCATAGCCTTTTTCGGCGTTGAACCATTTCACTTTTCCAGTGGCCATAAACTACCTCATTTCTTTAAGATGTGCCTTTACGTGTATTTTAGCATCAGTAGCACATCTCCACTGTTAAGAATAGGGGGAAATTATGAAATAATTGACAATCTGTTACATTTTTGAATGGTTTATGGTCAAACCAATACGAATTTAGATGTGGTTTTAACCAAAATAATCCATGGTTCAACCAGTGGATTTGGTAAAATCATAACCATCAAAAAAGAAGGATAAGGAGAAAAGCGTGGAACGGCTGTTGTTTTTGGATATTGATGGAACATTATTGGATTGGAAAAGGGATGATATCTATCCCGACACGGTTTTGGATATCCGTAAAGCTCAAAAAAACGGAGTACAGGTATTGATCAATACGGGCAGGAGTTTTCATGAGATCCCGGATATGATCAAAACATTTGGGTTTGATGGGATCATTTCGGCTTGTGGTGGAGATATCCAATACCATGGTCAAACCATCTACCATCATTCCCTTGGTTCAACCAATATTCACCTGATCGATCAAGCTACGTTTGATCAACAGCTGTTCTGCAATTATGAAGGCCAGTATAACAACTACATGCCAAAATCTTTGCAATCGTTGTATCAGGAAAAATACAAAGACTTTTTATTTCGTTTCAAAGTGGAATATGTGGATTGGCCCCTTTCAGATGATCAAGCCGATCAAATCATGAAAGTGACCATGTTGGATTTTGAAATGGGAGAATGGTTAAAACCATTAAAAGAAAATATGAAAGTGATCCTTCATCAAGCAGATGAAAAACATCACTGTGCAGCCGAGATCATTCCATCTTCTCATTCCAAAGCCAATGGAATGAACCACTTAAAACAATGGTTGGACCAGGATGTTTATATGGTTGCCATCGGAGATGGCAACAATGATATCGAGATGCTGCAAGCAGCGGATCGATCATTTTGGATGAGTAACGGAACACCGTCGGTTCGCCAATATGCAAGTGATGTGTGTGCCCATATTCAACAAAATGGGATCGGAGATGCATTACGAAAGATGGGGTGGATCTAACCATGCGAATGATCGTGGGTTTAGGTAATATCGGTAAACAATACGAACATACTCGCCATAATGCGGGGTTCGATGTGATCGATACCATCGCGAAAGAAAAAAATGTAAGTTTTAAAGAAGAAACCAAACGGCATGCTTTGATTGGTTTCTACCATGGTAAAAATGGGAAAACCATGCTGGTCAAACCAACCACATTCATGAATTTAAGTGGAGATGCCGTGGTTTCGATCATGGATTATTACGATATCTCCATGGATGATCTGTTGATCATCCATGATGATATGGATCTTCCCGTTGGGAAGATCCGTATCCGTACCAGTGGTTCCAGTGCCGGTCAAAAAGGGATGGGCGATATCATTTTGAAACTGGCAAATCAAAACATCAATCGCATCCGTGTGGGGATCGGAAAACATAATAAAATCGATACCATTGATTATGTTTTGGGTAAGATCCATGGGGAAGAATTGGAAATCTATCAACAATCTTTATCCAAAGCCGCTAAAGCGGCTTTGGATTATGGAGATGGTTGCACCATGGCATATATCATGAATCACTACAATGGGTAGTGTGGTAAAATGGTTGAACCAATGAAACAATGGATATTGGATCAGATCAAAGGGAGTAAAGTGGTTGAAACCATATTAAACCATGATTCAACCATACCGGCTTCCAGTGATATCGAGAAAGCACTGGCGCTAGCCAGTGCTTTTCGTGCAGATCCTCATCCCATGTTAGTGATCTGCCATAATGCCTATGCAGCGCAACGCTTATTTGATCGATTGGCATCTTTTTTGCCATTGGGTGCCTGTGATTTGTTTACCGTGGAAGAATCATTGCGCATCGATGCATTGTCTGCTTCTCCAGAAGCCAGTGCGTATCGGGTAGATATCTTGAACAAGTGTTTAACGGACAGCAATCGAATCATTGTGACGCATGGGTTTGCAGCGATCAAACGATTGCCGGCAGTAAAAGATTTTAAACAGCATTGTGTTTCGGTTGCTGTCGATATGGTTTTACCAATGGAGCAACTGGTTCAATCCTTGATCGATATCGGGTATGAACCCGTAGCGCATGTGGTCGCACCATTGACATTTGCCAAACGTGGCAGTGTGGTGGATATTTATCCGATTGATCATGATCCATTTCGGATCGAATATTTTGATGATACCATCGAATCCATTCGCAATCTGGATGTCACCACTCAATTATCCAGTGGATCGCTTGATTCCATTCAATTTGGTGTAGCCAGTGAATATTATTTTTCACCCCGTCAAATCAAAGAGATCACGGAACGCTTATCCACCATTAAAGATGGTTTGACCAATGATGAACTGATCGCATCCATTGATCATGATCTTAGCTTGCTCAATGATCACCAGTTTTCTTCGCATTTATATCCATTGGTTGCGTATACCGATGGTTTTGACCATATCTGGGATTATATGGACCATCCTCAAATCATTGCCGATCCATGGGAACGTTTGGTGGAATCCACCAAATATTACACGATGGAAGCCACCACCTATTTACAGGAACTGGTTGAAAATCATCATATCTATCCTCGATTTTCCATCTTTCATCCCCTCCATGATCTTCAACAAACCATCCATGGTTACTTCACACCATATGGTGATATCACCACCGATATCCATGAAATCGATCTTGCCAGTAAGAATCTGGATGATAATCTGCTGGTGATATCCAAAGATCATTCTTATGATAAGAAGATCCTTGCCGTGATGGACAATGATCTGGCCATGGTGGTCCAACACTGCGTGAATTTAAATATCCCCTATGTGTTAAGCAATGATGAAGACGAAGTCCCTCAAGACGGGATCAATATCATCTTTGATACCTATTATGAAGGATTTGCCATTGATTCTTTATCATTGGTGGTCTATACCCCCAATGAACTGATCCATCGCAAAAACGCATTGAATCGTTTCGCCAATAAATACAAAAACGCAGAGGTACTGGCCAATTTTACCGATTTGAAACCACGGGATTATGTGGTCCATAACCAATATGGCATTGGCCAGTACCTTGGTTTAACCACCAAAGTCGTTCAAGGCCTGAAGAAAGATTTTCTGCATATCCTATATGCCGATAATGGTGAATTGTTCGTTCCCCTGGAACAATTCCATCTGGTCCGCAAATTTGTCGGTAGTGAGGGCGTGGCCCCACGATTGAACAAATTGGGCAGTGATAAGTGGCTAAAAACCAAAGCCAAATTGCATGAGGATCTGCGCAATTTGGCCGCTCGATTGGTCGAACTGTACAGTGATCGCAAAAAAGCGATCGGCTTTGCATTTCCAAAGGATGATGAAGATCAGATCGCTTTCGAACAGGAATTCGAGTACCCATTGACCCCTGACCAGCAAATTGCCGTTCGAGAAATCAAAGAAGATATGGAAAAACCATACCCGATGGATCGGCTGTTATGCGGAGATGTCGGGTTTGGGAAAACCGAAGTGGCCATACGGTGTGCGTATAAAGCCGTGAAGGCCGGCAAGCAAGTCGCCGTTTTGTGCCCGACCACATTATTGAGTCGCCAGCATTACATCACTTTTACCGATCGATTCAAAGATCATCCGGTCAATGTCGCTTTATTGAACCGTTTCGTCCCCAAAAGCATCCAAGATGAAGTGATCCGTGGGTTGGATAGCGGAAAAGTGGATATTGTAGTGGGAACCCATCGCTTATTGAATAAATCCATAAGGTTTAAAGATCTTGGGTTTTTGGTGGTGGATGAAGAGCATCGCTTCGGCGTAGAGCAAAAAGAACGCATTGCGGAAATGAAACACAATATCGACGTGCTCTCCCTTTCAGCAACACCGATCCCCCGGACGATGCAGATGAGTTTGATGGGAGTGCGTCCGTGTTCTCAATTAAGGACTCCGCCCAGCAACCGATTCCCGGTTGCGACGTATGTGATCGAGCGGAATGATGCGGTGATCCGCGAAGTGATCGAACGGGAATTGTCACGCAATGGTCAGGTATTTTATCTTTTCAATGATACCGTGGATATTTACCCATACGCTAAGCAATTGCAACGTTTATTGCCGAAAGCCAGTATCGGCATTGCCCATGGTCAGATGGACAGTGAACATATCGAAGATGTGATGGATGCTTTTATTGGTAAAAAGATCGATATTTTGCTGTGTACGACCATTATCGAAAATGGGATCGATATTCCCAATGCCAATACTATTTTGGTCGATAATGCCCAACGCCTTGGTTTGGCCCAACTGTATCAGATCAAAGGGCGGGTGGGCCGCAGCAATCGAGTTGGGTATGCATATTTGATGGTCCCACCACACAAACAATTGAGTGAAGTGGCTCAAAAACGGTTGAATGCGATCAAGGAATTTGCCCATTTAGGCGATGGGTATCAGATCGCGATGCGTGATCTGATGATCCGTGGTGCTGGGGATCTGTTGGGTGCTAAACAGAGTGGATTTATCGATACAGTCGGAATCGATATGGTCATTGATGTATTGAAACAGGAAATCGCAGTTCGTCAGAAGGGTTCGGATCAATCCTCTGTGATTGTAGATGAGCCGGTGGTCAAGAAGCAGACGATCCCCTTGAATGCCACGATACCGGATGGTTTTACCACCAATTCCTATGACAAGATCGATATTGTCACCACTTTAGAAGGATGCAAAACCAGAGAAGACTTACTGACTTATCAGAAAGAATTAAAAGATCAGTATGGTAAATTTCCTAAGGAAGTGGAAGAACTCTTTTTGAAACGCCGATTTGAACTGGCTGCCTCCTATTCAGGAGTGGAACGAACCACATTGGATCGCAATGGTTTGACCATTGTATTGACCAGTGCATTGACTCCATTGATCGATGGGGAATTGCTTTTTGATACGGTCTATCGTTTGGACCATGATGCGAACATCGCATTCCGTTTTTCAAAAGTGTCCATCAATTTCAAGCAGAGTAAATTCAATAATCTTCGACATGCGATCCAATTGTTGGAAAACATCGAGGCATTGTTGAAGACCAAAATGACAAAACGTTGATCCATTAATTTTCCAGATAAACAAAGATCACTCTTTATGGGTGGTCTTTTCATTTAAGAAAATGTTGCAGGTCATCAAATAAAAAAATAGTTATCGCCATACGGCCGTAAAAGGTTAGGCTTTCGAATAACAAGTGTACTTTGAAAGTGTACTTTATCTCATATATTGGTATACTTTATACATAGGAATTGGATGAAATTATGAATTTAGGAAGAGAAAATGAGTACCAAGAATTTAAGGAAGGACTCGGGCAACTGGATAATGGGCTTAAATCCTTAACTTCAATGTTGAACAAGCATGGAAAAGGGACTGTTTATTTTGGAGTTGATGACAATGGCAATATCTGTGGATTGACTATTGGAAAAAACACAACCATGGATATCCGAAATCGCATACGGGACAAAATTGATCCTCGGATTTATGCGAGCATTGAGGAGCTTGATAATCAAGGGAAGCACTATATCAAAGTTAGTGCTACCGGTTTTGACATTCCATATTCTTTTGACGGTAGATTCTATATCCGAAATGTATCCGCCGATGAAAAAGCATCCAACGATATATTAAGAAAAATGTTAGCAAACTCGGATTCTGACATCCTACGTCAAAAAATCGCACCCATACAAACACTTACTTTTACTGCATTATTTGGCATACTTGCAGGTAACGGTATTCATCCGAAAGCAACTAAAGAGTTCTACTCCAATTATGGACTGTTAAATCGGGAGGGGAATTATAATTTCAACGCTTATTTGCTTTCCGATAATAATGATATCACTTTAAAAGTCGTAACATTTCAAGGCAAGGATAAAAGCGAGATGTCGACAAGAACGGTATATGGAAACAAATGCCTTTTGATTTCACTTTCTGAGGTTATGAATTACTTTGAAAGTATCAATATCACTCGGGTCAACCTTGACAATGGCCAAAGGAAAGAAGAATACCTATTTGATTTTCCGAGTTTTCGAGAAGCGTGGATTAATGCATGTTTACATAATGACTGGAACAATGGTGTTGCACCGTCTGTATTTCTTTTTGATGATCGCATTGAGATTGTGTCTTATGGAGGGCTGCCATATTCATTATCGAAGGAAGGTTTTTTCAATGGAACCAGTGTTCCAGTGAACAAAAGCCTCTTAACGATTTTTTTAGCTGCGAAATACGCTGAACAAAGCGGACATGGTATACCGACGATTGTTGAGAAGTATGGTAAGAATGTTTTTTCTTTTGAGGATGCAATGTTAACGGTTACGATTCCGCTTGCATTTGATCGACCCGAAGTCGAAAAGCGGAAGTTGACAGTGTTATTCAAAAAAGGGTTAACCACCAATCAGCAAAGAATCTATGAACTTTTAGGCAAAGATGGGACGTTGTCACTTCAAAATGTATCCGATCAAACAGGCATTGGAATTTCCGGTGTTAAAAAGATTGTTAGACAACTCCAGGATTATGGAATTCTGATTCGTGTCGGATCGAAAAGAGATGGAACTTGGGTGACGAAATGATCCGTAAGTATAAAGTGCTATTTTGATTGGATAAAACTGAAGTCATTGAATTAAGGTCCTTGCTATACGCCGTGTACTTTGAAAGTGTACTTTATCGTAACTTTAGGTGCACTTTGAAATTTTGACTCATATTTGTTTTCATTGAAATCAAGTTAACGTGCATGGATTTTTTCTTTCTGGTCTGACCAATTTGCATTATGATATCTATATGCGGGTTGACAAGTATTTAAAGGTATCCCGAATATTGAAACGAAGAACGATATCCAAGGAATTGGCAGACAATGATCGGATTCTAGTCAATGGGAAAGTGGCTAAACCAAGCAAAGAAGTGAATCCGGGTGATACGATCACCGTATTATATGGCAATCGTTTCATGACTGTAAAAGTCAATGCCGTTGCCAATCAGATCAAAAAGAATGAAGCCAACGCGATGTATGAAGTCATCGAAGAGGGAATACGCAACGCATGAGTAATCGCAACACGACAGTTAATCGAAAGAAGAGCAAACGAAAAGCGAGACCGGTGGTTTCGTTGTTCATGCTGGGATTGTTTACGCTTGGTTGTGTATTGATTGCGTTGGTGATCAAGGAAGTGTATACCACATTTGATTTGTGGCAAAGCATTGAAGATACGGAAATCGAATTTGAAAATATCAGTGATGAAAATGATTATCTGACTGCACAACGGGATAAATTGAAAGATCCGAATTATGTGGAAGATTATGCCCGTGGCAATTACATGTTGAGTCGGGATGGTGAAACCATATTCTACTTACCGAGTGATGAAAACAAGCCGAGTGAATAACTCGGCTTGTTTTCATTGATAATGGTTGGTCAGTGCAACGAGATAACCTTGGGGATCGATGATGGTCAAACCAACTTTATTCCTTCCGGTGGATGTATCGGATGATCCCATTTGAGCGAAAGCAATATTTTGATTGATGACACCATCTTCATCGATGGTCAGATCATCTAAAAATGAATAGATGATGGTATAACCATCCCGTGTTTCTTGAATCAGATAATTTCCAAGATCCTTGGTGTGACCAATCTCACGCACATTGCCATCGATGATGCCATATACATTTTCACTGGCATCCCCATTGGTCAAATCCACTCGTTTATAGGTGGTTTCATCATTGGTAACAATGATTGAACCATCCACGACTGCACTGGTTTGATCCAAAAAATCTTGATGAGGGGCATAGGAATAATCTCGATATTGAGCATCCGTTAGTAGATCATCCAAGTATGCCGTGGTGGATTTGGAAGCATTGGATGTACATCCAATACTTAGACAAACCATAGTAATGATGAATAGATAAGAGATTCTTTGTGTTTTCATACCTTCATTATATGGTACTGATCATCAGATTCTTTGGAATCACATTAAATCACATGAAATGCATTCATGATTCAGTTATTTGTCGTTGGTTGAGACCAATTGATACCCAACCATTGTACTTGAGTAAGTCAGTGGTGATGGATTGTGCCAGATATCATTTCCCCATCGATCATAAACATTACCATATTGGTCAGTGGTAAATGGACCGCCGTTATCATAGGTAGCGGTTGGTTGTGTTGAGGAAGATGAAGTAGATTGGGTTGGACATGATAATTGGGGAATGGTTAGATCAGCGAGAGAAACTTCGTCTGTTGCGGATGAATCGGAGTTATGTTTTTCGCAGATATCACAGGTTCAAAACTCTTGTGTTCCTGCAGCAGTGCAGGTAGCTTCTTGTTTTGGTGTATGAGTGAGTGTTCCGTGCGTTACAGTCACAGTGCAGTTTGGCCCACTGCTGTCTGCTGCCGTCGCAGTAATGGTGGCCTTACCAGGACTTATTGCAGTTATTGATCCGTGTTTATACCAAGAGATACGAGTATTCTCTTCATAAAAGATGAAAACCCGGTCTTTGCATAAGCAAAGACCGGGTAGTTTTAATGGTTTTACCATTCCCAGATATGCAATTCATCCATCCAGGTCTGGGTTTCCTGTGCCCAAGCAGATTCACTGTGATCCGCTTGTGGATAACAATATAATCGAATGGTCGCACCATGATCGCTCATGATCCGGGTCAATTCCAATGTCTTGGCTGTATAATCCGCCAACCATTGCTGATCATCCACTTCCATTCCACCATAAGAAATATAAAAAGTGGATTGACCATTAAATCCAATGGGCTCGATATCTCGTTTCAAGCGTTGATACACATGTTGGAAATATGAAGATAATGCAATGGTTTTACCAAAGATATCATGGTAGACACTTCCAATATACAACGCCATCAATCCACCCATGGAAGAACCACCGATGGCTCTGTGATATGCATCCGTATATACATTGAACTGTTGTTCAACATAGGGGATCAATACCCGTACCATCCAGTCACTGAGTTCTTTCCCGCTGGCTTCGATGATGCCCCAATGGTCATCTTCGAAGCTATAGGGAGAGAACTCACATAATCGTAAATTCGAACCATGGTTGCATTCCAATCCCACGATGATCACATTGGGATCGGTTTCATCCATAAAATCCTTCAATCCCCAACTGGTACCATAGGTGGAATCTTTATCATTAAACAGATTATGTCCGTCAAACATGTAGATGACACCACATTTTCTGTATTTATAATTTTTTGGCAGATAGATATGCAATGTACGATTGCATTGATAGATATCCATCCAGATATCCTGTTTGATGACCATTAAACCTCCTTGAGCACATGGTCAAGAAAATAAGGCAATTGTTTACGCCACCAATACCAGTGGTGTTCCACATCATAACCCCATAAATCACACCATGCGGGTATATTCAACCGTTTAAAATGATAATCCAAAGTTTTGATATCATCCAGGCTTTCGTTTTCCCAGGCTCCCTGGCCGCAACATAAGATGATATGGGTTTTACGATATTCATCTAAAATCGGATCATCTTCTTTCATGTGGCTTAACATGTCCACCGGTGAATTGAAGTAAATTTGTTGGTTTTGATAAAACGGAAAGAAGAAGGATGCATGGTAGACACCGGACAAACCAATGCAGTAATTGAAGACATCCGGGAATCGTAATGTAAAAATCAATGCATGGGTCGCTCCCATGGAACAACCGGTCGAAACCAATGGCAAATCATATTCATGCCCATGGATATCGCGATAGCGATCCAATATATAGGGCACTAACTCATCCACGACATAAGATAAATACTTTTCCTGGTTGGCGATGCGCCATGATTCATCCCCATTTGCAGTAAAGCTGTTCCAGTCATTGCCGTCCACACAGACGACCTGAACTTTACCATCCTCGATATAATCGGCAATGCAGTCGATCATGCCAAAGTCACTGTATTCTTCCACTTTGCCATCTTGACTTGGAAAAGCAAATAGGATCAAACCGTCATGACCATAGATCTCATGGACCATATCCCATCCCAATGCATGGGAATAAAGTGTTTCACGTGTGGTTTCCATAATCGTTATTTGTGGTCCTCTACCACATCATCGATAAACATCTGTGCTTCGGCTTCACTGTCAAAGCGTGCGATCAATGCATGATCGCCCATGCAATCACTCAATCCGGGATCCACGTCTACATCTTCGACAATGTGGGCTTTATAGCGGGTTCGGATCTCATCCAGCGGGACTCTATAGGTATGGTCAAAACGGCGCGCTGCATAAACGCAGCAGTACTTGGGATCGCGTGGTTTGATATCCGTTGCATCATTGACGACCATATCTGCCCATAATTGGTAAATATTGACATCGCCCGCAAAGTTGATCATATCCGGCGCCTTGCCGCCGGGTGGTCGCATGTTGACTTCCAAGCCCAATACATCGCCCTTTTTGCCTAAGCCTTCTTTATCGGCTTTTAAAATAAAGTATTCGGTGTGGAAAAAGCGGGAGTTGGTCTGGAATGCTTTAACGACATTTTCGCCGGCCTTCTTTAATTTTTCCGGAATATCCACAAACGAATAGAAATAGCAATCCGTCTGATCG
>CALVGN010000014.1 GCA_944327105.1 uncultured Erysipelotrichaceae bacterium | reverse complement strand
ACACAACAAATTATACCAAAAAAGCCAGTATTTATCGACGTTTAGTCGATATCTACTGGCTTTAATTTTGAGCTGTGGCAATCAAATATTCTTTTACCTCATTGCCTATTTTGCGTTACAGCCCCTTTGATCAAACCATAATTTGGATATGGTTTAGATTTTGATCCAATTCAACAATATACCGTAGTGCCCGCAAGGATAGATCTTGCTGATCTTGGTGCAGAATGGATGGGTAGCAACCACATGACCATACGATAGACGACCTTGGCGGGTAGTGACCACTGATGAAAATGACAGATCGGCTACCATGCGATAAAGATCCCAGGCTTTGATTTTTGCATACGATGCAATGGCATCACTGGCTTCACTTTGAAAGATGACATAATGCGCAGCTTGGTATTCTTTTAACGAGAGTTGGTCTTTGGATTCGTTCAATTCACTGCCGGATACGGATGCCAGTGAGTGGATCGGATAAAAGATACCCAGGGTTTCAAAAGCGGCTTCGCCGGCTTTTGAAAATGATCGGATGCGCAGGATACGATTGATCAGCAATCGGGTAAACGGGAGTATTTCGATGGTGGAACCATCAAGGATATGGATATAGCGATGCTGACACATCAATGTATCCAAATAAATCATCTCGTCGGGATGATCGATGGATAACATGGTGGCGTAGATATCCGCAAAACCATAATAGCGTGGATCTATCGTATTAGCGGCTTTCGAGGCAATCATGGCACAACCATAGCTATCCAATGGCCAGTTTTCCATTTTGCATAACAACAAGGTAAATAGTGTTTCTAACAAATAGCCATCATCCATCACTCCAGTAAATTCACCTTGGATATACCAATGGTAATGACCATAAGGATAACTGTTGGCACTGGCGACTTTCTGTAATGCGGAAAGGATCCGTTTACATAACCAGTGGCAACGGTTTCGATTGACCGTCGATAAGATATGGATCTGATCCCCGTTAGTCGATGGTTTCAACCATCCCTTAAATGCATGGGATTGAATCGGATAATACACGATCCTTCCACCAAAGCGCTCACATTGCACACCACTGACGGTAAGTAAACGATTGACCGAAATACTACTCATGAACGATCCCCTTTCGTTGTTACCATTTAAAGCAATTGTGAACGAAGATTCATGGAAATCTTGTGAAAGATTTTGGGAATGAAACCGTTTTCAATCAATGGTTTGACCATCGAGCAGATCTTCAATCGCTTGGGCGACATTGGAAACGATATGGTCCGCATGGGCTTTGACGGACGCATTGGCGGAAGCCATGATATAACCATATCCCGCATGGTCGATCATCATCACATCGTTTTCTTCATCCCCGATCGCCGCCACCGTGGATAAATCGATATCCAACATGTTACATAACTGATGCAATGCATGATACTTGCTGCATCCTTTCGGCACGATTTCCAGACAATTGGTATCGGCATGATAAGCTGTTACATCAAAATGGTCCATCAGATAATCTCGTGCTTGAAGGGCCAATGGATCGGATGAGAATACGGTAAAAATCTTTAAAACAGATACATCGGACAGATCCAAACGACGGGCATCCAGCATTGTGGAAAGATCATGATGGATATGATCGGATACCAAATGGTTCGTATCGATGCCATACCGTAAGGTTGGATCGATGGTTGGACCATGGACATTATCCAGCATCAATCCGCAGTATTTCAATGACGTCAGATAATCCACGATCCCTTTTAAACAATGCATCGGTGCATCATAGCGATAGATCAGCTGATCATTGGCATCATGGATGGTCGAACCCGTTGAGCCAATGATATATTCCGGAAATACATCATCCGTGTTGAGCAATTGTTTGCAATCATGGCCACGACCGGAAGCGACCCAAAAGCGATGCCCACTGTTGATCCAGCGATGGATCGCTTGTGCATCGCGTGGCTCGACTCTTTTTTGATCGTTGAGCAATGTCCCGTCAAGATCGGATATCAATATGCGAATATTCTGTTTATTTTTCATGATTCTATCAAACCACAAAACGTTTCATCAAACCATATGGATCACCATTATTTTGTTGGATAAAAAAAATGCGACAGGCATATCGCCTGCCGCATGAAGTGGATCGAATGATCAAACGCAATTAGAAATGCTTGACCCGACCATCAAAATGTTGGTAAATGGCATCATTGTTGAAACCATCCACATTCTGGCTTTGGAAAACATACGGACGTACTCCCTTTTCCATGCACAGACGAATGGCTTCCGTAACCACGATATCCAATAAGAACATGGATACGATACTGGACCCACCACCGGTCTTGATGCCGTGGATATCCAACAATGCATCCCCATCCGGAACACAGTTATCCAAGATCAGATCGGCACATTCGTATAACTTTTTGCCGCTGGGATGACGGGAAGTGGTGTTTTTGGATTGTTCCAGATTGGTTAATGCCACCACATAGACCCCTTCTTTCTGGCAACGCATGGCCATTTCGATGGGCATGGCATTGCGGCCGGAATTGGAGGTGATGATCATGATATCGCCCTTTTGGATCTTATAGGCGTCATAGATCACATCGGATACACCACAGGTTTTTTCCATGGCGCCGGCACGCTGGGCACCAAAGGATGTCAGGGTATCTGGATCCAAAATGGCATTGACATTGCCCAAGCCGCCGGCTCGTGCAAACAATTCGATGCCGATCATATGGGAGTGACCGGTGCCAAAGGTATGGATCAGATGATCGGTCTCAATGGCTTCGACGAAACGATCGGCTAGTGTTTTCAACGCGGCTTCGTTTTTGACTTCAGCGACTTTTAACAAATCGATGATCTTTTCTGAGAATGCAAAACTCATGATTACGCTCTTCCTTTATATGATTCGATCAATGCCTGATCATGGTCAGGCTCACCGGTCAATACCGGTAATGGATAATTGGCTTGTTGCAGATTTTCAATGATCTTGGCCGCCATGGATTGGGCAATGGCATTGTTGCAGATACTAGAGACTGAACATACCTTGGCCACACCATCGGTTGGCAATAACGCATCGCCATGTGGACCACAGTTATCAATGACCACATCACCGAATTCATAC
This sequence comes from uncultured Erysipelotrichaceae bacterium, assembly GCA_944327105.1. Classification (GTDB taxonomy): domain Bacteria; phylum Bacillota_I; class Bacilli_A; order Erysipelotrichales; family Erysipelotrichaceae; genus CALVGN01. The sequence goes on along the minus strand of CALVGN010000014.1, from coordinate 16,231 downwards.
AGTTTTTTACCACTGGGGTGACGGGATGATTCGGCATTGGTGTGGTTCATACAGGTGCAGATGATCACTTTATGACCATTGGTTTTGGCCAGGTTGGCGATATCGATGACCACACCATTGATCCCGCTGTTGCTGATCACGATAAAGACATCCTGTGGTTTGATATCATACAGGTTGTACAAACGATCGGCGACATCGGCACGGCGTTCAAAGACATTGGTCTTATCTTTGAATTCGGCCAGTGTCACGGCACCGGATTTGACAAAGTCATTGGTTTCCATGATGTGGATCGGAACCAAGGAGCCGACACGATTCTTGATATCGATACCTAATCCAACGGAATGACCGCTTCCAAAGACATGGACGACGCCGCCCTGTTGGATGGAATCACTGATCAATTGTGCAGCAGCGTCGATATTGGCGCTTTCTTTTTCATATAACGTGTCCAACAAATCGAAAATGGCTTGTTTGAACACACCAGCATTGACTTCCATCAGCGTACTCTCCCTTCATATGGATCCGTTAAGGAATCATTGTGTTTATCGGCACCTTTGACATTGGCGGAAAGCAATACCGGTGCTTCTTTACCTAGGCTGCGGTAATAAGCATAGCCTTCAGCTGTGATCATCTGAGCCATCACGTTACCGATGGTCGAACCATATTGACCGATCGGTGTATCACCCAAATGCAGGGCAACATCTGGATCTTCTGCACATAGATCAAGCATCAGATCACAATAATTGCCCAATTTATCATCCAGACAACCACTTAAACGTTCGTAGGTTTTCTTATTGACGACACCCACAAGTTTGTGGCCATGGGCTTTGACCTTTTTGGCAAATGCCGTGACTAATGGTTCGACACCTTTTTCGGAAACGATGACATAGCAATCGCGAGGATCGAGTTTATATAGATCCAGCAGTTTGTCCAAATAGGCATCAGATTGGAGTACTTCCCCATTATCGATCACAGTACCACCGCAAACACCATTGAGTACGAGATCGACCAATTTGATCCCGTGGAACGGGGCAAGTCCTCCGGCACGGAAGTTGAGTTCATTGACGAATTCTTCGCCATGGTTGATACCAAATAACTGGACGACACCACCATTTATGGCCGTATCTGCAAAGAGTTTGGCCATGGCTTTGATCGTTTCCAATTGGGTATCGTAGGCATGTTCGATGTGTGATTTCAACCCATCGAAATACTGTTTCTTAATATCCATGAAACGTATAAATCCTCCTGCATCCATTCTAAACTTATTAACTTAAAATGAAAGCGTTTTAGAACACATTTCACCAATGGTACAACCATGAAAAAATGACGGATGTTCATCCGCCATAAACACAATCATATAAGTATTGTGCATATCCGATCTGCCCATCATTGTTCAAATGGGTATTATCATCATAAAACCATTCCGGATGGTCATACCCGATCAACGGCCAGTCGATCACCACTAGCGATGGATTATCATATTGCAACTGATATACTTTATCCACCACATCCGCCTGATAGGGAATGGCATCCCCATAAGGCAATACCCAATAGACCGTATGGGAATCCAGACCGATCAGATCCAGTATTTCCTGGCCGACTTCCTTACGGAAGGTCCCGTTTGCACCCAATGCAATGATCACCTTTTCGCCCAAAAGATTGGAAGACTTCAAATCCTCGATGATCTCATCGGCATCCCACACCTGTCTGGAGGTGGCGGCATCGATATAGATGGATGGGAATATTTCCTGCAATTTGGGTGCAGTGCCTAACATCACCGAGTCCCCGATCGCCGTAACGGCTGGGGGTTGGTTATCGACTGGCAAGGGTGTGCTTTCGATGGTCGGAACCGGTGTCTCGACTGAGATCGAGGTTTGAGGAATATCGGATGGTGAAACCATCGGCTGTTGTGTCGCTATCGGAGTAGAAGAAACAACGGGTGGTTGGATCGGATCGGATGGTGTCGGTTCATTCGAATCCGTAAGTTTATCATGTTGCTGTTCCAACATTTGTGCATTTTGGGCCAATTCTTCTTGTAACTGCTGTTGATCTTCACTCAATCTTGAAGTCGGTGATGTGACGATGATCAGCAATGCGATCGCGATCAATCCGATATTGATCGAAAAGAAAATGGATTTGGGATTGAATTTCATGATCGTCCTCCTTTCTGGATATAGGATATGATGATCGTTTCAAACACGCTGACCCATAATGTAACCATAATCATCAGCACGATCGAAATCACGATGGTGGTCATGGTCATTTCACCCATGGTCACATTGATCAGATAAATGATCGGATAATGGACCAGATACAAAACATAACTGTGGGTATTGAGCCAATTCAATATCGGATTATCCAGCCATAGGCCAAAGACATAACGTTTGTTGGATGCAATAAAGACCATCAATACGAAAACAAGGGCACTCAATGGCAAAAATAGATAATATGTGATCGACCAGCTGCTATTGATAAATAGCACCCCACACAGCGTCAGCACCAAAAACAAAACAAACGCCACCATGATTTGGATCGGATCTTCCAATATCGGGGCACGCCGATAGATATAGCGATATCCCACAAAAGCACCAATGCACAGTGCATAAATGCGGGTATCCGTCCCATAATAAACGCGGGATGGATCCTGCAATGGGGAATAGAATACGACAGAAGCAATGATGGATACGATCGCAATCAGTAAAAAGATCAATTCACCCCGAAGTCCTTTTCGTCGGATTAAATCCGCTAGATAGAATAACAGTGGCCAAACCAAATAAAACTGCATTTCAATCGCTAAATACCATAGATGCACAAATGGGGAACTGGATGCGATATCCGTAAAGTAACTGCTGTTTTCTGCGATCTGCCACCAGTTGTTGAACCCACCAAATATACTGACCACTTCGATCCCGATACCGCGTAGTGCTTGTGATGCCAGCAGTTTACAGCTGATCACTGTCAGTGATACGACCAATATCAATGCCGGAAAAATTCGAAGGAGCCGCTGTTTGTAGAAATCAAGAATACTGAACCGATTGTCTTTGAGGCGACGGCACGAAGAAATGACCGTCAAAAATCCGGATAAGACAAAAAACAAGTTGACGCCAAGAAAACCGCCTGGAAAAGCAGAAGGGAACAAATGATATCCGATGACCATCAAGATGGCCAGACCACGCAATCCATTGACCCCCTGGATCCAATTTGTATTATTGACTGGTTTGGATTTGGACATGATGCCAACAGACTTGTTACTCATAAATCTTAATGATTCTACCACTTCACACACAATTCGTTAAACGGCGACCATTTGTTTCTCTAATTTTTCACAAATAAAAACCATTGTCGGTTTTGACAATGGTCTGGGTTGTTAATTCTTGGAAAACGGATTTTTCCATTTCCATTTCTTTTCGCGGCCTTCTTTGATCCGCACCTGTTCAGACGATTTATCCGGGATCGTTCGATTCAGCAATTTGACCGCTTCCCCGAAACGATAACTGTCCACCAGAAAACTATTTTGGTTGTTCAATTTAAAATAGATTGCGTATTTTTTGACGATATTGACGCTCCATTCATGAATGTCGTCAAAATCAACAAAAAACGCATGGTCATGTTTATCCGGGTGATAGCACAATACGCCCCCTTCATACACTTCCATCACGGTATAGTCTTGTAGCAGTTTACACACCGCGATCACTAGCAATAAAAGAAATGCACCCAATAGCATGGCGATCCAATTGAATGTTACCAACAGCAACACACCTACGATCGCCACAATGATCACCGGTGCTTTCGGCTTATAACCGACAGTCCCTAACAATGCACCTTTGGTCGCAACCTCTTGCCGAGGCGCATAGTACATCGCCTCGTCGAAATTGCCCGTCGTATTACTCATAAGTAACTCAATCTTCCGTGAAAGAAAACAACTGCGTTACGCAGTTGTTTTTGCTTTCTACAGCAATCCTTCCTTTTTGCAGGCTTCCACGACATCGACGGCTTCGTTTGCCGGAGTGATGCGGGAATACAGGCCACCGAAATGATCAGCTAATTTCTTATAGATCTGCGCATCTTCCTTGGTAGCCGCGATCGTCTTGGTGACCATCTTATATGTGGTGCCCTGTACCGGTGCAGCGGTACCGACGTTGATCTCACCAACCGGTAATCCGCTTTCAACCACAGCTAATGCATCGCTTGGCAGTTTGCAGATCACAAACAATGTATCTGCTTCATGGGTCTTGCAGTAGTCAATGGTTTCAGCGATCGTCAACACCTTGACCGGTGTGCCACGTGCTGCCATCGGCAGAGCCATCTTTTGAATACGGTCATTTGCAACTTTATCATTGCAAACGATGATTTCTTTCGCGCCGATGAAATTCATCCAAGTCACAGCGACCTGGCCATGAATCATACGGCTGTCAATTCTCAAATGTTTAATCATGATAAGAATAAACCTCCTATGGTTATTTTAAATCAAATCGGATCAAATGAACGCACCATTTCACCGTGAAAACGGTAAAATATGTAAACGTTTACATATTTTGGAAACAAGCAACAAATGATCCATGACATGAAACAAGGGCCAGTTGACTGGCCCTTGTCCAATTGCAGTTTGTTAAAACTATTTAACCAAAATGCCCAGAGCACCCAGGATGAATGTAATGACCAACAGGATTAAGATGGTCTTCAACGGAGTGACTCTCTTGACTTTGATCAGCCAGTAGCACAATGCGGTCAATACCAGTGGGATCATGTACGGCAGGATGCTATCCAATGCAGACTGAACAGCAACGGTTTCCGCAACGACTTCACCCGCTTCATTGGTGGATTCACCAATGGCGATATCTGCAACTTTCAGGCTAGCCAGAATGGATGGAACGAAACCACCGATAACGGTCAGACCCAAGATAGAAGCAGCGACCTGCAGTTTATCGAATGTACCGGTTCCGGCAATGTCTTCGATAACATTTTCACCTTGTCTATAACCAAAGTAGAACAATGGCCATTTTGCAACGAAGGTGATCAAGGAATCCAGGATGCAAGTCAGAACAGCCAGCCAGTTTCCTTCAGCTGCCAAACCAGCAGAGAGAATGGAGATAGGTGGCTTCAACAGGATTGCACTGATCGTATCACCGATAGCAGCCAAAGGACCCATCATCGCGACCTTCAAGCTGTCGGAAACTTCAGGCTGATAAGCTTCTTCCAAAGCGACGGAAGCACCGAATGCAACAGCACCTGCCCATGGGTTGGTGTTATAGAACTGCATGTGGCGTTCCAATTGACGGCAACGTTCTTCGTTGTCATCATACAGGGCTTTCATGACCGGAGTCATGGAGTAAGCATAACCTGCACCCTGCATTTTTTCATAGTTCCAGCACCACTGCATGCACCAGTTGTAACGACGGTTAGCCTGTGCCAAAACCTTCTTGCTTAATTTCTGATTCGTTCTTGCCATAAATTACTGCTGACCTCCTGCAGTGAACTGACCCATAAACAAAGCGCCGCAAGCAGCACCGACCAGGGCCAAGCCAATCGTAGGAACGCCCATGTATGCATACAATACATAACCGACGATCATGAATGGCCAGAAACGTTTAAGATCCATGTAGGACAGCAACAGTGCAAAACCAACAGCCGGTAAAGCAGCACCGACGATGGCCAGACCATTCTGGATCCAAGTGATACTGTTTGCGAAGTCGACCAGAACCTGGACGTTGTCGATCAGCAGCATACCTAAGAATACAGGAATCGCACGAGAGAGAATCCATGGTAATGTACCACACAGTGTCCAGCGTTCGAATGCAGGAATGTCATTCTTAGCCAGAGCGCCGTCACCTAAGTGCTGGAACACGGTTGTCGTTGCACGACCCAGAATATCCATCTGTGTCATCAACAGCGCCAAGCCGACAGCAATTGTGATACCGGAGTTGTAGTCTCCAGTACGTGCAGCAATGACTGTACCGAACACGGCGGCCGTGTTGTAGTCCGGAATGGTGGCACCACCATACGTGTAGAATCCCAAGCTCATCAGCAAGCAGGTGCCGCCAACCTGGAATCCCATATTTGCATCGCCCACGCAGATACCGGCGATGACACCGGCCCACAGAGCATTCAACATATTAATTCCAGATAGGTTCATCACCTGGCCAATACCAACGTAAAGACCTAGGATTACGCCTAATAATACGTTACTCATATGTAACCTCCTGACACCATCATAGCCCATCAAAACCACGTGTCAACAGAAAATTGAATGCGTTTTCATTTTTAAAAGGGAAGTGAAAACCGTGAAAGTGTCGATTTCATGCGGGTTTTTTCCCATAATTAGAGGGCTATCTTTTTACAAATTTCACATAATTTGAAGAGTTTTCTAACTATGTTTTGAAGTAAAAAACATGGTTTGACGATGAAAATGATCTGGATCAAACACGATCAATTCGATATACAACCATGCAAAACAATGGTAAGGTTGATATCAAACAAGAGGTATTTTTCATGCAGTATAAATTATGGAAACGCACCAACTGGATATCTTATATCTATTTCATCCTGTTGATCGCACTGGTGGTATATGGATTGTTGAACATGGATGCATGGTCCAACCATCGTATGGAGATCATCGTTGCACTGGTATTGATCAATGTCTTTTTCGGGATATGGTATCGCTGGTATGACATCAATGTGGATCGCAACATGATCACCAAGATGACGGCTAATGGTTCTATCGCTCTGGCACATATCGATAATGCGGTCAAATTCCGCATGATCCGCAATTCTGCCGGTACCAAATTCTATTTATGGCAGATCAAAGCCCATCGGTATGACCAATATGGTCAGGTTGCGGAGATCAGTTACATCGAAAAAATGAATTTTGATACGCAATCCATCCCACAGGGTCATGTGTATGTAACGTATGATCCCAACAAAGTTGAACGGGTATTTACCATTCCGAATACGTTATTGGGTGTTTCTCAGGCGTCAATGGATAAGGTCAAAACCTATGAATCCAGCAAACTGAAGATCCAATATCTGAATGTTTATTATAAAGATGGTATCATCATCGAACGCTATGCCGATTCATTAAAGAAAGAGCAATTGCGCAATCAAATCGCTGCTCAAGCCGATCAAGATGAAAAAAGTGAAAATATCAACGTCATCGGGGAGGTTCATTAATATGATGAAACTGGGATCGAAAAAAGTATGCATCAATGCACCCTTCCCAACGTGTCAGTGTGGTCATATCACCCAAACCAATCTGATCGATACGATCCATGATCCGTTATATGCACGGATCATGGTCATAGACGATGGTACGACCAGGCTGTGTCATATTTCCTTTGATCTGCTGGCATTTTCCTATGATCAATATCAGCGTCTGGTTCCGATCATTGAAGATAAATTCGGTCCTGATTGCAAACTGATCACCTCGGCGACCCATACCCACAGTGGTCATGATATCCGCAACGAACATTATCTGGATTGGCTGCATCAGACATTGGTTGAAACCATTGAATCCATGGAATTGACTCCTGTTGAAGATCTGAGCTTTACCGTAAAACAAGTGCATGATCAAACCATCGGACAATCACGGATCAGTGGATATGAAAGCAATAATGAACTGCTGACAACGATCGATATCCATGAAAATGGTTCGACCAAAGTACGGATGATCATCTACAACTGCCATCCTACGGTTTTAAGTGCAGATGTCCCCTATTTCAGCGCAGAATTCCCAGGGTATGTCTTAGCCAAAGAAGAAGCGTTGCATCCGGATATGTTTGTCACCTATATCAATGGTGCATGCGGGGATATTTCCACACGATTCACACGAAAAGATCAAACCTATGATAGCGTGATACAACTGGGGGATCATATGGTTGAGACCATTGAATCCATGGATCATGTGATTGCATCCAATCCATTGAAACTCAATATATGTTTCCATCAACTTAACTATGAACATACCTTTGATCCCATTGATCTTTCCCATATCCGTGCTGGGTTGAGTCAACGGGAATATATCACCATTGAGTTTGGTCAGATCATGCGTGCTAAGTTAAAAGAGATGCCGGAATCATTGATCCATACAGGACAGATCGAAACACTGGATTTCAATGGTTTTACCATCGTCTTCTTCTCCAATGAGATCTTTTCCGCCTATATGGATTTATTTGATCCATCCAGAAATCTGTTGGTCTCCTACTCCAATGGATATGGTCCATACGTTTTACCCATTGGTTTTGAATATCTGACCTATGAAACGTTTACGGATACCTTGACGGTATCCACCAAAGAAAAATTGATGGATCTATTCAAATCCATCAATGATTCAACCAAAGGAGTGAACTGATATGGCCAAAAGTTCCCAATTGCTGTTAGGATTCAATCTGTATACCGATCGATTGAACCATCTCTACTACAAAAGCATATTCACGCACCTTTACTACCACATCGATCCTAAAAACATCAAAAAGTATACGATATACAGCTTCCGTTTCCCTGTAGCACTGGCAATTTTCTACTTTGCCTATGTATTCAGCCATTCCATATGGATCGGTTTAAGCGTAGGGATATTGGTTTATCTAGTCATGGCCGTTGCATTTCACACCGTATATCTGAAACGTTTAGTCAGTTATCCGTCGATCAAACAACCCGAAAAGCTAACCTATGCTCATCATTGCCGGCAAGCATTGAGCAAATTAAGATTGCAGGCATTGATCGCGCTGTCTGCTATTTTGACAGTGGTACTGATCTTGAATGTGTTGATCAGCAACTATACATTGGAAATCAACATTCTCAATTATGTCTTGGCTACCATGGTGGGCGTGTTTTGCATCATCCATGTTGTGTTTTTGATCAAAGGCAACTACATTCAGCAATAATGACAAAAAAAGTTGTGTCCGACTAGCGTCACAACTTTTTTATCTTAAAACGGATAAAGAAGATTTGTTTAATTTTTAAAAAAATCGCTTTGTTGAGTGACCTTTATTGCTTGTCCCCATTGGCAAACAATTGATATTTGGCATCATAGCGTTTGACCAGCCAGACCACGACCAACGGACACAACGAGCATAGTGTCACCGAAACCAAAAGATACGTCCGTCCTGTTGGAAACAAGAAGTAACACGCGACGATCAACGCCATCCCAAAACATCTTCCCAAGGACTGATACGTTTCCTTGGCAATGACCCGTCCGACATGGTTGGATTTAGGAAAACCATTGATGATGCTCATCATCATGATCACAAATGGATTGTTATAGATCGCTGTAGCGATCGCATTGGTCACACCAAAGTAGATTGCTGCAGCGATATTGTTGAACCACACCAATACCAATGTGGACGTGATCATCAAGAATGCTCCCCAGCAAAATATTTTGAACATGTTGCGCATGGTCATCTTTTTTCCTAATACATAGAATGCAATGATGGCCGCCACAGAGAAAAATGCCAATAAGTTGCTGTATAACGTCCCACTGGAAGCGGTGGCATCATAGATCAATAATCCACTTAAGGTCAATGTCAACCCATCCCTTACCCCATAGAAGAAAACGGAAGTCATAGCAAAGCGCCAGGATGGATGATGCAGACTCAAACAATCCAGGATACGAAATGAATTCCCGCTGGCTTTGACTTTCAATCCAACCGAAATGACGACGATCACGATATAAATGACGATGACTAACCGGAATATATTGATATAACCCGCATTATCGGAACCACTGATGGTGATCAATAACGATGCCAATAATGGTGCGACCAAAGCAGTAATGTTGTTCAATACACCGATATTGGCCAAATACTGACCACGGGATTCGATGGAGGGGACCAATTGATTGCAAGTGTTGATGCTAAACCAATATAACCCTTCCCCAATACCGGTCAATACAGCGACGATATACGCTGCAAAGGTAAATGTGCTCAATAGATCCTGTTGGGTCAAGATAAAGGCCAGTGAGCCAATGATAAACAACAGCCCGGTGGTAATGGTCACACTAAACGGTAACTTGGAACTGACTTTCCCGCCGAACGTAAAAGCAAAGGGAAATAGACCGATACGGATGATGGTATAGATGCTCATGACTACCAACGAGCCGGTATATTCATATAAATAGACATTGACGAATACCTGGGAGAGCGTATTGGCCATATTGAACATGCCGTTGATCAATACCAGTTTGTTTTCATCCTGGGAAAGCTTCATACATGATTCCTCTTCTTCAACGTCAAACAGTCTAGCACTATCTAGCGGGTTTACAATGGTTCGACCATACAATTTCATGATTTGGATTTAAAAGAGTATACTGAATCAATCGAAAGGTGGTTGAACCATAGCATGATCAAATCCAATTATTCTTATGGTTATTTTATCAAACTCATTGTGGCATTGTTTTTCATGTTCGCATTCCGTTTCATTCCTGCACCAGCAGGATTGAGTGCTTCGGGGATGCAGGTTGTCGGTATATTCATTGGCGTATTGATCTTATGGCTCAGTGTAGCCATCGATTGGCCATCTCTATTGATGATGGGTGCATTGGCATTGGTTCCGGAATTGAATTTTTCATCGATATTGTCTTCGTCTTTTGGTAATACCACTTTCGTCTTTTTGATCTTTACGTTTATTTTGACTTATGCGCTTGGTCAAACCAGTGTATTGAAGCGGATCGCCATTGCATTTATGACCAGTAAATATGCCATGAAAGGACCATGGGCATTTGTGATACTCTACAGTGCATCCATCTTATTTCTTGGTCTGTTCATCTCTCCTTCAGTATTGTTTTTTATCTACCTTCCCATCCATGATACGATCATGGAACTATTGGGTATAACCAAAGGGCATAAATTGGGTGCAATGATGATGATCAGCAATGTCATCATGTGTGGTGTATCCAGTGGAATGACACCCATTGCCCATGTTTTTCCACTTATTGCCATGGGGTTATACCAGGATATGTATGGTATGACCATTGATTATGCCCGTTACATGCTCATCGCCATCCCGGTCGGTGTGATCATCTTTGGTTTGACCATGTTGGTCTTTCGTTTTATCTTGAAACCAGATATGTCCCCACTTAAAAATCTGGATGTCCACTGTTTGAAAACCATGATTGAACCATCCTCACCCAAAGATAACGTGGTATTGACCATCTTCCTTTTGGTCATTGCATTATGGGTATTGCCAGGATTATTGCTGCTGTTGCTTCCCCAAGGTCCACTCTATTCTTTTTTGGATCGGTTCGATGCACTGGGTACTGCCATGCCACCTTTGATCGGTGTGGTGCTATTATGTGTGATCCATCATGATGGAAAACCTATACTCAACATTGCCAACGCCATGGCCAAGGGCGTATCGTGGAGTTCATTATTGATGTGTGCGGGAACATTGGCCATCGGATCCGCATTGACCAACAGTGATATTGGTTTTACCAGCTGGTTATCTGCTTCCTTATCCCCATTGATCGCACCATTGCCACCACTAGTGATGGTTTTCATTTTTGCTTTATGGTCAGGATTGCAGACCAATCTTTGTTCCAATATGGTCACCTCTACTTTGGTCAGTTCTGCGGCATTGACCATTAGCGCTTCATTAAACGGCATCAATATCGCGGTGTTGATCATCTTGATCGGCATGCTTTCATCCTATGCTTTTGCGACCCCACCGGCCATGCCGTGTGTGGCGATTGCAAGTAGCAGTGGTTGGACCACGACCAAGCAGATGATGATCTATGGTTTTACCATCATGCTGCTGTCGATCATCGTCGCCACACTGATCGGTTACCCGATCGGTTGTCTGATTTTTTAACCATATTTTGTGCAACAGGAATCAAAAAAATACCATTCCAAGCGGAATGGTCTTTTTTGATTCATCGTACTGGCTTATTCCTGTTCCTGTAAAGCATCGCCCAATGTGACTCTTAGATCCGCCACACCATCTTTACCGACTTGGCACAATGCCGCAATATCCGGATCAGCCATCGTCCGACTGCCCAACAATTCCAAAACCATGGATAAATTCATACCGGTGATCACATCGACCCCTTTGCGCATGATCCGTGCCATGCAGTTGCATGGGGATCCAAACAACAAATCGCAGAATACGACCACTCCATCGCCAGTATCCACCCGTTTGCAAGCTTCTTCCAATACATGGACGAATTCATCCGGATTATCGGAGGGTTGCAGGCAGCATGCCTCCAATTGGGGCTGTTCGTCAAAGAACAGTTTCGTGGTTTCCAGCATTCCTTGGGCTAAATTGCCATGGCTGGTCAGAACAATACCTTTCATGTTTAAAAGCTCCTTTTCTCTAACGGATATTGTAGCAGAACCACCAAATTGTACAACCATCTTTGAAATGGCTTTCATTCAAAACCAAGAAGACTATAATAGGGACAGAAGGAGTTTGAAACGTATGATCATTCAAAGCAAAAACGTCTATCTGGACGAAAAATTACGTCCGGCTCAACTGGAAATCGAACAGGGGATGATCAAGACCATTATGCCTTATGGTACGACCACGGTGGATCACGATTATGGGGATGCATGGATCTTACCCGGATTGATCGATATCCATAACCATGGTTATCTCAAAGGTGATGCGAATCATGCAACGGTCGAATGGTTGGACCAATGGACATCCTATTTACCCAGTGAAGGGGTGACCGGGACCATGTCCACCATTTCCACTTATCCTTATCAACCCTTATTGGAGTCATTGAAGGTGATCGGAGATTATTTAGACCATCAAAAAGATGGTCATACCATCATCCATGGTGTTTATGAAGAAGGACCATTCATTTCTTCCACCCATCCAGGAGCCCAGTCACTGGAAAATAAAGTGGTCCCCACCATCGATATCGTCAAGCAAATGGATGCGGCGTGCAATCATCACTTAAGATACGTGATGATCGCACCGGAAGAATTGAACGGCGATTATAGTGTGATCGACTACTGCGTATCCCATGGTATGGTGGTCACCTTGGGCCATACCGGTGCCACGTATGCGATTGCCGATGAAGCGATCCAGCATGGTGCAACCAGTTTCACCCATACATATAACGGGATGAGTGGTCTGCACCATCGTGAACCTGGATGTGTCGGGTATGCCATGAACAATGAAAATGTCTATGCGGAACTGATCTGTGACGGAGTGCATGTCAAAGCACCCGCTGCCCGTGTTTTAGCCAATGCCAAAGGCAAGGATAAATTGGTCATGATCACCGATTCTGTGGCCATCAAGGGCTTACCGATCGGTCATTATCATGACGATACCCGAGATGTTGAAATCTGTGAAGACGGTGTGGGTCGATTAGCCAATGGAACCATTGCTGGTAGTTGCAATCGACTCAACAAAGTACTTTACTTTGCGATCCACCATGCCAACATTGATTTGACCACTGCGATCAATGCGGTGACCAAAAACCCGTGTGATTTATTACATATCAACAACAAGGGTGTGTTGAAAGTCGGATATGATGCCGATATTGCCGTGTTTGATGAAAACATGGATCCGATCGATGTCTATATCGCTGGCAAAGTCGTTTATACTCATTAAGCATGGTCTAACCATATACCGGGATGTTTGAAACAAACATCCCGGTATTTTGTTTTGGTTATACCATTGGTAGAATAATGGATATGACCAAACGACTCATTGGAATCGATTATCTCAAGTTTATCGCAACGATCATGATCATCGTCTTTCATTGTGGGATGTTTGACAACAATACGATCGTGATGATGGCCGTTGGGATTTTCTTTACCTGCAGTGGTTATCTGTTTAAAGAAAAGAACAACGGTATCTTCTGGAAACATATCCTGGGTTTAACCATGACCACTCTGGTTTATACCTTGGCTTATATGCTATTGAATGGTTATGTCCATCACGATTATGGTTTGACCAGCATGCTCAATGGTTTGAATCTCATCGATTTACTGGTATTCAACGAAAATGCCATCTATGCCCATTTATGGTTTATGGGCAGTTATATCTATACTTTGATCATCGCTCAATATGGTTTAAACCATATCCCCTCCCGTATCCAAACCATCACCATGATCTCATTATGGATCATCTCTGCCACATTGCCTTTGGTGGTACCATCCATCCCCTTATGTTATACCCGTAACTTTTTATTGATGGGACTTCCTTGTTTCTTGTTGGGCCAATGGATCAAAGTCAATCAAGATCATTTGGTCCAATTCGCTCCGTATTGGATGCTTAGCATTGCAACCGTGCTTTCCATCATCAATCTAATGGTCATACCCGATCACATCGATGCATTTGCCTTGGTTTACAGTGAACCGTTATTGCTGGTTTCATTGATGATCCTAGCCATCCGGTTGTCCGTATCGTTAAAAGATGATCGATTCATTCAACTGTATTCAAAAACTGCATTGCATATCTATCTGATCCACCCGCTTGTTTATCAGATCATCAATGCATTGATCATCCGATTTGTTGATCCGGTTCCCTTTTCGCTTGCACTGATACGAACCATCTTCACTATTGTGATATCAATGATTTTTGCTATTGCAATCCGTGATGCTTCAAACCGATTCATATCAAAGCAACGCGAAAAGCAACATAAGCATTTTTGATTCAGATTCTTACCTTATTGAAATCAATTGCACGATTTCTTGCGGTTTATAGTCTCTTGAATGGCGATTCACATTAAAAACCACCTTTGCACAGAGCAAAGGTGGTTCGATTTTATTAGATCAATGGTTTAACCTGCATATTTCGCTGCTGCATTAGCACCAGCTAAACGACCGGAAGTCAATGCCCAGCCCTGCGCTGCACCACCATAGGTGACATACGCTTTGTCGCTTTCATTGAGTACACCCAATGAATCATTACCGACAACATACACATTTTCAACCGGTGTTCCATCTGTTTTCAACAGATTCATATTGGTGTCGACATCCAAACCACCGCAAGTGGAATAGACATACGCTGCACCACGGATGCAATAGATCTTACCTTCGGTTTGACCATGGACATCTTCGATCTGGATATCTACACCGATCTGTTGTGAAAGATCTTCTAAAGAATCCGCGATAAAGACGTTACCCGCTTGTTGACCGATCGCCATGATTTCATCCAGGTTTTCGACTGGTGTACCTTCTTGATAGGTTCCGCCCTGGTTGAAGAACATCGGGGTAATGAAACTGATCAGACCATTGGTCTTGATGGATTCATATTCTTCTTCGTTGATCAGCACATAGTAGTTTCTACCGGCTTCCCAGGCATTGAAGGAAATACCCAGACCGTTGTAATTGGCATCGAATAATTCACCATAAGAATCAATCAAGGTGTAATTGAGATCCTGAACCAAAGAAGTCAGGATGGCTTTATCATCGGCAGAGACATCATCATCGCGGATAATCGGATCCACTTGAGCAATGTGGTCTTCAACACCGACATCTTCGTTATATAATGCACCACCCAATTCCAAGCCTTCTTTGATGGCGAAACCATCAGACTGAGTCATGCCTTTGGTATTCCAGGTCCAACCGGTATATTCAGTGGTCATTTCTGCATTACCGATATAACCACCACAAGCCAAAATGACACTGTCACCATAGATCTCATATGTGGTGCCATCATAGTATTCGGCTTTGACACCGATGACTTTACCATCATCATCTGTGATCAGATCCGTTGCGGTCAATTCCAGCATGTAGTCATTCTTTTCATTCATGGCTTTTGCAGCTTCCATGGAATTGATATACGCAACATCCTTGCTGGTATTTGTTTTATCGGAATACATGGTCCATAACGGCCATCCGTGAGAATCATAGAAAGCCATCATGGCATCGCCAAACTGGAAGTCCCAGTTATCTTCGAGCCAACCAAACGTTTCACCGGATTCTTCGATGAACAGTTTGACTAGATCGCCTTTGGCATCGTTATCGGTATATTCCATCCATGCAGTATACAGTTCGTCTGGATCAACGAATGGTTCGCCACCATTCAATTCAACTTGACGTGCTGGATTGACGCCTAACGGACCGGCAGTATTGGTGCCGTTACCACCCAGTTTAGCGGCGGTTTCGATACCGAATACGGTGGCACCGTTTTCAGCCGCGGATAGGTAACTGGCTACACCAGAAGATCCTAAACCGACCACGATCACGTCATAGCCGTCCAAGGTCACGGTGTCCGTGGATTTTTCGATCGGTGTATACCATTGACTGGAATCTCCACCATTTTCATCAATGATGTTGGCAATGATGGTTTT
>CALVGN010000013.1 GCA_944327105.1 uncultured Erysipelotrichaceae bacterium | reverse complement strand
ACCAAACCCGATATGCTCATGCTGGATGAACCGACCAATCATCTGGATCTGCCGACGATCCGATGGCTGGAAGAGTATTTGAAAAAATATGAGAAAGCCATCCTTTTGGTCAGTCACGATCGCATGTTTCTCGATCGCATCGTCGATATGGTCTATGAGATCGAATATGGCCATATGACGGGGTATAAAGGAAACTATTCCAGCTTTGTCGAACAAAAAAAGAAAAACTTCGAACTGCAGAGCAAACGCTACCGTAATCAGCAAAAAGAGATCCAGCGTATGGAAGCGTTGATCGAAAAATTCCGTTACAAAGCCAGCAAAGCCGCATTTGCCCAATCCAAGATCAAATACCTGGAACGCATGGACAAGATCGACGATCCGCAAAAAGCCGATACCCAAAGCTTCAGCGCTTCTTTTGAATGCGCACGAAGCGGAGGCAAGAGTGTGGTGGAGTTTGATGAATTGACCGTTGGTTATGACCATCCTTTGTTCCGTTGGTCTTACAACATCCGTAAAGGCCAGCGGATCGCACTTATTGGTGAAAATGGATGCGGCAAATCCACTTTTTTAAAAACACTGGTGGGAATGGTCCAACCATTAAGCGGTGCTTTTTTACTTGGTCATCAGATCGATATCGGTTATTTTGACCAGCAACTGGCCCAATTAAACAGTGGAAAAACGGTATTGGATGAATTATGGGACGACTATCCGCAAATGGGTCAAACCGAAATCCGAACGGTGTTAGGCCATTTTCTGTTTACTGCTGATGAAGTATTCAAAACAGTCGACCAATGTTCGGGTGGGGAAAAAGTACGACTTTCACTGGCGAAACTGTTACTGAAAAAAGCAAATTTTCTGGTTTTGGATGAACCAACCAATCATCTGGACATATTGGGCAAAGAAACACTGGAAGATGCGTTGATGGATTATGAGGGGACGATTTTATTTGTTTCTCATGATCGTTATTTTATCGAAAAGATCGCCACGGATATCGCGTCCATCAAAGATGGTAAAGTCGAAATCGTTGAACGATTCGATGTTGGTGAAAAAGACAAGGGTCAAAAAGAAAAAGTAAATCCAGTCAAGGTGGAATCCTCCAAAGCAGAAGTGGTCAAACCACGGATCATTTTGATCAATGTCCAACGGGAAATCAAAAAACTGGAAGCATTGATCGATGAAAAAGAAGGGGAACTGGAAGCATTGAGAGAATTACGGTTTGAACCGGAATACTATCAGGATTCTTCCAAAATGGCACAATTGGATGAAACCATCGATGACAAACATAATGAAATTGCGCATCTGATGGATCAATGGCAAAGTAAATGTGAGTTGATCGAACACGTCCAAAAAGAAGGGTCTAACCACGAACTCAATGGTTGAACCATATTTCAATCAAAATATCTTGTGTTAAGATGAATCCCGTTGATCTTAAACGATCAACGGGACTTTTAAGGAGTATTTTTTATGGATATCACCATTTCACCATCACTTGTCAATGTCGTATATGTCGTTGCGGCATTGATGGCGTTGATTCCGATTGCATCCATTGCATTTTTCAAATTCAAATATCACGGATTCATTGGTAATGCCATCATCGGTCTGTGTGCATTCTTTTTATCTGTATTCGTGGTGGAAAGCTTTGCGCATTCTCTGATTCTTGCTTCACCCATTGGTTCGACCATTTTGTCTAATGGTGTGCTTTATGCCGCCTATGGCGGCTTAATGGCAGCCATCTTCGAAGAAGGAACCCGCTTTTTGATTTTCAAATGCATCGGCAAGCGGTTCAATTCCATCAGTGATGCATTGATGTATGGTTTTGGCCATGGTGGCATGGAGATGCTGATCATTGGGGCGTTGAACATGTTTTCCAATGCCATGATCCTTCAAGCCATTGCCAATAACGATTTAGCCAGTGTCATGGGCACGACCGAAATGACACCGGAATTGATGGCATCCATTTCGGCAATGGCCGCCACGCCGGTATCGATGTATTTCCTTTCACTGTTGGAACGCATTTTGGCTTTTGTGCTTCATGTGGTGCTCAGTGTGATCGTCTTTACTGCAGTTTACACGAAAGCATGGGGATTATTTGGTGTGGCCATACTCGCTCATTTTGCGGTGGATTTTATGGCTGGATTGTATTCTACCAATGTTTTGACGGCTTTGGGGATTTCTGCCACTGCCGGGTTGGTGTTGGTTTATGCTGTTTTGATCGTCGTGGATCTTGGTTTGATCACATGGGTGAAAAAGACCAATGCTACTCAATGGCATATTCCATTTGACCATGTCATTGACTGATTATGCCAATGTAAGGTGCTGTCTGTTGTTTGACAGCACTTTTTTATTGCTGCAATAAAGCCACGATAGCTTGTGTTCAAGCCACATGACATGACGTTTGCGTTACGGTGGAAGTGTCAAGCAGGAAAAGAAATTGTAAATGCTTTATGAAAATATTTTCATATAAAAGGTAATTTGTGACTCTTTTTAATTGCATTCACTTATCAATTGGTCGAAAATGTTCACATGCAATTTGATTGCAGAAACTAGGGAGGGAATTATGAAGAAATTAGTTTCAAGCTCTTTGGCTGGACTGATGCTGGTATCCCTGGCTGCATGTTCTGGAAACACGACAACGCCGTCTACCACGGCAGCGACCGGAACGGACACCCCGAGCACCGAAGGCACAACTGCCTTGGGTAGCGGCGGTACCGCAGCGACGTATACCATTGCAACCAGTGTTGCTGATTACACCGGTCCGACCGAGATGACGTACTATTACACGACTGACGTCGCAACAATGGACTACGTCACTTCTGCATTGGCTGAAGATCACTGTCAGAATGTCAACTTTGTTGATGGTCTGGTGGAAAACGATGCTGCTGGAAACATCGTGCCGTCTTTGGCTGAAAGTTGGGATCACAATGAAGATGCAACAGTATGGACTTTCCACATCCGTCCGGATGTTTATTGGGTCACCAATACCGGTGAAGTCTATGAACAGGTGACTGCTCAGGACTGGGTTACCGGTATGCAACATGCTGCTGATTTCAATAGTGGTACCGGATGGTTGCTCGAAGGCGTCATCAAAAACTATAAAGAATATACCGATGGCTTGGTTGGATTTGAAGAAGTCGGTGTCAAGGCAATCGATGATTTGACACTGGAATACACATTGGAATCCAGTACACCGTATTTCGAAACCATGGCGAACTACACTATACTTTATCCGGTGAACAAGACATTCTTGGAATCCAGAGGTACTGGTTGTGCATTGGGTAATCCGGTGATCGAAGAATGCACCTTCGGTGCTGCCGGTCAACCAGACTCCATTCTTTACAATGGTGCCTATATCCTGCAAAGCTACGACTTCAAGTCCAGCATTGTCATGACCAAAAACCCATCTTATTGGGATGCTGATCATGTTTATCTGGAAACCATCACTCAGATCTTTGATGATGGCAGTGATCCATATAGTAAGATCAATGCATTTGAAGCTGGTACTTATCCTGCCGCTTATCTGGAAACCAGTTGGGCTGATTATCAGTCTTATGCTGACAAGTATGCCGGATTTATCGTTGCCAGCGAACCGAACGCTTCCGTGTTTGGTATTCAGCTGAACTTCAACCGTTTAAGCTATGAGTACAGCGCTCACACAACCGATGAAGATAAAGCGAATACACAGGCTGCGATTCGCAATGAAAACTTCCGTAAAGCATTGCGTGCTGCATTCGATAAGACAAGTTATTTAGCTGTGTCTGCACCATTGGATGTTGCAGAAGAAACACTGCGTAATATCAACAACTATCCTGAAGTGGTTCATACCGGTGACGGTAAGAGCTATGGTACGTTGGTCGAAGAAGCCTATGCTGAAATGACTGGTGACACCCGTTCTTTGGCTGATGGTCAGGATGCATTCTTCTCCGCTGAAGAAGCAATGAGCTATATCGAAGCGGCTGAAGCGGATGGTGTTGTATTCCCGGTTACATTGGATATGCCGACCTTGGAAAGCAATCAGCGTTTGGTCAACCAGGCGAACAGTCTCAAACAGTCTGTCGAAGCCAACACTGAAGGCAACATTCTCATTAATGTCGTCATGTTGAATGAAGATGAAATCAATGCAACCTGCTACAACCAAGCAGGACCTGAAGCCAGCGATTACGATATCAATACATTCGCAGGCTGGTCTCCGGACTATGCGGATCCGAAATCCTTCGTTGATATCGTTTCCCCGACGACCGGTTATCTGATGAATAGCTTCGGTTTCGTACCGGCTGATCAGGATGAAGATCCGGATGCTGCGGTTAAGGAAGAATTGGGCTTCTATGAATATGAAGAACTCTACCGTACAGCGGATGCGATCACGGATGATATGGATGCACGTTATGAAGCATTTGCTCAAGCCGATGCATACTTAGTTGCTCATGCACTGTATATCCCGTCATATCAGCAGACCCGTACTCAATGGGTGCGTCGCTTCATCCCGTTCACCAAACAGGATGGACAGACTGGTATCGGTGAATACAAGTGGAAAGGTCTGCAGTTAGTCAGCGATGGTATTATCACTGCTGCTGATTACGAAGCACGCCGTGCCGAAGTTAAGGGTGAATAAACCGTTAGCTGAACGCAAATTCCGATAATAATCGAATTAGGTTGTAAGCTTTGCGAAAGGTTTACAACCTAATTATTGTCATAAGGAAGGAAGAGATACATGAAGAAATACGTGCTGACTCGACTTCTGAAATCCGTTATTTCTATTCTTCTGGTCGTAATGATCGTGATGCTGCTTTTATTTAAGATGGTGTCACGGACCAAGATCTTCGACCAGGATGCAGGGTATAAAAAAATGCAAGGTGATGCCAAAACGGCATACACGTATACCCGTTGGGAAGAATTGGGATATCTGGATTATCAGACAATGAGTGACATGTGCACCAATGCTGGCAGTGAAGACACGACAGCGTGTCTGACAGTCGGCAGTGATGAACAGCAGCGTGTTGTGGATCAGTACGCTGCCGATGGATATACGATCCAGTATCTAGAAAGCGGCATGCCCTTTGCGAGCCGTGATTATACGATGGTAGAGCTGGTATGGAATTTTTTGACCACATTTATCCGCGTTGATAATCCATGGTATATCCAGGATCCGAATAATCCGGATTTAGAGCGCAAATACTATTTATCGACTACATATGAAGGATTGCCGGCGATCAAATGTAGCGGCTGTCTTGCAGAAACTCAGATTTATATTGACGGATCATTCCCGTTTATCCATCAAAATGTCGTTGAACTGAATTTTGGAAATTCGTTCCCGACCAATCAGGGTGTTCCAACCATGACCGTAATCATGCAAGGACAGGGAACACCACAACAGGCCGATACAACATTCCCAACCGGTGTGACCCAACCGTCCAGTGTGAATCTGAATGCCTGCAAATATAAGATGACCAGTACGCTAGATCATCTGGATACGACCAAATTCGATACCAATTATGCCGATTGTGCATTGAATTATAAGGATCCGTCCATGGCATCCACATCATTGATGTTTGGTTTGATGTCGTTGATCATTGCATATCTGATTGCTATTCCAGCCGGCATTCAGATGGCACGAAAAAAAGGCAAACTGGTCGATAAAATCGGTATTGTCTATATTAATTTCCTTATTGCATTACCATCTTTGGCGTTCATTTTCCTGGTCAAACAGATTGGTAACTTCTTCGGAGCACCGGATAAATTCCCTCAGTACGGTTTTGGAGATATTCGCTCTTACGTTTTGCCCATCATCATCTTGGCGTTGCTCAATACTGCTTCCTTGATGACCTGGGTAAGACGATACATGGTCGATCAGACCAATGCAGACTATGTCAAATTTGCCAAAGCAAAAGGTTTGAGTCAGTCTGAAATTTTCAATCGTCATATTTTGAAAAATGCGATCATTCCGATTGTCAACGGCATCCCTAGTTCAGTGGTTGCCTGTCTGAGCGGATCAGTGATCACCGAAAGTATTTTCTCTATCCCAGGTATGGGCAAAATGCTTCCGGATGCCATTAAGGTGGTTAATAACAATATGGTGATCACCTTGACATTCATTTTTGCGTCATTATCGATCCTGGCTGTTTTGGTTGGTGACTTGTTGATGACGGTTATCGATCCGCGTATTCAATTGACGGCGAAAGGAGATACACGATGAGTGAAAATAAATTTACTTTCGTCCAAATGAAAGAGGATGCCAGTGAGCATATCGCGGCTCCGCAATACAGCTACTGGAAGAGTGTTTTCAGACAGTTCTTTTCCAGCAAAGTGGCGATCGTGATGCTATTGATCGTGCTATTTATCGTCATTATGTCGATCGTGCATCCCATGATCAGTGGTTACGACCCACGTGATCCGGGATTTATCAACGATCGTTCCATGCATTACATCTGGCCGTGTTTGGAATTCCCATTTGGTACGGACAATGTCGGTAAGAATCTGTTTGATGCCGTATGGGCGGGAACGCGCAATTCCTTGTTTATCGCTGCAATGGCCACACTCATTTCCACTGTGATCGGTGTGATCGTCGGTATGTTTTGGGGATATTCCAAAAAAATCGACGTGTTTATGATCGAAGTCTACAATGTAGTCGCCAATGTACCATTTACACTGATCGTCATGGTGCTGGTTTATGCACTGGGTGGTGGCATTTGGCAATTGATCTTTGCCATGAGTGTCACATCCTGGATTTCTGTGGCGTATTTCATTCGTGTTCAAGTCATGATCATTCGAGATCGTGAATATAACTTGGCTTCACGTTGTCTGGGAACACCGGTCAGCAAGATCGTTACCCATAACATCCTACCGTATTTGGTTTCCGTCATCGTGACCAGTGTTGCGCGTGACATTCCAAGTTACATTTCGTATGAAGTATTCTTAAGTTATCTTGGAGTTGGTTTGGGCAAAGACGTCGCTTCATTGGGTCAGATGATCCAGACGTATTCACCCTACATGCTCAGTGCGCCGTATATGTTCTGGTTGCCATTGATCGTCGCGGCGGCGATTTCCGTTTCATTCTATATTGTCGGTCAAACTTTAGCCGATGCGTCGGATCCGAAGACGCATATGAACTAAGCAAAGGAGGTTTTGGATAAATTATGGAGAATACGAACAAAACACCGTTGCTTTCGGTTAAAAACCTGGTCGTTAAATTTAAAGTCCGTGATCGAGTTTTGACGGCGATCCGCAATATCTCACTGGATTTTGAAGAAGGTCGGACGGTCGCAATCGTTGGCGAATCCGGTTCCGGGAAAAGTGTTTTTACCAAAACATTTACTGGTATGCTGGAAATCAATGGATCGATCCCACAGGGTGAAATCTGGTTTGAAGGACAAGACCTGGGCAAATTCAAGACAGATAAGGATTGGGCAGACATCCGTGGTAAAAAAATTGCCACTGTGTTTCAGGATCCCATGAGTTCTTTGGATCCAGTTCGCACCATTGGTTATCAGATCAGTGAAGTCATCATCAAACATGAAGGTAAATCCAAAGCGGAAGCCAAAAAAGAAGCGATCGAATTGATGGGACGTGTTGGTATTCCTGATCCGGAAAAACGGTATGATGAATATCCATTCATGTATTCCGGCGGAATGCGGCAACGTATCGTTATCGCCATTGCCTTGGCTTGTCATCCAAAGATCTTGATTTGCGATGAACCCACCACTGCATTGGATGTCACCATTCAGGCTCAGATCATTCAATTGATCAAAGACTTGTCAAAAGATTATGGTTTCACCACGATTTACATTACCCACGATTTGGGCGTTGTGGCCAATGTCGCCGATGATGTGGCCGTCATGTATGCCGGCCAGATCATCGAATACGGCAAAGTCGAAGAAGTATTCTATGAACCCAAACATCCTTATACCTGGGGCTTGTTGAATTCCTTGCCGCAATTGGGTGAAAAAGGCCATGAATTATTTGCCATTGCCGGTACACCGCCATCCTTGTTCGAAGAAGTCAAAGGCGATGCGTTTGCCGTAAGAAATCCCTATGCGATGCAAATCGATTTCGAAGAAGAACCCCCGATTTTCAATGTCACGGATACCCATTGGGCCAAAACATGGTTATTGGATCCACGGGCACCGAAAGTTGAGCCACCAATCGGTATTCAGAATCTGCATGCGCGCATGAATAAACTGTACGGAAAGGAGGTCAGCCATGACTGAACGCAAGAAAATCCTGGAAGTCAAGGATCTGGAAGTCACGTTTAAAAATGGTCGCCGCTCCTTTACTGCCGTCAATGATGTCAACTTCGATATCTATGAAGGTGAAACCTTCTCTTTGGTCGGTGAATCCGGCTCTGGTAAAACCACCATTGGTCGAGCCATCATCAAATTGAATCCGATCACCAACGGTGAAGTGTATTTCGATGGCACCAAGATTTCTGGTAAAACCACCAAAGAAGTGGACAAGATGGTCGTAAGAAACATCCAAATGATCTTCCAAGATCCCGCTGCTAGCTTGAACGAACGTGCCACGATCGATTATTGTGTTTCCGAAGGACTGTACAATTTCCATCTGTATAAAGATGAGGCCGATCGTGAAGCCAAAGTCGATGCGGCGTTGCAAAGTGTCGGTCTGCTGCCGGAACATAAAAGCCGTTATCCGCATGAATTTTCCGGAGGCCAGCGTCAGCGTGTTGGTATCGCCCGTGCGATGATCATGGAACCGCGTCTGTTGATTGCGGATGAACCGATCAGTGCACTGGATGTATCCATTCGTGCGCAAGTGCTCAATCTGCTCAAGCAATTTCAGAAAGAGCGCAATCTGACAGTATTATTCATTGCGCACGATCTTTCCGTCGTCCGTTTCATTTCCGATCGGATCGCGGTCATTCATCTGGGACATATTGTCGAATTAGCCGAAGCCGAAGAGTTGTTCCTCAACCCGTTGCATCCGTATACCAAATCGTTGCTTTCATCTGTTCCGATCCCCGATCCGGCACTGGAAAAGCAGAAAGTCGTACATCCGTATGATATGTCCATCCATGATTACAGCGTGGACAAACCATTCTGGGAAGAAATCAAACCCGGACATTTCATTTACGGAAACGAAAAAGAAATGCAACAATATCGTGCTGAAGTGAAGTAATTTAAAATAAAACCGTGTGCCAAGTTTCTGGCACACGGTTTTTCATGGATGATTGTTTTAGACCACGATGACGATCACGGTAAACAGGATGCCGATCATCAAAATAATTAACGATAATCCCAACAATACATCGCCACCTGTTTTATCGGCATCAATGTTGCTTTTTTTGTAGGCATCGATACCAACGGGCTGATCCGTTTCTCGTGCATATTGCGTATATTTTTTGAAGGTCTGATGATCATCATAGGTCGTGCGGATGGCACAAATCGTACATAGGATCAATCCGGCCATAAATGTGCCATCCGCGAAGCCGGTAAGGAAGGGTTTGTTAAACCAGCCGTAAATACTGGTCAAAATCAAAATGATCAAGATCAATTCGGCTAATATTTTCTTTTGACG
Source organism: uncultured Erysipelotrichaceae bacterium (assembly GCA_944327105.1). Taxonomy (GTDB): domain Bacteria; phylum Bacillota_I; class Bacilli_A; order Erysipelotrichales; family Erysipelotrichaceae; genus CALVGN01. The sequence goes on along the minus strand of CALVGN010000013.1, from coordinate 32,087 downwards.
TTTGTCATATTTGAATTTCTTTATCATGCGAACCATTTTATCATCTCCGATCAAAATCTTAGTGAATTTCGTTATTGCTAGAGTAAAATAGAAACGAAAAGAGGAAATGAAGAAATATGTCTAAAGATTTTATTGTTGAAATTTCCGCACGTCACGTGCATGTTACCGATGCTGATCTGGCAACTTTATTCGGTGAAGGCTATGAATTACATCCGAAAAAGTACCTGTCCCAACCGGGCCAGTATGCCGCCGAAGAAAAGGTCATTGTCAAAGGTGCCAAAGGTGAATTGAAATGCTCCATTCTCGGTCCCACACGTTCTGCCAGTCAGGTAGAAGTTTCTCTGACCGATGCGCGTACATTAGGTGCTGTGGCAATGGTCCGTGAAAGTGGCGATATCGAAGGAACCAATGGCATTACATTGATCGGACCAAAGGGAACTGTGGAATTGTCCTGTGGCTTGATCGCTGCAAAACGCCATATCCATATGACACCGGAAGATGCCAAGGAATTTGGTGTCAATAATGGGGATATCGTTTCCGTTGAAGTCGATACCGACGGCCGTTCCTTGATCTTCAAGGACACGGTGGTGCGTGTTTCTGACAAATATGCATTGGCGATGCACATCGATACCGATGAAGGCAATGCGGCCGGTATTGCGGGCAGTGCACGCGGAACCATTGTGAAATAAGACAAACCATTGAATCAACTGATTTAACCATTGCAATGCCATTGCGTGAAAACGCAATGGCATTGTGAATATTAGCCAAATAAAGGAGAAATCCCATGCAAATCGAAACGGCAATTGAAAAATTCAAGGATTGGGAATTTAAACAGAGTGCTTACTTACTGGCAATATCGACCATTAATTTCGATGATCTGACCATTGCACCAAATGATGGTGCAAATTATCGCAATCAACGACTGGCTTATTTATCCGGTGAATATTATTCCATTGCCACGGATGAAAATATGGTTGAACCATTAAAATCATTGGTTTATTCCCATGGAGTGGATCCAAAAATCGTTGAATCGGCAAAAAAACAATTCAAGCAACTCAAAGAATTATCCCGAATTCCCAAGGATGAATATATCGCATTTCAGCAATTGCAGAGTGAAAGTGCTCAACAATGGCAAAAAAGTAAAGCAACCAATGATTATGCATCGTTTGAGCCCTATCTGTTAAAAGTAATCGAAACGCAACGGCGCTTTGCCCATTACTGTGCACCCGATATGGATCCATACGATTATTGGTTGGACCAGTATGAACCGGGAATGGATCAGAAACAATATGATGCTTTTTTTGATTTGGTTCAAAAAAAGCTGGTTCCTTTGATCCATGCCGTGGTCAAACATCAAGATAAGGTGGATCGAATCATCCTGAATGGTGATTTTCCAATCGAAAAGCAAACAAAGATCATGGATCTATTGAAAGACTATCTTCATTTTGACCCTTCATGGGGTTATATGGGGGTTTCCGCACATCCATTTACCAATGGGTTCAATAAAAATGATGTGCGGGTAACCACGGCTTATGATCTGCATGATGCCACCAGTGCCATATTTTCACTGATTCATGAAGTCGGACATGCCACCTATGAACATCAGCTGGATGATGATATCAGTGGCACATTCTTGGCCTGGTCCATCTCCAGCGGCATGCATGAATCGCAATCTCGTTTATTTGAAAATAACCTGGGTCGATCCACTGCATTCTGGAAAACGCTCTATCCCAAACTTCAAACCATCGCACCGCATTTTCAAACCATTTCTTTTGATGATTTTATCAAAGCCATCAATGCGTCATCCCCATCCCTGATCCGTACTGAAGCGGATGAATTGACTTATCCGATCCATATTTTGATTCGTTATACCATGGAAAAAGCATTGTTTGCCGGCCAATTGGACGGCAAACCCCTCAACACGGTATGGAATGATTATTACCATGAATTCCTGGGCGTGGATGTTCCAAATGATACAATGGGCATCCTTCAGGATGTCCATTGGGCAGATGGCTCATTTGGCTATTTTCCAACGTATGCGCTTGGTTCAGCCATTGCTGCCCAGATCTATGCAACGATGTGTCAAGCCATGGATGTGGATACCATTCTCTCAGATGGTGATATCACAACGATATTGGAATGGTTGAAGACCAACATCCAGCATGATGGCTCATTGCATGATTTCAATACCATCTTGACCCGTGCAACTGGCAAACCCTTTGATCCGTCATACTACATCGATTATCTGGTTGATAAATATACGAAATTATATGAAATCGATCCAATGAGCATTCAAAAAGACGAATCGATCATTGTTGGATATAATGAGTTCAGTCATAAATAAGAAGGAGGATTCAATCATGCAAATGATTCACAGTAAAGCTGAATTTGACGCCGCAATTGCCAAAGGTACTTGTTTCATTGATTTTTATGCCACGTGGTGTGGACCATGCAAGATGTTAAGTCCGATCGTTGAAAAACTATCCACGCAATACCAAGATAAGGTCACTTTCCTGAAAGTGGATGTCGATCAATGTCAGGATGTCGCAGCACAATACGGGATCATGTCCATTCCGACGCTGATCATGACCAAAGATGGTTCAACCATCGGCACGACCATGGGATATATGCCGGAAAGTGATCTTAAAGCATTTATTGATTCCCACATCTGATTCTGGTTTAACCATTGGGACGTCTGATCGAACGATCAGACGTCTTTTCTTATCGATCAACTTTGTGAAATTGTATGAAACCGAACAGAAGTTTCATCTAATTTTGAAAACAATGTAAAATAGTCTCATGAATCTGGTTCAGTTTGATAATGTCCGCATGACCTATCATGTCGGTGAAGTGGATATCCATGCACTCAATGGGGTTTCTTTTACACTGGATGACTCGAAAGTCACCATCATTTGTGGACCATCCGGTGCTGGAAAATCCACCATATTGAATATTTTAGGTGGTATGGATCGTCCCACCAGTGGCCATGTCTATCTGCAAGGGGAGGATGTTGCAGCCTACAATGATAAACAATTGACGATGTATCGCCGCAATGAAATCGGATTTGTATTCCAGTTTTACAATCTGGTTCCCAATTTGACCGCACTTGAAAATGTGCAGCTGGCGACCCAGATCTGCAAAGATCCATTGGATCCGCAGACCGTATTGGAAGCGGTCGGATTGAAAGAACGACTGCACAATTTTCCAAGTCAGCTTTCCGGCGGGGAACAGCAGCGGGTGGCCATCGCCCGGGCGTTAGCCAAAAATCCAAAAATTTTGTTATGTGATGAACCCACCGGTGCTTTGGATTATCAGACCGGAAAGCAGATCTTATTGCTGCTTCAGCAAAGTGCCCGTCGTTATGGAATGAGTGTGGTCATCGTCACCCATAATCTGGCCATTACCCCCATGGGGGATCAGGTGATCCGGGTAAAAAACGGTCAGATCGAATCCAGTGTGATCAATGAACATCCCCAGGATGTTTCCACCATCGAATGGTAAAACCATGAAATATATTCTCAAAGACACATTGAAATCGATTCGTCAATCGCTTTCCAAGTTTGTCACGCTGACATGCATCGTGATGCTTGGAGTGTCTTTTTTTGTCGGCTTGATGGCAGCCCCACCAAGCATGCAGGCATCCATCGAAAATTTTGATGATTTGAACAATCTGCATGATTATCAGATCATTTCCACACTGGGATTTGAAGATAAAGACATCCAAAATCTTGAAAGTCAGGAATATATCGATCTGGTCGAACCGTATTATTTCGTAGATTGCTATACCCAGATCGGTCGAAATAAAAGTGTGATCCGCATTGAAGGCAAGATCGATGGGACGACCATCGATTCCTATGAGATCGTAGAGGGAAGAGACATCCAGGCGGATGATGAGATCATTTTGCTTTATAGTGAAAACGCGTCCACACTTGGTGGAAACTTTGATTCACCTTTATTACAACTTGGCGATACCATCGATCTGTTTTTGGATGGGGATGAAGATATTTCTGAATCCCTTGGTCAGACCACATTCACGGTGGTCGGATTCTATCGTGACGCTAAATACATTACCAAAATATTGGATACATCCACACTGGATAACCAAGAGCTCAGTCAAGTCGGGATCATTGATATCGATAATTTCACCATGGAAGCCATTCCCAGTGTCGTCATTTCCATTGACGGTGCCAAAGGCTATGATTCCTTCAGTGATGATTACAGCCAATATATGGATACGGTTTCCGATACCCTGGATCCGGTATTTGAACAAGGCGCGATCGATCGTACACAAACGATCAAGGATGAAGCCAATGCCGAATTAGATGATGCCCGTCAGGAATTAACCGATGCGCAACAAGAATATGATGATGGTTTAGAAGAATTCAATACGGAAATCGCCGATGCCCAGGCTCAAATCGATGATGGTCAGCGTGAATTGAATGATGCCTATCAAGAATTGATCGATGGACAGGCGGAATTAGAGAGCAGCAAAGCCGATGTGATCGCCGAACTGCATGATGCCGAAAACCAGATCAATGATGGTAAAGCCCAGCTTCAGGATGGTTGGGACCAGTATTACGAAGGTAGAGATCAAGCACTGGCTCAATTGGAAGCGGCCAAGAAAACGGTGGACGATGCATCGAATCAAATTGCTGCCGCCAAAGAAACGTTAAAAACCAGTCTGGCCATGATGCCAGGTCTTTATGATGCGCTGACGCCAGTAATGGAAGAGTATGCCACGATTGCGTATGGGTATGGTCAAAGCGGAATACAAAAACCGCAAGAAATCTATGATCCGCAATCACAACAGGCATTTCAAATCAAAGATATCCTTTTGAATACATTTAAACAAAGCATTAGTAAAGATGCATTTGTCACTGCCGGAAAAGTCGAAGCCGAAAATCAAACTGTGGAAACATTGTTCGCAGATCCCGAAAAAAGCGCACAAATTGGAGCTTTGTATGATGCAACCGTTGCAGGCATGGAAGGTGGTCCTTCTTGGGCTGAATTAACAGATGAACAGAAAAAAGCGTATATTTTGAAGTATGTTCAAACTGATGATACGATTCAGCAAGCAATCCTTACCAATCTTGAAATGCAATACGATGCAGTGATGAATGATCCCGAAGCATTGATTGAATTGATTCATCAATTCAGCGGTCAAGACATCAATGCATTAACAGAATCGATCAGTTTACTTGCAATCGGTGACGGCCTTGCCCGCTATGGTCAGGATGCATACCAGAGTGGCTATGATCAGGCCATGGAACAATTGGATCACGCCAAATGGGAATTGGATCGTGCCAACGCGCAATTGGTGGAAGCCAGTGAAGAACTGATCAGCGGATGGGATGAAGCGAACCAAGAATTTGCGGATGCCCAAGCTGAAATCGATGATGGTTGGAACCAGTATCATGATGGTGTGGCAGAATTAGCTGACGCCCGTGTTGAACTGGAGGAAGGAAAAGCGGAAGGGGAAGCCGAATTAGCCGATGCTGCCCAACAGATCGCCGATGCCCAGGTTGAGATCGATGATGCTCAAAAAGAAGTCGATGAGATCGAAGATTGTGAATGGATCGTACTGGATCGAGGTATGCATTATTCCAGCGCCATGTATGCCAATACCATCACCACCATGACCGTGATCGGGTTATTGTTTCCCATCTTCTTCATTCTTGTGGCGATGTTGGTCTGTCTGACCACGATGACCCGGATGGTGGATGAAGAACGCACTTTAATCGGAACGTATCGTTCTCTTGGTTTTACCAAGGGCCAATCGTGTGCAAAATTTTTGATCTATGCGTTCATTGCTGCTTTGATCGGCTCCGTCATTGGTTCGATCCTAGGTGTATTGATCTTCCCAATCATCATCTATAATGCCTGGGGCATGATGTATTACAACCCGGATTTTACCCTGGTCATACCATGGGGTTGGTTGATTTTCATCTGCTTTCTCTTTATTGCACTAATGGTGTTGACCACTTATTTGACCTGTCGCAAGAACATGAAGGAAGTCCCGGCCCAATTGATGCGACCTGCCGCTCCACGGAATGCGCATAAAACACTGATCGAACATGTCACGTTTATCTGGAATGCTCTTAGTTTTACGATTAAAGTGACCATGCGTAACATCTTCCGTTACAAGAAACGGTTCTTTATGACCGTCGTCGGTGTTGCCGGATGTACTTCATTGATCGTTTGTGGTTTAGGCATCAAAGACGTGGTTGGATCCATTGGGACCGTTCAATTCGGGGAAATCTACAATTTCGATGCTTCGGTTTCTTACGACGATGATATCAGCACCGAACAATTATCCCAAAAAACGCAACTCTATGCATCCCAGTCCTTTGTGGACAATGTCGCGACCTTATACACCAGTAATGTCACGATCGGATCCACTGATCCCGATAATGCGTCCACCCAGACATCGACATTGTATGTCTCCAGCATCGATGATATTGACCATATCTTCAATTTAAGAGACCACAATAGCAAAAAAGCCCTGTCCATGGATGCCGATGGCATCATTATTTCCAATGCACTGGCGCGCTATTTCGATGTTTCAGTTGGGGATGAATTGACGATGACCAATCTGGATGATGAAGAAGCCACCTTCACCGTGATCGGTATTTGCGAAATGTATGTCAATCATCACGTCTTCATGTCCGACCAAGCCTACAACAATGGATTTGATACGACCGTTCAACCCAATACATTGGCAATATCGTGCAGTGATGAAACGGCGTTGCTCGATCTGATCGATGCGGATACGGATCTATCCGCTTACAGTCTCAACTCGACTGTCATTGAATTCGTTAATCAAATGGTCGGTGGATTCAACATCATCGTCATCGTATGTGTTGCAGCTGCGGGCGCATTGGCGTTTGTCGTACTTGGCAATCTGACCAGTGTGAATATCTCGGAACGTACCCGAGAGATCGCCTCATTGAAAGTTTTGGGTTTCACACCCAAGGAAGTCCACCATTACGTTTATTATGAAAACATCATCCTGACTTTTATCGGAGCGTTATTTGGTCTGGCGTTTGGTAAAGCTGAACTATCGTTGATCATGACATCGATCAAGATGGACAATATGAGTTTTGGCAGTAATATTTCCATACCGACGTATATCCTGGCATTTATGATTACATTGGTCTTTGCCATTTTGGTCAATAAGGCTATGGAACGTAATCTGGACAATATCAACATGGTTGAATCATTGAAAAGTGTCGAATAGCATGAATCATGGACTTTGGTAAAACAAAGTCCATGATTCTTTTTTTTAATAAACTATAATGGATGCATGAAACGAAATGCTTCGATTGTCAAATTATCCTTGACTGCACTATTTGCAGCATTATGTTATATCGCTTTTACATTCATCAAAATCAATATCCCGGTTGCCAATGGATCGACAGCGATCCATTTTGGCAATTGCTTTTGTGTTTTGGCTGCATTGATCGTGGGTGGACCATTAGGGGGCTTGGCGGGAGCCATCGGGATGGGGATCGGCGATATCCTCGATCCGCTCTATATCCTTTCTGCGCCGAAAACACTGATATTGAAATTTATCATGGGATTGATTTGTGGCGCTATTGCCCATCATGGATTGCATATAGCCGATCATGCCAATGATAAGACCAAATCCTTTAAATATGCGTTGATATCCTGTGGGATCGCCATGGGATGCAATGTTATTCTTGATCCGTTATTTTCATTTCTGTATAACCATTTTTTATTTGGTGCTCCTATGGATGCAGCGGCTTTGCTGGCATCGTTCAATTTGATCACCTCATTGATCAATGCCATCACCTCTACACTATCCGCATCCTTGATCTATGCGGCGGTCGCATCGCATTTTAATCATAATCGGTTACAATAAATCACGATGAAACGATTTTTTGCATCGTTATCCTTGGTCGAACCAAGTATCCAATTGATATTAAGTCTGTTGCTTGTTTTTTGTTATGGGTGTGTCAAAACAGAAGAAACCGACGTTTATTTTGTCGATATCCTTGAATCCATCAAAGATGACAAAGCAAAGGACCTCAATGGTTTTGAAACGATGGTGCTCCAACTGTATGGCAATGATTATGCACTGATCCGTTTTGCCATTGAAACACATCAAACATCCTTAACCAATCTATCGATCGATCTAGAAAGTGATTTACCATTGGAACAATGGATGGATGGTTATACCATTTACCAAATGGATCCAACCATGGCTTCACCCTTGAAGGATGGACCATCGTATCCCTATTTGGATGTCATGAACGATACCGTAGATAGATCTGTGGAGCATAACGGTATCTGTCAATATGTGCTGGTGGTTGAAACCACATATCAGATGCCGATGGACTCTTTTGATTTGACCATCAAGATCGATGCAGATCAGTTTGAAAAGCCCAAAGCATTAGCGATACAGATCAATCCCGTCAATATCCGTTTAGAAGATGGTTTTACCATCGAATTATGGCAACATCCCTTTACCAGTGCTCGGTATTATGATCTTGAAACTTTTGGAATTGAGCATCAAATGATTTTATCATCCATGCTTACCGAATATGCATCCATGGGTGGACATATGCTAACAGCCACAGTTGTTGATGAGGTATGGAACCATCAATCCTATGATTCCGATCCATCCTTGATCCAATGGATCCGTCAGGAAGATGGGTCATTTCGTTTTGATTATACTTATTTTGATCAATGGATATCCCTTGGTTTGACCAGTGATGTATTGGATCCATCCAATCCCAACAGTGGGATCAAAGCGTATTCCATTGCCCCGTGGAACAATCAGATCTCGTATTTGGATGAAGCCAGTCATACCACTATCGATGAAGTGCTGGAAGTGGGCAGTCAGCCTTGGATCTATTACTGGACCACTTTTTTGGAAGATTTCATGGTTCATTGTGAATCATTGAATATCGAAGGATTGATCTATATCGCCATGGATGAGCGGGATGCAACCACATTGCAAGCCTGCATCGATTTGATCCATTCGATCCAAAGTGGAAAAGGAGAGAGTTTTAAAATATCCGCTGCCATCAATTCAAATTTGATTGATCAATGGGATTTACTCGATCAAATCGATGATATTTCTTTTTCACTGGTTGCCATTGACGATCATATCGAATCATTCGAAGCATTGTGTAGCCATCGGGATGCGGTTGGTCTAACCACCACCATCTATACCACTACTGGCCAATATCCCTCATCCTTCGTTACTTCTGATCCTGCAGATACGTTATTTTCTCTGTTATACAGTTATCGCTTTGGCGCAAACGGCTTTTTAAGATGGAGTTATGATGGATGGAACGAAGATCCATTGATCAATGCGGATTATGGTGATTTCCAAAGTGGAGATCCATTTCTGGTTTATCCAAAGGAGGAATTGGTCGAACCATATATCACCCCTTCGTATCGATTATTATTGATCCGCTATGGTCTGACCATGATCCATAGAATCGAATGTCTGAAACAACAAGGTGATTCATCCATCCTTTCAAAACTACAAACATGGGTTTATCCTCGTTTCTCCATTGATTCCAACCAATATGCCACATTTGCCTCCCCATTTGAACGGCTTCAACTCAATGCCACCGTTGCAAATCTGATTGACGCATTGCAATGATAGCAAGCAAGTGTCTCATTTTGTGTTTTTGTTGCATCTTGATGCATTCTTATGTATAACTGATGCATCAAATGGTTTTCATATAATCCCGGAATATGGAAGGGAGTATCTACAGACCACCGTAAATGGTCTTGCTATGCATTCACATTGCCGTGACGCACCATGATAACCTTTGAGTGAAAGAGAAAGGAAAAAGTGATGATTAAATTACAACCTGCTGATCTGTCGCGTTTTCTCAACGTCGCATTGGATCGCATCCCGGCTCAATTGGCATTGATCAATGGCTCTGTACTCAACGTATTTACCGGCACGATCGATAAAGCTAATGTTTTTATCGATCAAGGCTTCATTGCGCATGTGGAATACGATGATCTGACCACTGTCCATGCGGATCAGATCATGGATGTATCGGGCAAGATCATCGTTCCTGGATTCATCGATGCGCATATGCATATCGAATCCAGTATGATGACACCCCGTAATTTTGCCGCGACCGTCATCCCTTGGGGGACCACCACCGTGGTCACCGATCCCCATGAGATCGGTAATGTTTATGGTGTACAAGGGGTCAAATACATGCATGATTGCAGTGATGATCTTCCCATGCGTCAATTGATCGATATCCCAAGTTGTGTGCCCAGTGTTCCGGGAAAAGAAAACGCCGGTGCTGATTTTACCGCCAGTGAGATCATTGAATTATCCAAATTGGATCGAGTGGTCGGATTAGCCGAAGTCATGGATTTTCTAGCTGTGATCAATGGTGAAAAACGGATGATGGATATCCTTGAAGTGGCAAAAGATCACGGTTTGTATTTACAAGGCCATGCTCCAGGTTTAAGCGGAAGGGCGTTAAGTGCCTACATTGCGGCTGGACCATGTACCGACCACGAAACGACCAATGGTGCTAATGCTTATGAAAAGTTCAGAGCTGGCATGCATATCGACGCCCGTCAGTCGTCCATGGCGCGTAATGTTCCGGATATCATAAATGCATTGAAAGATGTGCGTTATAAAGACAATCTGAATTTGTGCACGGATGATCGAGAAAGTGATGATCTGTTGCATCAGGGACATATGAATCATGTCATACAGAAAGCCATCGATTGTGGATTGGATCCCATCGATGCGATTCGTTGTGCCACTTATAACAATGCACGGGAGATCAAGATCGATCATTTAGGGGCTGTGGCACCAGGATATACAGCGGATCTGTGTTTGTTGGATGATATTCGTGTGATCAAACCATCGCATGTTTTCTTTGGTGGGAAATTGGTGGCACAGGATGGTAAATTGGTCGAAACCATTCCAGTAAAAGAATATGAATTGGAAAAACAAAATTCTGTGGTGATCAAACCATTGAGTGAAGATGATTTTACCATTGTCCCACCCATTGAAAATGGTAAAACCACCGTCAATGTCATGGCATTCACGGATACTAAAAACTCATTGACATACCTTGAACAAATGCAATTGGATGTGGTCAATGGCACATTGGTATTGGATGATCCAAACTTGAAATTCGTTGCAGTGGTCAATCGTTATCCCGGTAATGACAATATTGCTTTACATGTGATCCGTAACTTTGGTTTGAACCATGGTGCCATTGCTTCGACCGTATCCCATGATTGTCATAATCTGGTCATCGTTTATGACACTCCAAAGAATGCATTGGTTGCCGCCACTCGTATCCAAACCATTGGTGGTGGAATGGTTGCAGTGGATCATGGTGAAGTATTGGATGAGTTGGCATTACCATTGGCGGGGTTGATGAGCTTGTTGCCGGCACAAGAGTTATCCAAGATCAGTGCTCATATGAAACAGACGTATCAAGGTTTAGGGTTGGTTGAACCAGAAAATCCATTGCTTCGAATCGCGACCCTAGCTTTACCGGTCATTCCGGAATATAAGATGAGTGATATGGGATTGATCGAAGTCAATACCAAAAAGATCGTTCCGTTATTTAAGGGCTGATATCTCTAAAATGAATCGCTTTGAATTTCAAAGCGATTCATTTTTGTTTATGAACAGTGGTTTAGGAGGATTTGAACCATTCTATCGATGAATTATCTGTTAAGATAAGGGTAGGTGATACGTATGAAAAAAATGATAATGTTGATGGTTGCAACCATCGTATTCACGGGTTGTACCAATCCATCCGCTAACACAAAGGAAACTGGAATGGTCACACCACCACCAACCAATTCATCGACCATATCCTTTAAAACTTCAGATTATGGTACCGCATTGGAACAATACAATTATCTGGATGCCCTAAATGGCTATCACGATTTGGATTTTGAAATTGTTAGTAGCATAGACGATGGGTTTACGTTAAAAGATGATGCCGTTGGTTTGACCATGACCTATACCCATGGTGGATATCAACACAATACCATGATCGGACAATTGGAAACCACCATCGACTATACCATGGAGGATAAGGATAAAACGGCAGTGATATCGGTCAGTTATGATGTCAATCCCAGCGGTGGATTCTATGGGATATTCGGGACAGTGACCACTGAAGAAAATGAAGTGTATCCCTTTGCATTTGATTATGGATCCCGTCGGATCATGGATAATGATCCAACCAGTGATACCTATGGGAATACCATTCACTTCAACCGGGACCTGTATGATCAGTTATTGACGATGCTTTATGTCAATGGTGTGGTGGTGACCAATGGGTTCAATACGGGTGAATTGATCGATGGTCGTGCCAATGGTCATAGTGAAATCAATCTGGATAATCTTTCCACAGATCCTGAATATTTCTGGTGGATGGAACCTGTATCCTTCGATTATCATTATCATCGGGAAAATTTCACTCAACAGGCGCAAGAAAAGGTATTGATTGGTGATACCACAGCATTCCATTGGGTGGATATGCCTCAATTGACACCATTGGAACATACATTGTTCATTCTTTCTTATTTCAAAGATCCTTCTCATGGTTTCAACCATCTCGATGTTGAAGAACTGATCAATCCCTTGGGATCGATCGTGTATCGATCCATGTGCGAATATGGGGATTGCTATACGGTGGATCAGATGAAGCGTAAGGAAGAATCCTTGCAATGGGATGCAGTGGGTTTGAACAGTTATCAAACGCATAACATTTATAAGTATGCATCGTTTGATGATCTTAACCAGGGATTTCTTGATATCTTTGGTCAAACCATCGATGTGGATGATACCAATCCCAATTTCTTATCGGTTTACCAAAAAGACGATCAGCGGCAATGGTATGTATTGATCAATGAAAGCAGTAACATGTGGACCGATACCCATGGTTTTGCCATCATCAATGATACAGTGGATGAAAACGGATATGGTGTGGTGGAATTCATCCCATTAGTATTGAGTCATTACAATCAATATTGGCGCATCAATGATATCGCTGTATTGGACGGATCGGATTTGATGGCACCCGAAAAAAGCGGATTATCGAATGCGTTGGTTGAAGCCATGGAAGATTATCCGATCGCTTTTCCACATTATGAAATGACATATCAGCAACTGAGCGACAGTGATTTTGTCCATATCATCAATGTGAATGGATAAACCGCGTGGTTGAATAAAGTATCAGACCGGTAGTCGTTTGACTGCCGGTCTGTGTTTTTAAATTTGTGAATCGATGTTTTGTTTTCGAAGATGATCATTCAATTGATTGATCAACATCGCAATGGCCACTTTGTTGCGACCACCTTCAGGAATGATGATATCCGCGTTTTTCTTGGATGGTTCGACATAAGCTTCATGCATAGGCTTGACGGTGGTCAAATATTGTTCAATGACACTTTCCATCGTTCGGTTGCGCTCATTCATATCCCGTAATAACCGTCTTAAGATCCGTACATCTGCATCGGTATCCACAAAGACTTTGATATCCATCAGATTGCATAACTCTTTGTTTTCAAAAATGAGGATACCTTCCACCAACAAGATCGGGGCAGGATGGATGGTCAATAAGGTATCGGTACGATCATGGATCGTATAATCGTATACGGGACATTGGATGGTCTGACCATGCTTCAATTGATTGAGTTGGTCGATCATCAGATCGGTATCGAACGCATCCGGATGATCATAGTTGCGTAATGCCCGTTCTTCAAGTGGGGTATCATGTTGAGCTTTGTAGTAATTATCATGGTTGATCACCGTGATATGATCCTTGAACTGTTCCACTAGGATATTACTGATGGTGGTTTTACCACTGCCGGATCCACCGGCAATTCCCAATACGAGTGTTTGCATAGTTGGTTATCTCCTGAAAGATATTATATCCAAATTTTATATGGATTTAACAGTGAAGATGATCGATCCATTGCGTGGATGTAAAAAAATACGAAGCAATCGCTTCGCATTTTCTACATCCACGTGATTTTTCGTTCGCTGCCATCCTTGATGCGTTTGATGTTTTCCCGATGCCGATATACGACCAACAACCATAAAATCACCAGTGACAGGACGATCTCCATCGAATACCCTTTGAATAAAGCAAATAAGGGCATGAAGAAAATGGCGACCATACTGGATAGGGAAACATATTTGGTCAAATACAGCGTAGCCAAGAAGATCAACAAGGGGATCACAAAGATCCACAGCAGATCGTTGACCACAAATACGCCCAATGCCAAAACAAAACCGAAGCAGGTGGCGACGCCCTTGCCCCCTTTGAATCCCGCAAAGATCGGATAACAATGTCCGATCACACTGGCAATACCGACAAATGGTAATACCACGGTATCCGCTGGTGCGATCAATACTGCGATCATGATGGCAAAGAAGGCTTTCAATGCATCCAATACGATAACGATCATTCCTACTTTTTTTCCCAATACTCTTCCGGCATTGGTTCCACCAAGATTCCCACTGCCTTGAGTGCGGATGTCGGTATGGAAGAATACTTTTCCGATCACCAAACTCCAGGAAATCGAACCGAATAAATATGCAATGACGATGAATAAAAGATTCAGCATAGTACTCCTTTAAAATGAATGCGTTCCATGTGGAACGCATTCATTATAGACTGAAATATCGTTTTACTGTGTGATTTTTTGGTGTGACCAACGCCCGATAGTAAGGTTCACCCATGGTATAATATTTCGGTTAATAGTAATCAAGAAAGGAAATCCCATGGCCAATCAATCTTATTCCGATTCCAGTATTCAGATTCTTGAAGGATTAGAAGCGGTCCGAAAACGCCCAGGCATGTATATCGGGTCCACCGATTCCCGTGGTTTACACCATCTGGTATGGGAGATCGTGGACAATGCTGTGGATGAAGCATTGAACGGTTATGGTAAAAAAATAGCCATTACCATTGAATTGGATGGTTCCATCACGGTATCCGATCAAGGTCGCGGAACCCCTTGTGGCAAGCATCCCAGTGGAAAGAACACATTGGAAGTAATTTATACCGTTTTACATGCCGGTGGGAAGTTCCAGGCCGATGGCAACTATAAAGTTTCGGGTGGATTGCATGGTGTGGGCGCATCTGTGGTCAATGCCTTAAGTGAACGTCTGACGGTCACCAGTTATCGTGATGGTGTGATCACCTCTCTTTCCTTTAAAAATGGTGGAAAGGTGGATGGATCCGTCAAACACCTTGGTAAGACCACCAAAACCGGAACCACCGTCAATTTCAAACCGGATACCTTGATTTTTTCAACCACCGTATTCAATTATTCCACCATCTTTGAACGTGCACAGGAAACGGCATTTTTACTTTCTGGCATCGAAATGGTGGTCGAAGATAAAATCCATAATCAAAGTGAACGTTTCTGCTATGAAGACGGATTGACAGCATTTCTCAATTCCATCAATGCGGATCGTACCACGATGCATGAACCCATCATTTTCAAAGGGAATCACAATGGAATCGATGTTTCTGTTGCTTTCCAATATTGTGAGGACTATCAGGAAAACATGTATTCCTTCGTCAACATGGTCCGTACCCCCGATGGTGGCACGCATGAAAACGGCTATCGGGTAGCCATGACCAAAACCATCAATGAATATGCACGTAAAGTTGGTTTGTTGAAAGAAAAGGATAAAAATCTCGATGGTGTGGATATCCGTGAAGGATTGAGCAGTGTGCTCTCTTTAGCCATCCCAGAAGATCTGCTGCAATTTGAAGGTCAAACCAAAGGCAAACTGGGGACACCGGAAGCTAAGAATGCGGTCGATAATGTCGTGAGCGTACAATTGACCTATTATCTTCAAGAACATCGTGAGTTAGCCGAACGACTGATCACGAAGATGCTTAAAGCTGCCAGTGCACGTGAAGCGGCAAGAAAAGCCCGTGAAGAAGCACGCAAAGGGAAGAAATCGACCCGAAATGAACGCGTCCTTTCCGGCAAATTAGCGGCGGCTAACAGTAAAAATGCGAAAGAAAAAGAATTGTTTTTGGTGGAAGGCGATTCCGCTGGCGGCAGCGCCAAGCAAGGACGGGATGCCCATACACAAGCGATTTTGCCGTTGCGTGGGAAAGTCCTCAATACTGAAAAATGCAGTTTGAGTGATATCGAAAAGAATGAAGAACTCAATACGGTCGTCAATTGCCTGGGCGCAGGATTTGGACCAAACTTTGATGTCGATGATATTGCATATGATAAGGTGATCATCATGACCGATGCGGATACTGATGGTGCCCATATCCAATGTTTGTTACTGACATTCTTCTACCGCTACATGACGGATCTGATCAAACAAGGCCATGTCTATATCGCGATGCCGCCATTATATAAATTATCCCGTGGCAAAGAAGTGATCTATTGCTACAACGATGAACAATTGGAACATTATCGTGCCAGCGGCATCAAATACGAGATCCAACGTTATAAAGGATTGGGAGAAATGAACCCCTCCCAGTTATGGGAAACCACGATGAATCCAGCGACCCGGACATTGATCCAAGTCGAAATCGATGATCCCTATCTTGCAGAAAATCGTGTGACGACCTTGATGGGCGACAAACCGGCACCGCGGCAAGAGTGGATCAACGCCAATGTGGCATTTACAATGGAGGATGATTTTAAAATCTAATTATGGCAAAAACCAGAAAAAAAGAGATGATCGACGATCATTCCACATTGCTCAATGCAGCGTTGGAAGATATTATGGGCGAACGATTCGGCCGCTATTCCAAATACATCATCCAGGATCGTGCGCTACCGGATGTACGAGATGGTTTAAAACCAGTCCAACGACGCATCATTTATGCAATGTACAAAGATCACAACACCTGGGATCGTCCGTATCGTAAAAGTGCGAAGACAGTCGGTTTAGTGATCGGTAACTACCATCCCCATGGTGATTCCAGTGTGTATGATGCCATGGTACGTCTTTCCCAAGGATGGAAAGTTCGGGTGCCATTGGTGGATATGCAAGGCAATAACGGATCCATTGATGATGATCCAGCTGCTGCGATGCGATATACCGAAGCGCGATTGGCACCGGTGTGTGCCGACGTCATTGCAGATATCGATTATGATACGGTACCGTTTGCACCAAACTATGATGACAATGACGTCGAGCCAACGGTGCTGCCATCGCGCATTCCCACATTACTGGTCAATGGTGCCATGGGCATCGCGGCGGGTTATGCTACGAATATCCCACCCAATAATCTTAAAGAAGTGATGGATGCCTGCATCTATCGCATCATGAATCCCACGTGTACCATCGATGAATTGATGACGATCATTCCCGGTCCAGATTTTCCTACCGGTGGGATCGTGATGGGGAAAACTGGGATTGAAAATGCGTTTAAAACTGGACGTGGCAAGATCGTCATCCGTGGTGTGGCCAACATCGAGGAAGGTAAGACCATCAATTCGATCATCATTACTGAGATCCCCTATGAAGTGGTCAAATCCCAAATGGTCAAACGCATGGACGAGATACGACTCAACCACGACATCGATGGCATCATCGATGTACGGGATGAATCCGATCGCAATGGATTACGGGTCGTTGTGGATCTGAAAAAAGAAGTCGATGCCAACAATGTATTGCAGTATTTCTATAAAAACACACCGTTGCAGGTCAATTACAATTACAACGTCGTTGCGATCGTGGACCGCACCCCACGTTTACTGAGTCTGACTGATCTTCTCGATGCATTCATTGCCCACCGTAAAAGCATCGTACTCAAACGGAGCCGCTATTTGCTCAATGAACGTGAAAAAAGATGCCATATCATCGAAGGACTAATGAAAGCGGTGTCGATCTTGGATGAAGTGATCGCCTGTATCCGTGCGTGTAAGGATCGAAGCGATGTGATCAAGAATCTACAGCAACAATTCGATTTCACGCAAAATCAAGCCACCGCGATCGCTGAGTTGCGTTTGTATCGTTTGAGCAATACGGATGTTGTCGCTTTACGAGAAGAATTTGCCCAATTGGTCAATGAGATCGAAAATCTGAAGATGATCATTGAAAACGAAAACGTACTGCGTTCAACGATCATCAATGAATTCCGATTGACTAAAGAAACGTATGGTTCGCCACGATTGACTAAAATCGAAGATGAAGTGGCAGAAATCAATATCGATGCAAGGGCAATGATTGCCAACGAGCGGGTGGTGGTTTCTGTATCCCGTGATGGGTATATCAAGCGTGTTTCTTTAAAAAGCTTCAATGCCTCCACGACACCCTATCCGGGTTTGAAAAACAATGATACGTTATTGACTTATGGTCAGGCGGATACTTTGGATACCTTGATTCTGGTATTGGATAATGGATCGTATACGTATTTACCAATCTATAAGATTGAGGAAACCAAGTGGAAGGATGAAGGAAATCACATCAACCACTATGTCAAAACGGATGGTTTTGACCATGTGATCGCTGCGTTTACTGTCAAAGATTTCAACACGGCAGCCTATGTGGTGACCATGAGTGCCAATGGGTTGATCAAAAAAACACCGATCCCGGATCTATCTTTGGTACGTTATAGCAAAAGTGTGACATTGATGAAATTGAAACCTCGGGATCGGGTGGTCTATGCCATGGTATGTTATGACCATGATACGATCCTGGTTGCAACCAAACATGGATTCATCAATCGTTATAGTTTGGATATGATCAATATGACGGCTCCTAAAGGACAAGGCATTCGAGGAATCCGTTTGGCAGAAGGGGACAGTGTGGTCGATGGTGCCATATTGCCCGATGGTTCAACCAGTTCTTATATCATCATCAATGGTTCAAATAATGCTGTCAAAAGAGTCCGTTTATCCGATATCGTCGATAATAAACCCTATGTCAAAGGGACACGGATCGCGAAAGCAATCAAAACCAATCCGGTATGGATCGAATCCATCACACCATTGAAAGGCAGTGATTTTACCATGATGGATGAGGATGGGTTCCATATGATCAAAGGCAGTGACATTTCGATTATGGATATCGATGCCACATATAGTCATTATGGTTCCATCAAAGTGGATCATGGTCTTTACCAGGAATTAAAGCCCGTCAATGTGATCGATCTATCGACAAGTGAAGCATTCCAAAACCGTGGTAATGCCATTGAAGAAGATGCACATAGTGAATTCAATATGCCATCCCTGTTTTAAGGGATGGCATATTGCCTTTTCGATCCCGATGGTCCAACCATTTGATATAATACCGATTGTGAAATGTAAAGGTTGTGGTGTGACCCTGCAATATGATGATCCAAACCAGTTGGGATATACACCAAAAAAAGAGAGTAAATACTGTCAGCGTTGTTTTCGTTTGAGCCATTATGGGGATCAGATGGTTTCTTTAAAAACAGGGATCGATCCGGATCGTGTGGTTGAAACTATCCAAAAAACAAAAGGAACGTTGGTATGGGTAGTGGATGGATTGGATATTGATCATGGATTCATGGATGATTTCAATGCTTTGTTTTCCAATCGATCCATCGTCTTGGTGGTTACCAAGACGGATTTATTGGTCGATATCATCGATTCACAAAAGTACTATGGTTTTATCATGGATCGATTGAAATCCATGAACATCAGTGTGGATGGATTGATTGTTACCGGTGATTATGGTCTTGACCATAATACAGTCTTATTAGACCAGTTGAAACCCTATGCTGTGGACTCGGTATCGATCTTTGCTGGGCGTGCGAATGCGGGTAAAAGCACATTGCTCAATGGTTTGTTGAATCAAAAGATCCTGACCACTTCCCGCTATCCCGGAACGACGATCGATTTCAATCCCATCCATTTAGATAATGGTTTGACCATTATCGATACCCCGGGTATCGAAAACAGCGAGAGTATCTTACAGGCTGTGGATGATTCGACCATCAAAGCATTACTTCCAACTAAACCCATCAAACCCAGTGTCTATCAATGCTATTCGCCTCAATCCTATAGTATTGGTGGATTGATGCGTATCGATATCGTGCCACAATCAACCGTTTCGATCGTGATGTATCTGGAAAACAATCTTAAGATCCACCGCACACCACTGGATAATGCCAAAAAGCTTTGGTCCAACCATTTGGGAACATTATTGAAACCATGGAGTCATCGTGAATATGAAACGATCGTTATTTCTGAACCACTCGATGGGCGTGATCTATGTATCAATGGATTGGGGTGGATGAGTTTCCATGGTCAAACCACAGCATTATCCATGACATTACCCAAACAAGTGAGCTATACCATCAGAAAGAGGATGATTTAACCATGTTAAACGGAAAACAAAAACGTTATTTACGATCCCTTGCTAATCGAGAAAATGCCATTTTCCAGATCGGCAAGAATGGTTTGGATAAAAACACACTGGTCTCCATCGATCAAGCATTGATTGCGAGAGAATTGGTGAAGATCCATGTATTGAAAAGTTGTGATATCCCATTGAATGAACTGATATTGGATACATTGGCTTTTACCAAAGCTGAATTGGTCCAAACCATCGGTAAAACCTATGTCTTGTATAAAAAAGCCAAGGAGCCCAAAATCATTTTGCCATGATCTTATTTCGTTCTTTATGTGATCCATTGACTAAAAATCATTTGGATATCATCCATGGTTTACACCATACATACCACCAAGATATTTATGTGGTTGCGACCCAACCATTGCATCCGATCATCGATCGATTGAATCAAAGCTGGTTGAAGGGATTAAGTTATGTGCATTATGGTCAGACCCCTTCATCCATTGGTTTGACCATCGAAGATGATGCGTCATTGATCCAAGCTATGGAAACCATCCGGAATGGGGATTATCATGGTTTGCCCATGTGGTATATCCGATATCTCAATCGATCCATGGTTTATTATGATCAAATGCTCAAGCATTATCTCAAACCATCCCGCTATGCCCATACTTATCGAGTGGCATCACTGGCCGTTGATTTGGCCAAGAGTCATAGTGTGGATGTGGTCAAAACCAAACAAACCGCATTATTGCATGATATCGCCAAAAACATGGATGATGATCGACTTCAATCATTGACGCAACAGTATGATCCATCCTGTTTATATCAACCCAAACCCATCTGGCATCAATATGCGGGAGCAATCTTTATTCAAACCTTTCTTGGTATTACCGATCGTCAAATCGTTAATGCCATTGCGAATCACACCACCGGTCATGTGGTTTCACCACTGGCACGGATCATTTATATTGCGGATAAATGTGATCCAGGAAGAGATTATGATTCTTCTTGTTTGATCGCATTATCCAAACGTGATCTAACCAAAGGATTTTTAACCGTTCAAAAAGAAAGTGAGGCTTATGTCGCTGGACAACACGATCAATCAACAAATCCATGATTTTACCAAGGTATTGGATGAGCGACTGTGCAATGATATCGTGGTATTGGATATGACTACCGTATCCCCCTTATATGATGTGTTCATCATCGCTTCTGTGGATTCGATCCGACAAGCCAATGCCGTGGTCGGATATATTGAAGAAATGAGTGAAAAGAAAGGGTATCCACTCAAACACATCAATGGTTTGAGCCAGAGTGAGTGGATATTGATGGACTATGGTTCCATCATCATCCATCTGTTTACCCCAAAAGCTAGAAATACCTATAATCTGGAACGCTTATGGGGAGATTGTGAGCGGATAACATGGCAATGATGTATTCAATATTGGCCCAATACTATCAAGATCTGGTCAATGATCCCCAATCCATTGCGGAATACGTAGATTTTATCGCCCCGTTTGTTTCAGGTAAAACGAGTGGTATCGATTTTGGATGTGGCACAGGTGAGATCACTCATGCCATTGCTTGCCTTGGTTTGACCATGGATGGTGTGGACTTATCATTGGATATGATCAATTGTGGCATCACCCAATATCCAGATATCCATTTTATCCAGGGCAACATGGTAGATGTTGCCCTGGATAAAACCTATGATTGTGCATTCTGCCTGGTGGATACATTGAATTATCTACTCGATGAAGCGGATGTGATCCGCTTCATCCAACATGTCTACGACCATTTGAATCCTAAAGGTATCTTTATCTTGGATGCCCATCATCCCAATCGTTTGAATGAATTCAAAGAACCGTTTATCGAAGAAGGATGGGTGGATGGGGTAGGATATCAATGGACCATTGCCACGGATGGCGATTATCTCAACCATCATTTTGCCTTTTATACCGATCATGGTTTGATCAATGAATCCCATGTCCAACGCATTTACGATGGGAAATGGTTGAACCAGGTATTAACGGATGTTGGATTCACTACCACCACTTATTATGATTTTCGATCAAATCCATCACTGGATTGCGAAAAATATGATTTTATAGGAGTCAAATCATGAAACAACCTATCGGGATCATGGCAGCCATGGAAGTCGAAGTAGAAGCCATATTGAAACTTTGTGATACCATGGATCAGATCATGATCCACAATATCCCTTTTTATCAAGCATCCATTGCAAATCATGATCTAATCATCGGTCTATGTGGCATCGGCAAAGTCGCTGCTGCTGCAAGGACCATGCTGATGATCGAATCTTTTCATCCCGCTGTGATCATCAATATCGGTACCGCCGGTGGCTTACGGAAAGCGCAGCAGGTTTTGGATGTGGTGTTGGCCACCACCATTTGCCAATATGATATCGATGTGTTCGATTGGGGATTTGGATATGGCAATCCCCATACCTGTTTTGATATCGATCAAGGTTTGTTGGAAAAAGCCAAAAACGTGATTACTCCCAAAGATCATCAGGTGTGGATTGGACCGATCGCGACCGGGGATGCTTTCGTTAACCGGGATGATCAAGTTCAAACCATCTTGACACGTTATCCGGAGAGTTTATGTGCCGAGATGGAAGGGGGTGCGATCGCTGCCGTGTGCAATATGTGCGATGTCGCGGTGTTAGTGATCCGTTCATTAAGTGATATCACGGTCAATGAAGGCAATGAGATCACGTTTGATCAATATGTTGCATTGGCCAGCGAACGTGCCGCGAAGTGGTGTCGTGAATTGGTGTTGACCATTGATCAATAATCCTAAAACAGAGCTATCGCTTGATGCGACAGCTCTGTTTTAGGATCCAGATCATCAATGGTTGCATCACTATCGTGCACTGCTTGATGGCCAGATATTATTGATTTCCATCCACTCTTGCACATCCGACGTATCGATGGGTTGTTGGTCATCCCATTGCAATGTACTGGTCACTCGCAGTGTGCCATTATCATTTTGTAAGGAAACAAATGCGGGCAATTGGGTAAGGTGATACGTATTATTGAGTAATAAACGTATCTGGTCATTGAGATTGGAGACGTTGACATAATCCAGGTTGCTGAATTCTTCAACATTGGCATGATTGGCCAGATTATGCAAAACCGTTTCCGTCAAGTAAACGGTATTGGCATCATCACTTTGTCCGATTAAGACATAGACCCGATTGGAATTACCAAGGGAAAGCACATAATTTTCAAGATTTTCGATTTCCAAATTGCTTCGGGCAATGTAAAGTGGCTGCGCTTGGACAGTGGGTGGGGTAAAGATGTTATATAATAGCGTCATTGTGGTGAAACCAAAGATCACCGCAAAAAACGCCACAGTGCGACGATAATATTTCATAGGAACGTGATTACGGTATCATATATTTGATAAACTGACAACCGTTGGGATATGGGATATTATGGTAAATCCATGTGGTCTGACCAATGAATATCATGGTAAGACCAGAATTAAAATATGAAAGGAAACATCGTATGAAATGGTTCGAACAACCTTATGTCAATACACGGGATTGGATCTTAAATAATCTGGAATATCTGAATCTGGATCCACTGGAGACGGCAGTGGTTTTACTGATTGATTTTTATAATAGCACTCACCATTTGATCACAGCAGATGGATTGCAGCGTGCTTTGCATACTGACAATGACAGCATCGATCGAACCATTTCCAGCCTGAAAAAAAAGCGATATCTTTCCATTAAGTCCACTGGTTCTTCCATCGTATTCGACCTATCCGGATTATATGAATATGAACATCCTACCTATACCAGTAATATGGATATGACCATCGTCGATCTGATCCAACAGCAATTCGGTACATTGTTGAGTATGAATGACATCGAAAAATTAGCTCGTCTAAGAGAAGAATACGGGGATGTGAAGATTCGTGAAGCATTGCGTGAAGCCTTATTGTATGGAAAGAAAAACATCGATTACATGGCGGGTATTTTAAGACGGAGGGCAAACCGTTAATGAAACGTGCAGATTGGATCATTGATGAAATGGCAAAATGGTTTCCCCATGCGCAGTGTGAACTCAACCATGAAACCCCATTTCAATTGGCAGTTGCTGTCGTATTAAGTGCTCAAACCACCGATGCCGCGGTCAACACAGTGACTCCCGCACTGTTTCATCGTTTTCCAACCAGTGCATTGATGGCTAAAGCCACCGTGCAACAGATCGAACCGTATATTGCCCGATTGGGTTTATACCGTAATAAAGCTAAAAGCATTCTTGGTCTAGCCACAGTATTGGAAGAAAAGTATCATGGCATCATGCCCACATCCATGAAGGATTTGACCAGTTTACCTGGCGTTGGTCGAAAAAGTGCCAATGTGATCCGATCGGTCTGCTTTGATATCCCTTCTTTTGCCGTCGATACCCATGTTTCCCGCATCGCAGTGCGTTTACGATTGGCCAAACCAAATGATGATGTGGAAGTGATCGAAGCCAAGTTAAAACGAAAGATCTCCAGAGACAAATGGAATATGGCCCATCATACGATGATTTTCTGGGGTCGCTACAAATGCAAAGCGCAGCATCCCGATTGCACGAATTGTCCGTTTCAGGATTTTTGTCGGACGTATAACGAGTAACTATTGAAATAAGGGAGATTCTATAATTCATTAAAGCATGAAGCCCTTGTCTCGCTATAATTTATATAGCGAATGAAACGAATTGATCTCAATGGTTAACTGTTCAATAGTTTGGGGGATACAAATCATGGATGAAATTACATGCAAAAAAGATTATGACCGAGTAGATGAATTTCGAAATCAACTCACTGAGATGACTCAGGATGTATTAGCTGAACCGCTTCAAATTGCTGATCGCAATCAAACAATAAAGCTTCCATTTGCTGAGTTATCGACACTTGGAGCCGCAGTGTCGGCCATTGTTCCTCAATTGATCACTTTTACTCAAACATATTCTTTTTCGACTGAAGGATTGTATCGCGTGGCAAATCAGGGTATAGGTGAAGCTTTAAAAAAAGCAGCGGATGGCAATTTTTGGGGTGCATTAAAGGATTTAGATGGAACTTCGAAGATGGCGAAATTTCAGCCAGTGGACGAGTTATCCAATTTTACGGCAACATCTGTCACAACATTACCAATTGATCCTGCAACCGCAATGATAGCGATTGCGTTGTATTCGATCGAAAAAGATCTCGATCAAATCCAGGAAATGGAAAGGGAAATTCTTTCGTTTTTGGAGATAGAAAAAGAATCGGAAGTAGAAGCTGATGTTGAGATGTTGATGGATATTACAAGGAAATATAAGTCCAGCTGGGATAATGAATATTTTCTTTCAAGCGGTCACAAAATGGTATTGGATATACAACGTACCGCACGAAAAAATTCACTTTCTATTACAAAAAAATAAATGATACCCTCGATGGTAAAAAACTGGCATTGTCTCAGAGTCAAGTTAATACATTGTTGGAAGATCTCGAGAAGATGTTCAAATATTATCGACTTTCGCTATATATCTACTCTTTGGCTTCATTGATGGAGATCATGTTAAGCGGAAATTTCAATGAGGAGTACATTCAAGGTATTAAAAGACAAATTGTTTCTATGTCCAAATCGTATCGCAATTTGTTTGATGAAAGCTCCTTGAAATTGGAAAAGGCATCATCTAGTGCAATTGAATCCAATGTCCTTAAAGGGATCGGTGTTATTGGTAGCACCTTCGGTAAAGCTATCAATAAAATACCTGTACTCGAAAAAGGCCATGTTGATGAATTCTTGACTGAAAGTGGAGATAAATTGAAACAATCCTCTAAAAAAATTCAGGGAGACGTAGTAAGAGAGTTTGCACAGCTGAATAACCCAAAGACAACAGTTTTTGTTAAAAAAATGGATGACATGATTATGATTTTCAACCATACAGAAGAAATCGGGTTCGATTCTGAAAATTTATATTTGTCGTGTTAGGAGTACTTGATCCGAGCCATACGAGGGGATTTTCATTTGAATTTTGAACGTAAATGAAGCAATAAAGAAACAGCACCACGTTAATTCGTGGTGCTGTTGTTGTTATTATTGGTCTTCTCTTTTTCCAATTGATTCAATAATGCATTGACCGAAGGCTGATATGCATTGCTTTTACGGCTTTTTTTCAATAAAGTGATCGCATCATTGGTCTTGTTGGTTTTGACATACAGATTGGCCAGCTGCATCGTGGCATCCGTATGGGTATGCACATCCTTTAGTGTTTTCATTTCATTGATGGCACTATCATAATCCCTTTTGGACTGGAACATGATGCTGCGAGCCAAACGGTAATGCAGCGGGTCATCTTGGAAAGAGCGGATCTGTCCAAGATAGTTTTTGCAACGGCGCATATGATCGCTTTTTGCAGCGCAATAGGCCATCTGGATCTTGCCCCAGTCATCATTGGGATAGGACTTGAGATAAACTTTCAATTGCTCTTGGGCACTCTCATAATCTTGGAAATAATTGATCGTGATCTTGATGTCCTGCGCATCCACCCATTGGGCGGTGGAGGGGTCTGCGGTATAAATGGATGCCAGAATGATATAGGCTTGGGAAATCAATCCAAGCTCAATACTGCATTGTGCATAATTTTTCAATTCATCCACTACCAGCCAGTTATTGACAAAACCGATGGAGTAATAGTTATAGGCTTCATTGTAATCGTGCGATTCAAAATAGAGTGTCGCCAGCTCAATGGTGGTATAAACATCCATCGGATAATTATCATCGATGGCTTTGAAATATTCGATGGCTTTTTGAGTATGACCAAGTGCATGTTCACATCGTCCAAGGTTTTGATACAAAAACACGCTGTGTTCGGCAAGTTTCATTGCATTTTTAAAATAATGCAACGCTTTATCCGGTTGATTGGTGGTACTGTAGCACAATCCAAGTGTCATCGAAGCAACAGGATTGTTGGGATACAGGGAGTAGGCGATCGAAGCGCAGGCCAAAGCTTCATCATTGAGATTGAGCAAACTCAAGGCATTGCTTTTTTGCATGTAATATAAGCAGGGATCTTCAAATGCAAAACGGTTGGCTTCCACAAAAGATAACAGGCTACCGCCATCACCGCTTTGTGCATATTGATCACATTGGTTCAATAAATCCATATCTTCCATACAACATTATTTTACCATCATTGGTCACGATGAGGATGGGATATGCATTCGGATGAAACATGGTTTCAACCATAACAAAAGCGACCATACGGTCGCTTTTGAAGATAGTTCATTATTGAATGCAGTGGGTTAATCCCCAGTTTGTGGATTGGCATTTGGGTTGGTTTGTCCACTTTGATCGGTGGTTGCACCATTTCCGATCTCACCGGATTCACCAGGTTGCGTGGTCTCACCAGTGGATTCACTGGGCGTTGGTGTTGGTGTCGGTGTTGGAGTAGCAGTGGGTGTTGGTGTCGGTGTGGGCGTGGATTCCGGTGTCGGCGTCGGTGTAGCTGTTGGCGTCGGTGTCGGTTCTTCTTCTTCCTCTTCTTCCACTACTTGTGTATATGTGAATGTTTGACAGATCTGATTGCTGGTCGTTCCTAAGTTTTCAAACGTATACATGCCACAGACATCATAGGTACCCGCAGGCACACTCAAATCGCCTTCACTGTCTGCCTGATCGGTAATGATCTCCTGCACGATCGAATCACCTTGTTTGATGAATACTTTGTAGCGCACCGGACCAAATATCCATGAATAATCAAACAACCGATTGCCCCAGGCTTCCACATATGTGGAGCCGCTGCTTAATGAAATGTCCATCGTACTATCGGCAACGGTCAGCTTGCTTTCATCCGGATAGGGGGCGAAGTGGAATTTATAATGCAGATTATTGTCGATTTCACTGCTGAATTCACTTAATTCCGCCAATTCCTGGGTCATTGGATCGACTAATTTGTAACTGTCTTTTTTGATTTCACCAGTAGTGATATACGTCGGATCCATTTCCGCGATCGGGGAGGCATAAGGCCAGGTTCCCAGGATGTGAGTGATGTTGACCACATTTTCCGGTTTTTCCAGATCGGCCGGGGTACCGTAGACGCTTTCCAATACATCGAGCAATTTACTCATGGTATTCCCTGTGATATTCAATGCACTTTTAGCGCTGGTAAAATAGGTTCCCTGATCTTTGACCGCTTTTTCGTAACCCAGCCATACGACGTTGGTAAAGTCGGTGGTGCTCATCGCCATCCAACGGTCTTTGACCGCACCCAGCGGGATATTGTATTCCAGACCGGAATCGCCCCAGTCGGTGGTACCGGTCTTGCCGAAGCTTTGATAGTTTTTGCGAGCGACCTGCATATAGTTGGCATACGGTCCATAGATGGCCTGGTATTCCATGCGTGCCGTTAAATATGCCGCTTCAGGGGAAATGATCTGTGTGGCTTCATATTGTGGTTCGACCACTTCATCACTGTCCATGAATTCGATTTTGGTGATGGTATGAGGGGTAATGTATTGACCATTGTTCAAGATCATCGAATGCGCGCCGGCCATCTCTTCCACCGATACCGCTAAATTTGAACCACCAATGGCAAACTGGATATCGAAATTATCATCATTGACCTGACTGAATCCAAGGGATTGTAGATAATCCACAATGGCACCGCGTCCCATGGTATCGACCAATTCCTGCAAGGTGGCGATGGCCGGCGTATTCAAGGAATGGCCGATCGCATCCACCAAACGGATCTCTCCGGCATAAGTATTGTTGGCATTGGTGATGACAAAGTCAGTTCCCGCATAGACCAATGGTCGATCCACCACCACATGACTGGTGGCCCATCCTAAATTTTCAAATGCCAGGGGATAGGAGAGGATGGTTTTGATACTGGAACCCGGTTGTTTGTATTGATCTGTGGCATGGTTGAGCAATAGTGAACCACCGCTGGCATAGTTTCGTCCACCGGCGATGGCGATGATCTCACCAGTGGAATTGTTCATGGAAACTACACCGATCTCCATCAATTCATCCGGGAATTCCAAAATATTGCCAGCCTGTAGATCATCCATGAATCCCTGAACCGTAGGATCCATGGCCGTGTAGATCTTCATGGCAGTGGTGGTTGGATCACGTCCGGTCAATTGTTGTGCTTCGTTGATCACTTCATCGATATATGCCTGATAGGCATAAGTGGTCCCACCACTTTTACGCTGTGGATCATCCGGATCCACCAGCTGATCTTCGATCTTGATCGATCTGGCCAGTTCATATTCCATTTTGGAGATATAACCATGGTTGTATAACTGATATAACACGGTATTGCGCCGTTCGGTCGCTGCTTCCAGGTTATTGAATGGGTTGTAGGCATTGGGTGCATTGACTACGCCAGCTAACAACGCACATTCACTCAAATTCAGTTGGTTGAGATCTTTATTGAAATAATATAACGCGGCCTGTTGGGCACCCCGGTTATTGTATGAACCACCATAGTTGATTTTATTGACATATAACTCAAACACGGTTTGTTTATCTGCCAGTCCACTCAATTGTGGGGCCAACAGGATCTCCGCCATTTTTCGTTCGATCCCGCCCATGCCGCTGCGCGCGGCTTGCATGCCGGTTTCATCATCCATGAAATAGGTCTGTTTGATCAATTGCATGGTCAAGGTGGAACCACCCTGAGCAAAGGATAATGATTTGATATTTTCCAGCATGGCTTTTGCAAAACGGGACAAATCAAATCCATTGTGGTCAAAGAAACGGGAATCTTCAACGGCCACGAATGCATCGACAAATGCCGTCGGCATTTGGTCGTAATCCACATTGGTGCGGATCTGTGAACCCACATCCGCGATCAGATTGCCATTTTTGTCCATGATCTGGCTGCTTTGTTCACTGACAAAGTCGGTGATCACCAGATCAGGGGCATCGGAATTGACTTTAGCAACGAAAATGAGTGCACCGATGCATCCGATCACAAAACAGACCAGCATCACGGAGATGATCAATGCAGCCAGGTTTTTCTTGTTGATCTTGCGTTTGGGTTTAGGTCTTCTGGTTCGACCAGTGTGGTCAGTGGTTGGACCATGTTTTTTATTGGTTTCGATGTGCATCGTTTTTTACCTCATTGTACAGTGTTTCAGATAGTTTCAAAGGGTGGTAGGGGTTATCGGTTTGAATGGTTTTACCATGGATTCTCAATTCGTCAATGCTCATGGATTTATGATTCGATTCAATGGATTGGATGATATATCCGCCATCCACTAAAAATATTTCCCCATAAGCTTTCATTTCGATGACCACATAGCTTTTTCCCTGATGGGCGATCATATCTTTCAAGTGGGATAGCTGATGGGGTTGGATCAATGAATACGCAAACCGTTTTTTTATTGTGCTTTTCGCTTCCAACGCAATGGCTTTACCCGCACATACACCGATAAAATCACAACAGGAAGGGGTGGTGAAGAAACCATCCGTAATATGGACCACACCATGACGTGTCATGGTTTTGACCACTGTAACGGGTGTGGGATATTTGACGATCCAGCATTGATCGTTTTGATATCCTTCATTCAGCGATGTGATGATCATCTGTTCCAGATCCATGCCTTTATTGGCATGACCATTTAAAGCAGGGGATTTTTGATCAAATCGTTGTCCATCCGGATACTTTAAAACTTCCTTCACGGCGTTAATTATACACGGTATGAAAAGACCATGTAAAATCCAGATGAAAACACATGATTTCAATGGTTTCTACCCATATTTCATTTTTGGTCGTACCATCAAAAGCGATGGTGTAAACCAAAGGATCATTTGGTTTTGATCATGACATCGATATAAAATTCCATCGTCACTGTTTTTTTATGTGCACTGGCCAATATCTTGATTGCGTTTGGATCGGTTTTATATCGATAGGGGGTCATGGCAAAACAGTTTTCCATGGTTGGACCATCCATCAAACTCCGATCAGCGATCATCATGGTTTTGACCAATGTCAAATGGGAATGATCAATGGGTTTATAGTGATTGACATATACCGTTGGGTAAAGCAATTGCTTGATCTCAAATAGATGCATCGGGGCGGGAGATACACGGATAAATATCCCGTTTGTTTTTAGCACACGGGTTATCTCATCCAAAGAATAGGGTGCAAATATCACCGTGACCAGATCCATGGTTCGATCCATAAATGGAAGATCAAATCCATTGGCGATCAGATATTGACTGGTTGGATCATGTTTTGCAGCATAAGCGATGGCAGGTTTGCTAAGATCCAGTCCGTATTTGCTTCGACCATCAAATCGTTTAAGGTAATACCCTGGTCCGCAGGCAATATCCAAAATGGTATTTGAACTATATGGTTTGACCAAAACATTGATGGTTTCAATCAGAAAGTCATAATAACCGTGATCAAGAAAACGGATTCGGGTTTCAACCAAATCCTTGTCATCCCCACTAAATCTTTTGCCATGCTTCAATAAATTGAAATAACCTTGTTTTGAACGATCAAAACGATGTCCATGGTCACACCATGCATGATCATGGTCGGTATATAAAGGTTGTTGACATATCGGACATCTCAGTTCCATGGTGTCAAGTATAGCAAAGTCGATCGATCATTTGATTTTTCCCAAAAAATTTGGCTCTTCGTGACAACGAATGGGTTTGAGGCTTCTTAAAATGTTCGACTCTTGCAGTGAATAATAGTAAAAAGGTTCATGATATGGCAAATTATTTAGGTCACAAAAAATAAGGAGCCACTCATGA
>CALVGN010000012.1 GCA_944327105.1 uncultured Erysipelotrichaceae bacterium | reverse complement strand
TTTCGCTGGTACTATGTCTTTAAGACCAATTGTGTCCAGCTGGCGGATTATCTGTTAAGAAATGGTCAGTTCTTCTTGATCCAAAGCAGCGGGATCATTACACCGGGCAGTTACATCACTTATTTGACCCAGGAATTGCGCAGTGAACAGGGATATGTGAGTGAGCTGAAGATCTATTCGAAAGAATAGGTCTTTTTTGATAAATTCAACAGTTGACAAAATTCGCCGGGGGGGGGGTACCATTTTGAAGAATACTATAGGGGGAAAAAGTCGAATGAAGAAGATTTTGACGCTATTGACCTGCGTTTTTCTTCTTGGAAATGGTGTGACAACGGTAATGGCTGAAAGTGTCGACTCTTCAGAAGAGCCAACTACGTCAGTTAGTGAAGTCACTGATAAAAGCCTTGAAGACGTGAGTAGTCAGGAAGATGAGACTGGATTGGTACAAGAAGGTGAACAGATCGGTGTAGTCAATAAAACCGATGATGCTGATGTAGTAGTTGACTCGAGTCAGGAACAATCAGTTTCAAAGGATGAAGTTAATGAAGATACCAATAGTGTTTCTGGTGTTGTCGATGATCAAGAGATATCTGATTTAGACAGTATTGAAAAGAAGGACAACAGTGCGGAAACTACAGTTGTTTCAGAAGAATCAAATAATGTAAATGTTTTGATGGAGCAAACTAATACGCCAAAAGCTTTATCAATGCCGGTTGAAAGAGTGGCAACCTTGGAAGGTGTTGAAGGTAGCGGTACGCAAGATGATCCGTATTTAGTCGATAGCCAAGATGATTTTGCAGTTATTGATTCGGTGGATGGATCACAGTATATCTATGTTAAGTTGGTGAAAGATATTACTTTAACAGCAAAAAAAGAAGTTGGTGATTACACGACAGATGTGCAGCCATTGAAAGATTTTTATGGTGAATTTGATGGTGATAATCATGTCATTACCGTTGATGGTAATAGCTTGATATTTATTACAGAATTCAATGGTGGCGTCTTGAAGAATTTCACATGGAATTTGAATGGTGATGCGATTGAACTTGTGTCATCTCAACTGGGTTCGGCAGTATACGAAAACATTACCGTTTCCGGTATGCTTACATATCCCGCTAGCTACAGTAATGTCTCTCCGTTAGTGGTGTACTCGTATTCAGATAGTACTTTCGATGGAATTACATTGGATCTTCAATTCAGTGGTGCCGGTTATCATTCTTTGCTATGTGGGTATGAACCTAGTTCAAATAGTGACTATATTTTCCGTAACATCACAATTAAAGGCAATTATATTGGACAACACCTAGGAATTTTATTCTGTAATGGTGCTAACAACGGAGATTTTGGATTACAACATGTTGTTGGTAATGATCCGACATCAACTGTTGCTGTTGCTAATATTACTATTGAACAAGGAACTTCGATTAAGGGGACAGTTTCTGAACCACATTTATTATGTGGGGTTTCTTGGGATAATCGAGACTGGAACGAGAGATATGTTCAAAAGGAAACTGAGCTTCTTAAAGCAGGTGTGACAGGCTTTGATGAAGCTGTGTCCAAGGCACCCAGTGTCTCCGCAGATGTTAGATTGAGCAGTGCTAATAATGTTGTTGTGAAATTTGCGAATAGCGAAGCTCTAAAAAATATCGGGCGTGTTGAAGTTGTATCCTTGGTATATGCAAATAACTATGATGTATCAACCGGTGAGTACAACGGTACACAAGGATTGCGTGTTACTCAATCTGTGCCAGTACAGAGTGGTATGACAGAAATTGATTTTTCAATTGGTAAGATTGTTTATTATGATGGAACTGGTGATTCGGTATCTACGACTGGTTTAAATGGCGAATATGGGATTGTAAAGGTCGGTGATCAGACTTATTACCAAATTCCTTTTAATACCAGTGGCTATGTTATGACGTTTGGTAGCTCTGCAACTCCATCTAATACGACACGTGAAGGAACGGTTTATGTCAACTTTTATGACAATGAAGATCACTTTATAGGTACGGTTAACAACATTGGAACTACACAAGATACTGTTACTATACCTACTGTAGCGGCTAATAGGGGTGATACTTATAACAGTATTTCATTAAACGGTGATTTGGATGGTTATACATTCGTTCATCCTGATGCAACAGTGTTGCAGATGAATCACGAAACTCTTGTAAAAAATGAAGCTGGAATCTATAAAGTCGTAAAGGTTGAAATCAATAATCTCGTTTCTACATCAGGGATTAATATTAGTGGTAAACCAAGTTTGATTCAACCTGGCGATTCATTTAAACTAAATGCCACTGTATGTCCAGAAAATGCGTCTTTTAAAGACGTTACCTGGACTACAGGTGATTCATCGATTCTCAGTGTTAGCGATGATGGTACAGTCACAGCTCTCAAGCCAGGGAAAGCCTTAATTAGTGTCGCAACACTAGACGGGTATCGGCAAAATTTAGAGCTAGTTGTGGTTGACATGAACGTTGATATTTCAACAGACATCGAAAATACAACAATTCAAGTGGGTGACGAATTTGATATGACCATTTCAACAAGTGGCAACACATATGGTCAGGAGGTTATGGTTGTCGGCACTTCTTCTGGTCTAAAACCCGGTGATTTTAAAGTTATGTATTACGAGCAGCAAACAGGTGAATGGGTGGAGTTAACCGGTGATATCTTTGGACCGTCAGAGGGATTCCCGTTTAGCAATGCGTCCAGTTATTTTAAAGTAACTGCATTGAAATCGGGTAAATATGATGTGACTATTAAGATTGTCGATGCAAATGATAAATCTACAGTTTATGCGTCAGATACAATTTCCTTTACGGTTGAAAATAAACCAGTTACAAGCGTAGCCCCTACAACACAAAATAGAGTTGAAACTAGTGTGTCGACTTGGGATAATGGTGGTCCATTCACGACCGATAGTTGTGGTTCAGTGTATGACCGTTGGGGTAATTTGATTTGGCAAGGCACTTGCCCAGTCAATGGTCAATCCACTGGTTTCCAATTGGTCAATACTGCTGATCGTTAGTTCCCTTAGTTTTAAACTATACCCAGCGTTTCATTAAGGTATTAACTTAGTAGAATTGATAAGGGATCGACTTTGTGTCGATCCCTTTTACTATGGTTTGACCATATAGATTAATATCGTATCCAAAAACTAAATAGTTTTACTGGTTAAACCATGAGCATAGTTATCTTTATCTTTTGTCTTTGTAAGGATATAGTTCACTAATTTTTGGATATACGGTCGATGTAAACGATGTTTATTGATCACGAGATTGAGCTCCCAAGGAATACGCTCAGAAAGTGTATAGATACGATAATTTGGACTTGGTTTGATGCAATCCAAAACGATAGCGACGGTGGTATTATCACGGATCAATACAGTCCATGCCCAATCATCAGGGGTTTTTAAGCAATAATTCAAATGGATATCTTGGTTAAATGTTTCTCTTTCTAGATCATGATACGTTTTGAAATTTTCCGTTCGCGTTAATATCGGATATTCTGCGATATCTTTTAAAGTAAGGGTTGTTTTATTGACTAATGGATGTTCAGGCGAAATGATACAACCCAAGAAACAGTGCTTTAATGTATAGACCTGAAAATGGTCCGGATGCTCTGGTCTATTGACACATAAGGCCAAGTCACAATCGCCGTTTTGGATCTGTTTATCTACTTCGAGATCATCATATTCACTGATGGATAAGGATATCGATGGATTTTGATGTCTGAATGATCCAAAAAAATCGTAGCCCAATATGGTTGAACTATTGGTTATCGCGCTTAACCGGATCTGTGGTTTTCTGAGTTGTTGATAGGTTTTGATGTTTTGGCTAAAGGTTCGATATTGTGCTATTAGGTATTGCGCTTCGTCGACCAAATAGTTTCCAAAATCTGTGAATTCGATGGTATTACCAGTTCGTACCATGATCGTTTCATGCCACTCTTTTTCTAGATTTTTGATCGATTTCGATAACGCTTGCGGTGAGATGAATAGATTACTCGCTGCCTTGGTCAAACTATTGGTTTGATGGACCATGATCAGATATTCCATTTGTTTAAAATCCATAGGAACCTCCTTATCAATCAAAAGTTGATTGTTATCAATTATGAGTTTGTCGATTTTTGCACAAACCCCTTTATAATGATGGCACCGATAAGGGAGGAATGCAAAAGTGAAAAATGTGACCAAAACTTTGCTTTCTATGATGATGTTGTTGAGCCTTGCGGCTTGTAACTCATCCAGTGAAAGTGGAGTAAGCGGGACCTACAGTGCTTCTGCAGCTGGATTTGGTGGTGATGTTACCGTTGAATTGACTTTAGAGAATGGTCAAATCACGGCTGTTAGCATCGATGCCTCCAGTGAAACAGAAAGCATCGGTCAAGCTGCAACGGAAACATTGGTATCTCAGATCTTAGAAAAACAATCTGCAGATATCGATGGTGTTTCTGGTGCGACCATGACCTCTACTGCTGTCAAACAAGCAGTCCAACAATGTTTGGATCAAGCTAATGGTGTTGAATCCGAAACAGCAACAGCTACATTAGCGGATGGTGTCTACACCGCCAGTGCATGGGGATTTTCGAAGAACTATCCATTGAATGTCGAAGTAACGATTGCCGATAACAAGATGACTTCCATTGAAGTTACCGACAATGGTGAAACCGATATCATCATGAACACAGCAGTCGAAAACATGATCCCACAGATGATCGAATATCAATCGGTACGTGTGGATTCCACTACCGGTGCGACCACTTCCAGCAATGCCATCAAGATGGCTACTGAAGATTGCTTGAAACAAGCATTGGTTGCAGGTGGTAGCAGTGAAGATGCAATCAGCGCGTTCTATACGGTTCCTGAAAAATCAACCGATCAAGAAACGTTAGAAACCGATATCTTGGTCGTTGGTATGGGCGGTGCAGGTATCACCACAGCGACTCGCGCGTTAGAAGCTGATCCATCAGTAAAAGTATTGATGATCGATAAAGCAGCGAAATATGGTGGAACCAGTGTTACCACGACTTCACCAATGTCCATCAACCCATCCTATTTCGTTGAACAAAATGGTGGCGAAGACTTCGTCGATGTCGATGTGTTGAAAGCCGATTGGATGGAATATACCGAAGGCGATGCAAAAGAATGGGCCATCGATGACATGATGGAATATTCCGGACCTGCAGTCGATTGGTTGATCACGCAAGGCTTCGTTTTTGGTGCTCCGACTCAAGGATTGAGCGCACCTTATAAACTGTGTACGAATTATGGGGATGAATTTGCGGTTGCAAAATCTACCGTTCAAACGTATTTCGATTCCATTATGGATAACTATGAGAGCATGGGTGGCGAATACATGTTGCAAGTGGAAGCCACTGACTTGATCGTTGAAGATGGTGTGATCAAAGGCGTCCATGCGACGGGTGCGGACGGTACTCAATACACTATCAATGCAAAGGCAGTTGTCTTAGCAACAGGTGGCTTTGCTGGTAATGGTGAAATGGAAGATAAATATCTTTCTAATGAATACTACAACCTTGCCGGTGGTGGTCAATACAATGTCTTTGGTATGACCCAAAATGACGGTAAGATGATCCAAAATGCCATTGATAATGGTGCTGCCACTTATAACATTGGTATGCCACCAGTATCCCATATCGGTGGTGCTTACATGGTCATGCATGAATATCCAGTGATCCAATTGGATACGATCGATGTATGGACCAAGAAGAATGCAACACAATCATTGAATGATGTGCCGATGATGATGGCAGTTGCGCCTAACGCATTGGCAGTCAATCGTCAAGGTGTTCGATTCATGGATGAAACCACATTAGCGAGCTATGGTAATTGGGCTGCTGGTGCATATTTCTTCACGATCTGGAGCAACGAACAGATCGAAAAGATCGAAAATGAAGGGTTGTCTTTCGATACCATTGGAATCTTCATTAACCAAGGTGGTTGGCCAAGCCATCAGCCGATCCCTGAGATTTATGACATCTTAGAAACCGGTATCGAAATGGGGTACATCTATAAAGCCGATACGTTGGAAGAATTAGCAAATGAGATCGGTGTCGATCCTGAAGTATTGAGCCAAACGGTTGCGGATTATAACGTTTATTGTGATACGAAGACCGATCCAGCAGATGGTGTGGTCAAGAGTGAAGTGGTCTATGATCTAAGTGGCAATCCTTTAGAAGGGGATTACGAAACATTCGAAAAAGTCGAAGGCGACGGACCTTACTATGCAGTCAAAGGTTCTCCATGGATCTATTCCACAACGGGTGCATTGGATGTTAATGAACAATTCCAGGTGTTGGATACCCAAGGTGAACCAATGAGCGGTTTATATGCTGTTGGTACGGATTGCTTAGGTATCTTGTTCACTGAAAAACGTGAATATGTGACCTATGGTGGTGCAGACCAAGGCTGGGCATTCACATCAGGTTACCTTGCAGGTCCGATCGTTGCGGATGCTGTTGTCGAATAATAGCATTTAATGGACAGAATCCTGTTCTTGGGAATTTGATCCAATAAAAATAACTGTAATGATCAAGGTGTTATCACCAAGATCATTACAGTTTTTTTTCGTATATACAGTTTTCAAATAAATATGGTTAGGTCATTGTGAAGGATGATGTGCACATACAAGAAATGCTTTAAATGTCACCTTGACTTAAAAATCAAATCTTGACGATTAACATTTTCTTTCCTGGTCTTGACCATAGTACGAATGGTTTCAACCACTGCACTGGCCAAAGGAGATAATGCAAATCGTTTTCGAGTGACCAGATATAACGGTAAATGCATGATGGGTTCAATGGGTCGAAAAGTCAATCCACTGTCTGTAGTATCGATCAAATGATCGATACATAACGCATATCCCATTCCCGCTTTAACTAAATGCGTCACATTCAAAATCAAATTGTATGTCGCAACGACATTCAGCAAAGAATAATCCAAACCAAAGGTATTCAGTGTTTGATGACCGATAAATGAACGTTGAGGAACGATCAGATCCAATGCTTTCAATTGATCGACATTGATCGTATCCAATCGGGCTAAGGGATCATCAGTTTTCATGATCAAACCATAGCGATCGGTATAATCAAGGTTAAGATATTCATAATTCTGATTAAAATTGACCGCCATCAATATGGCCATTTCGATTACACCTTTATCGATCTGCTCCTGGATCATATCCGCATCGGCACTGACGAATTGATAGGTCACTTTCGGGTGTTGCTTTTGGAAATCAGTCAAAATTTGCGCTAAAAAAGCCATGCCATAAGTTTCGGCCGTACCGATAATCAGATTCCCGCTCAATGGATCGTCCTTTGAGGAAAAAGCGGATTCGGTGGATTCCATCAATGCCAAGATGTCATTGGCCCGATTCCTTAAAAATATGCCTTCACTAGTCAATGTGATCTGCCGCTTTCCACGGATAAACAACGGTTTGCCCAGTTGTTTTTCCAGATCGATCATCTGCTTGCTTAATGTTGCTTGTGAGATATACAGACTTTCTGCTGCACGGGTGATGTTGCCATAGCGCGCAACAGCCAAGAAGTATTGTAAAAGACGCGTTTCGATCATGAGTATTCCTCCGACATTATTATAGTTTATAGTTATGATTATATATATTCAACAACTGTTTGTTATGACCACATTTATGTTTTAGGATGATGGTGCACGAAAGGAGGAATCTGTGGTTGAAACAAACGATGTAATGGTCATGGAAATCGAAGGTCATCCATTTACCATCGAAGCTCAGTTCAACAAGACGGTTGATGCACTCAAAGCGATATTGAAAACACAGCCGATCACTGTAGTTTTACAGGATTATGCCAACATCGAAAAGTGTGGACGATTGAAGTTACACTTGCCTAAAGACGAGCGCATTTATCAAGTCCATCTAGGAGATGTGGCGATCCATATGGATGATCAGTTGGTGATCTATTATGGAACCAATACCTATACGATGAGTCCGATCGGTCGTATCAGTAACGATATGCAATTGTTGGAAAACCTGCTTCGTTCAAAACGAGTGGTCAATGTGCGTTTAAGTATGGTCAAACCACAGTCAACGGTATGAAAAAACAAATTGGGAATACGCTGGCATTATATCCTTTACCGATATTGGTGATCGGAACGATGGCCGATGGTAAACCCACATGGACATTGTGCGCTCATAGTGGGATCATGGGACATGATCATGTGATGATTTCTTTGCTCAACACCCATTACATCAATGGTTTTATCAGACAAAACCATCGGTTTTCCATCAATTTGGTCAATGCATCCATGCTTCCACAATGTGACCATGTTGGATCTGTTTCAGGGTCGAATCAAGATAAAAGTGACATCTTTGCGTATCAACTCGATGCCTATGGCATGCCGTTGATCAATGATTCCAAACTGGCCATGAGTTGTGAAGTGGAGGATGTTTATGTCATCCATAATTTTGATCATTTCATCGCAACGGTCAATGCCACTTATACCGATCCGTCGATCTTAAATGAAAATGGAAAGATCGATTATGAAAAACTTAAACCCGTCCTATTTGAATTTCCGACATATTCCTATATGGAAAGCGCATGATGTGATCGGGCCATGTCTTTCTTTCAAGAAAGGAAA
This sequence comes from uncultured Erysipelotrichaceae bacterium, assembly GCA_944327105.1. Classification (GTDB taxonomy): domain Bacteria; phylum Bacillota_I; class Bacilli_A; order Erysipelotrichales; family Erysipelotrichaceae; genus CALVGN01. The sequence goes on along the minus strand of CALVGN010000012.1, from coordinate 1,123 downwards.
TGAATCGACATGAAATCCATGAAATATTCAATGCCATTATTCATGATGTTAAGTGGATGCACCACCACGACATCCATGGTTTCACCACCTGCACCTTTAACTACAGGAAATGTGGTTGAACCATTACCAACAGTTGATACAAGTGAGACAACGGTCAATGACCAAGCCAGTGTGATCATTTATTTTTCCAATACCGGGAATACGGAATCGGTTGCACTGGTACTGCAACAGATCACGGATTCCGATCTCGTCGAAATCCAACCGCTTCAACCGTATACCAATGAAGATCTCGATTATACCAATGACGATTGTCGAGCCAATCGAGAACAAAATGATGAATCGGCTCGACCTCAAATCGCCAATACCATTGATTTGGATGGTTATACCACGATATATCTTGGTTTTCCCATCTGGTGGGGAAATGCACCACGGATCATCCAGACATTACTAGAAACCTATGATTTCTCTGGTAAGACCATCGCACCATTCTGTACCTCGGGAAGCTCCGGTATTTCTCAAGCAGTGCGCATGATTGAAACTGAAGTAACGGAAGCTATCGTTACGGAGGGGACACGTATCGATCCAGATAATGCAATAACAGAATTGACCCAATGGTTGGAAACGATCGGGTTGGATGGTTAGACCAAGTTTTACGTTGGTCATTCGATTTTCAACGCCTGTTGCCATGTTTTAATTCAAGCATGTGCAACACCTTGACCTATGGATCGATTACCATGCAACAGGCGTATCGATAGTTGCGTTTGTTATAAGCCAAGTATAGAAAGAAAGGGAAATTCATATGGAATATATTCAACTCGGTCAATCCGATCTTCAAGTATCCCGTATTTGTTTAGGATGCATGGGTTTCGGTGATCCAACCAATGGTCAACACCATTGGACATTGGATCAAACTCAAACCAAAACAATCATTGCCCATGCCTTGGATCAAGGCATCAATTTCTTTGATACCGCCATATCCTATCAAAATGGAACCAGTGAAATGTATGTGGGCAAAGCATTGAACGATTTGATCGAGCGGGATAAAGTGGTGGTCGCAACCAAGTTTCTTCCTTGTACGAATCAACAAATCGAAAATGGGATCACGGTTTCTCAACACATCGAG
>CALVGN010000011.1 GCA_944327105.1 uncultured Erysipelotrichaceae bacterium | reverse complement strand
GATTTGATTGTTCACATAACTTTTATTCTTTTTATTGTGAAAATCTGTTTAAAATAGATAAGAAATGGATAAAAAACTGGTAACCAATTATCTTTACAATATTCTCTATCAGATCTTTGTCGTGGTCACACCATTGATCACTGTGCCGTATGTCACCCGTGTATTGGGACCGGAATATTTGGGCATCAGCGATTGGACGGGTGGTAATGTCCAATGGTTCATCCTGATCGGTCAGTTAGGGGTGTCGATCTATGGCAATCGTTCGATCGCCCAGGTAAGGGATGATCCAACCAAACGCAGCCAAACATTCTGGGAAATCTTTGTCATGCAGATCATTTCTATGGTCTTATCCATGCTGGCATATGGTATTTTCATCTTTGTTGGCAATGCCCCACAATATCGTTTATATGCGGCCATTCAATTGATTTCTTTATTATCGGTATCCTTGGATGTGACATGGTTGTTTTATGGGATGGAAGATTTCAAGAAAGCGTCCATCCGTAATGTGATCATCAAATTATTATCCATCGGATGTATTTTTACATTGGTCAAATCACAAAAAGATCTGGCACTATTCATTACCATCAATGCATTAAGTGGTGTGATCGGTCAGTTATGGATGTGGACTCAAGTCAGGGAATACATTGGGTGGACCAAAATATCCGTGAACGGGATCTTTTCCCATTTCAGACCGAATTTCATGTTATTCATTCCCCAAATCGCCACCAGTATCTATACGATGCTGGATGTTTCCATGCTGGGTTATCTCAATACCACCGATCAAGTCTCGTTTTACCAACAAGCCCAACGCTTCATCAAAATGTTTTTATTCTTTATCACATCCATCGGCTCTGTGATGCTACCACGGATCACCAATCTCAATGCTCATGGTAAAACCAATGAAATCATGCATTATCTTTCATTAACGTTACGCATGGCCATTTTTCTGGCATTGCCCATGATCGCCGGGATCTGTACCATGATCGATACCTTCATTGGCTGGTTTTTAGATCCAAGCTTTGCCATCGTTCCCTTTTTGATCATCTGTACTTCACCCATAATTCTTTTCATTTCCTTGTCCAATGTCTATGGGACCCAATACTTATTACCCATTGGTAAAACCAAGATCTATACGGGTTCTGTCGTCACCGGTGCCTGTGTCAATGCCACATTGAATGCCTTATTGATGCCAGGCTATGGTGCTTTGGGTGCCATCATTGCTTCTGTGATCGCTGAATTTTCCGTCACCTTCGTCCAATGGGTCTATATCCGAAAATTCACCACCATCCGTCTTGGTATGGATTATTGCATCCGTTATCTTTTATGTGCGTTGATCATGGGAGGGGTGGTCTATACCATCGCCCACATGTTGCCCTATAACTTCTTATCCAATATCCTCTCCATTGGTGCAGGCGTTGCAGTTTATGGTTTAATGGTAGTGATGTTCAAGGATGATTTTGCATTATCCATACTTTCGAGACTGAAGGGCAGGCTGATCCGTCATGGCTAAGATTTCCGTAATCGTTCCCATCTACAACGTCAAGGAATATCTCAAAACTTCCATTGGTTCCATCAAGGATCAATCCTTTGATGATTTTGAATGTCTGCTCGTCGATGATGGATCCACAGATGGTTCGGGTTTACTGGCCGAAGTGCTGGCACGGGGCGATGCGCGCTTTACGGTCTATCACAAACTCAACGGTGGTCTTTCCGATGCCCGTAATTATGGATTGGAACGGGCCAAAGGGGAATTCGTTTTATTCTTTGACAGCGATGATGCGTTGGATCCCAAGTGTTTGCAATATTGTTTCACCGCCATGAAGCGGGATCATCTGGATATGGTCATTTTTGATTACAACCAAAACTGGGTCCAGGAGAACCGCAAGGAAGTGATATCCAACAAATATCCGGAAGGTACGGTGACTTCTCTTGGCAAAGACCATGCATTGATGACTAAAATCGCGAATGCGGCCTGGAATAAGATGTATCGGCGTAATTTATTCATGACCACCGGGATCCGTTATCCCAAAGGCCACATTTATGAAGATTTAGGGACCACCTATCGCTTGTTGTATCATGCCAACCGGGTGGGGTTTATCCGCACACCGTTATATGATTACACCGTTGATCGTAGTGGTAACATCACCTCTTCGATCAATTTGGAAAAGTGCAAAGATGTGCTCTATGAAGCCAAACTCAACAGTGAGTACTACCAGAAACTGGGAGTATTCGAAACCTATTATGAAGAATTGAAATACTTAAGCGGCATCAATATCATGGAAACGTTACGCAAATGCATCCAGCTTCCTTATGATGCCAGTGTGGCGGATTTTGTGGATGCGTGCTTTGATTATTTGAAACAAAATTATACGGAGTTTCCAAGCTGTATCTATGATCTGACCATCCGTAAAGATGATTGGATCTATACGAATCGTTATATTCTCAAGGCGTATTTGATGTTGCGCAATAAGATCAAGGGGTAAAGGGTATGACCAGTTTAATCAGTATCGTGGTACCGATCTATCATGTCAAAGATTATTTAACGAATTGTTTTGATTCATTATTGGATCAGGATTTTGATGGGTATACCATTATGGCCATCAATGACGATTCACCGTATGGGGAACAAGAAATCATCGATGATTATAGTAATAAGTATCCAGCATTGATCCATGGTTATACCAAAGAAAATGGGGGTTATGGATCCGTGCTTCAATACGCGATCGAACATATGGATACCCCATACTTTATCGTCTGTGATCCCGATGATACGTTACAAAAAGATGCATTGCGCACATTATACGATGGTTTGACCAAGGCCAACGCCGATATCGCTGTTGCCTGTAAATACTATGTTTATTCCGGCAGTGATGAAACAACCTATCATCCGGTGGTGAACACAGATTATTTCAAGATCAATGACGGTGATATCGGCGTGGCCGATACCATCACCATGGATCCGTTTTATTTCATGGATCCATCCCCCCATGCCAAATTGTATAAGACGGAATTATTGAAGGGGTGTGAATTCCCCACCAAAATCAGTTATACCGACAATCTGTTGTATTACTATGGTTTGACCAGAGCCAAGCGTGTGGTGTATCTATCCAAGGGATTATCCAATTATCTGATCGATCGTCCCGACAATTCCATGAGCAACGCCACTAAACCGGCAGCGATCGATGCAAATCTAAGTGTCTTTGTTTCCATTTTGCGTCAATGCGACCATCCCCATAATGCCGGCATGTTCTATTATCGGATGTTTGAATCGCTGAAATGGTTGTTTGAACAGATATCCACCATGGATGGCGATAGTGATGCCAAACATGCCAAAGCCATGAGTCTTTACAGTGGGTTCAAATTATTGTGTGATCATTATGATCAAATCAAACCCTACTATACCAAATACAGCAAAGCCCGTTTCTTTCAAAAATATCGGGAAACAGGCGTATTATCCGGTTCCTATAAAGCATATGTGAACTGGGTCAACCATGTCTATCCGGAAAAATAACCATGAAGCAGCCTGATCTGACCATCATCATCCCGGTTTATAACGTACGGGATTATATCCTGGATTGTGCACGGAGTCTTTTGGAACAGACCTATCGTGATTTTTACTGTATTTTCGTCGATGATGGCTGCAGGGATGATTCCATTGCTTTACTGGAACCCGTGATCAAAGATGATCCCCGTTTTACCATCCTGCATAAACGAAACGGTGGTTTGTCCGATGCCCGCAATTATGCCTTTGATCATATCCACACCCCGTATGTCACTTTTTTGGATAGTGATGATTGGATCGAATCCAATCACTATCAAATGATGATGGATATGATCCATCACGGATATGATGTGGTCGTCTGTGATGTGCAATATAAATATGAGGATGATCCAACCAAAGACTTCCGTATGAAGGGGTTAAGTCCATGGCCGTGTATCGATGAGAACCATCGCGGGATCCTTTCCCCCATGTTTGCTTGGAACAAGATCTATGCATCCCATTGGTTTACCCAAGATGGATTGAAATATCCTAAAGGGTTATGGTATGAAGATCTTCCGGTATCCACTTTGATTTTTGCCACTGCCAAAAAAATCGGTTATTGCGACCAAGTAGCCGTCAATTATCGTCAACGAAAAGGCAGTATCATGTCCAATACCAGCGGAAAACGCTTATATGAGATCTTCACCATATTGGAAATGGTTCGAACCACCTTCAAAAACCATGGTCTGTATTCATCCTACTATTCTGAGTTAGAATATCTGCACATCGAGCATCTTCGCCTTTACGGCATGTTCCGTTTCTTACGCAGCGATAATGCCGATGATCTTTACCACAAAAGCGATGCGTTACTCAACCAAGAGTTTCCCAATTATCGCCAAAACCCCTACTTATCCAATCTGCCGTTAAAATATCGGCTATTTATCCGCCATACGGCATTGCTTAAAGGATTGATTCATTAAATGCGTACCCGTTATACCTTCTACAACTTTTTGGTTTCGTTAATCACATCCGTGATCCTGCCCATCGTCGGCATGCTGAAGATCCGGATGTTTATTGACGTATACGGGCAAGCGCTGAATGGATTGCAATTGACCATCGTCAATGTGATCACATTTTTGAATATCTGTGAGATCGCCTATTCCCTGGCGTTTCGGCAGTTATTGTTCAAACCACTGGCCAATGATGATCGCGCATCCGTATTGAAGATCTATTATGGTGCCCGAAAAATATTCAAGATCACCGGTACATTAGTGATCGCATTGGGCATCATCGTGGCATTCTTCTTTCCCTTATTTTCGGATTCACCGTTAAATTATGGGGAAACTGTATTCATGTTCATCGTTTTCCTTTTGCCCTATGGTCTTTCGTATTATCTGATGGGTCCTAATTTTGTGATCATTGCCGATCAGAAAGAGTACAAGATCAATATATGGATCCAAACCATTGCCATATTGCGCATGGTGGCGATGGTCGTGGTGATTTATTTAAGGTTGCCGTATTATGTGGTCTTCTTTATTGAAGGCGGACAGGTATTATTGGCAAACGTTGTGGCTTACAAGGTGGCGTTGAAGCAATATCCTTGGTTGAACCAGAAATGCGATGATCATGATCGATCATTCCTTCATAATGCCAAATATACGATCATCCAGCGTCTGTCCACATTGGCAACGACCAATACGGACAACATCGTGATCGCGATGTTTATGGGTTACAACGCCGTCTCCATTTTCGGCAATTATTCCTATTTGACCAATGCGGTTTCCAAGATCATCCAAAGTGCCATCACCTCGCCGATCAATTCTTTCGGCAACCTGTTCAATGATGCGAAAAGTGATGCGTATTCGGTCTTTACTGAATATTTCAATTTTGCGGTATTGATTGCTTCGATCATTTCCATCTGTGTGTTTGTGGCCATGCCGCAGTTTGTGTTTTTATGGCTAAGACGACCGGATGAGTATCTGGTCACAGTACCCATCGCGTTACTTTTTGCATTGAATCTGTTTTACATGACCATGCGGGAAACGGTGATCATCACCCGCGATTCCAACGGATTGTTCGTCGATGCCAAAGTCAATGCGTATGTTCAAGCGATCGTCAAAGTGATTTTGACCATCGTACTGATCATCCCGTTTGGTTTTGTCGGGGTGTTGTTGGCCACATTTTTGACCAACTGGGTGGTGGACTTTCTGTATAATCCGGTATTGGTTTATCGCAAAGTCTTCCATGCCACACCATTAAAGTATTACAAGATGGTGGGGATCCGTTTATTGATCGCCGCCGGGATCACAGTGGTGGCTTACATTGGCTGGCAGCCATTTGGTGAATTTGCGCAAAGCGGATTCGTTCCATTTTTGATCTGTTGCGTGGGACTTGGAAGCTTTGTTTTGATCAGTGCGGTGATGGTATATGCCATTTGCTTCAAGAGTTTTCGCAATTTGTTCGTGCGCATGCGCTTATTATTGTTCAAGCGTTGAGCCGATTCTTAGTGGTAGTGGATCATTCATGGTTCAACCATGAAAGTAACCGCTACCATTTTGATTTTCAGTGGTAGAATAGCAGGCGTAGGAGCTAAAACGCAGATGATTACGTTAGAAAATGAGATTTTAAAAGTGAGTTTTACCATGATCAGCGCACAGATCACTTCCGCCATCCGCAAAGATAACGGTTATGAGTATGTCCATGATGGCAAAGTCGGATGGGCACAACAGAATCCGATTTTGTTTCCGATGGTCTGCTCCACCTTTAATGGCAAACAGCTGTTTGATGGCAAAGTTTATGAGATGGGCAAACATGGGATCGTTCGTCACGCCAACATGGATGTGGTGGAAGCGGATGAAAACCATGTGGTATTCGAATTGAGCGATAATGAAGATCGGTTGAAACAATATCCCTATCATTTCTGTTTAAGAGTGACCTATACACTGCAGGGTGATACCATCCATATCGATTATGTGATCTCCAATCGGGATGGTAAGACCATGCCATTCCAGTTTGGTTTGCATCCAGCCTGGCATTGTCCCTTAAAAGCCGGTCAGTCCTTCAGTGATTATCATCTGGAATTTGAACAGGAAGAACATGCCAAATCCTTGATCGGTGATTGTGATTTGGATGGTACGACCATACCATTAAGCTATGACATCTTCAAAAAAGCCCCAACAGTGCTGTATACGGGTTTAAAAAGCAAGAAGGTGAGTCTGAGCGATGGAACAAACGGCGTGAGCGTCAACTTTGAAAAATTCCCGTGGATCGCTTTCTGGACACCCGGTGAATCTCCATTTTTATGCATCGAACCGTGGGTCGGACATGGTGATTTAAATGAAGATCCCAATCAGTCCATGGTGGAATTTGCATCCCGCGATGCCACACTCTCCTTAAAACCGGGAGAAGCCTGGGGCATCGATATCGATTATCGATTGTTCTAAAACGAGACAAAGGAGGTAATTATGAAAGTCATCGTTGTAGATAATTATGACCAGATTTCCGATGAGGCATTCAAGGTCATGAAATCCGTGCTGGACAGCAAGGAAAATCCCGTGCT
>CALVGN010000010.1 GCA_944327105.1 uncultured Erysipelotrichaceae bacterium | reverse complement strand
CGCCACACTGCCGCAGCCCATTTCCGCCGATGCCAAGGCGACTGTCGCGCTGGATATGGAGTTGAACGGGCACCGGTTTACCTACAAAAATCCGATTATAGATCCGCTGGTCTGACACTGAAATTGGCAGAAAGGAAGGAGTGGAGAAAATGGTAAAAAAATGGGGCAGGAAGCTGCCAGTTGATCAGATCATATTTATCGGAAAAAAACGGTAGAACGTCTGCCGTGACAGATCTGCTGCTGGCAGATTTGACTCACGGTGATGTTTTCTACTATATGGTGTTTCATCAAGACTTTCATGGCGTTGACCCGTTCTTTTCTGGCAGGGTCACGCATCAATTCCCGTCTTTTCATCAGGGTCATTTTACCATGGCAAAACCAAGGCATGCTATGATCGAACCATTGTCACCCTCAACTCTTTCACGATATCGATCAAATAAGAAGAAACCGTGACCGTCACCAATGAATAAATGATCTGATCAAACGGAATATAGCTCAATGACAATAACAAGACCGTTAGATCCGTAAACAGATAACACCGCGCCAATTTCCAATGGCTGATATGTTGGATCACCAACGCCAACGCATCATCCCCGCCACAGGATCCACCTTGACGGATAATGATCCCGACTCCGATTCCGACAAAGCACCCACCAAGCACAGCAGCCACTATCGGAAGATGGTTCAGATCAGGTAACATTGGTGGAAAACATTCCCATAATTTATAAAACAGTGAAACAAAGGATGTTGCAATCAACGACAATTTGATGAACCGACCGCCTAAAAACCGCCAAGCCATCAAATAACATAAACCATCCAGCAATGGTGTGATGTATGCAGGGGATATCTTGAACCAATGTTCGATCAATAACATCAAACCAATGATCCCACCTTCAGTAATATTGGTGCGCTGATGGATATTATGGATCCCAAACGATAGGATCATTGCACCCAACAGTAGCCATCCAATGCTTCGCATGGTCAAACCATCCATTACCCATTCTTTTATTTTATTCAAACTCAATCTATCACCTCATCTTGTCGTATTCTGTTTTAAACTGTATAGTTACTATACAGTCAAGGCATATGAACAAAAATTATTTTTCCATCGGTGAATTGAGTGAACTCCAAGGAATATCCCGTCAAACATTGATTTATTATGACAAGATCGATCTGTTTAAACCAGCGCATATCGATCCACTCACTGGATATCGCTATTATGATGTCAATCAAATCGATTATTTGGATACGATCTGTATCATGAAACGGATCGGATTTTCTTTGCAGCAGATCAAAGATCAGCTGCAAAACTTTACATTGGATCGATCCATCACAGCTTTGAAACATCAACAACAACACATCACGCGTCAGATCGAACTATTGCAAACGATCAAAAGCCGTGTGGACCAACGCATCGGTTTATTGGAAAATGCATTAAACGAAGATGCATTGAATTCGATCACGATCAGCGATACTTCCACTTGTACATTACTCGTGCATCCGGTCGAGGCTCCGTATTCTTTGGAAAAGGTTTCAGTGGCGACCAAAACATTGTTCGTTAATGCATTCAAACAAAAGTTACCGATTTATTATCAAAGTGGCGTGATCGTACCGTATCAACGGATCATCCAGAAAGAATATACGATGGCCAATACTGTATTTACACCGATCGAGGATGGTTTGAACCATAAAGCTATCTTGGTTATACCAAGTGGACGATGTGTGATCGCCTATCATTGTGGGGATTATCTATCCATTGGGTCCACTTATGAAAAAATACTCAAATATTGTAATCATCATGGTCTGACCATTATTTCTGATTCCTATGAATTTTGTATCAATGATTATCTTTCTTCATCCGATGAAACGGAATTCATCACCAAGATCATGTTTTATATCGCATCTTGATATGGTTTGACCATAAAAAAAACCGACTGTATCGTTTCAAACGATGCAGTCGGTTTGATTCAATAGCTTGTCAATGTATCCAACAATAGTTGCGTAAACTTACCATAATCCAACCGCATGCCCACATGACAATTGGGTTCATGCCCACGGAATGGACTGCCTTGTGGCGCATCATCCCAACGGTACGGACTGTCCAAATCGATATCGGCTTCCGGCTTAGCCGTTTGCAATGGTCTTAGATCCGTAACCGTCATCCCTCGGGTCAATTTGCCATTCAATTCGATATCGACATTCAGATATGCGGACCGAACAAGGGTTGGGTCCACCAACCATGCTACCGCACAGGCATCATGCAAATGCGCATCCCCACCTGCCGCAAAGAAATCGAGTAATTCGGCCGCAAAAATACTGGTTGGATTACCGATATTGCGAATGTTTTCGATAAACTCCGGCGTGACTGGGCATTGACGCGTTAGATTCACACCACACATATAAATGGTCAAACCACTATGAAATACCTTATATGCTGCTTCCGGATCGACGTAGATATTGAATTCTGCCGCCGGTGTCCAATTTCCCGCATAGGCTCCACCACCCATGATATATAACGCATCCACCCGTTCAACGATCTTGGGCTCTTTGTTGATAGCGGAAGCAATATTGGTTAATGGTCCGGTAGCAATCAATGTCACATGATCGGTATGCATGACCGTCTCCACGATAAAATCCACACCATGTTTGGTTTCCGGCTTGCGCTTGGGTGGGTTCAACTTCGGTCCGTCCATCCCACTTTTACCATGCACGTTATCCGCAATGATCAATGGTGCAGTGCATGGGCCACTGTGTCCGGGATAGACCGCTACATCCGTGCGGCCAATGACTTCTAATACCGATAAAGCATTTCGTGTGACATTTTCCAAAATACCATTGCCACCAACCGTGGTCACACCAAGCAAATTCGTATGTTTAGCTGCCAGCATGATAGCAAAGGCATCATCATGTCCGGGATCGCAGTCGAGAATCACATTTTTCATTTGGTTACCTCATTAATCAAAATTGATTTATCAATGGCATTAGTATACCCCAAAGTCATCGGATCGAATTCATGAAACCATAGAAAAAATCAGACGAGCGGATCGTCTGATTTTTTAATAGAATCCGATGTTTAGTGGCCACTGATTGTCGCAGTGGATGCTTCTTCCATTGTGGTTTGACCAAGCTCCGTTAATTCCGTGGTGTCTTCAACCGCTTCATAACCGGCAGCCTCAGCGGCGTAACCACCGGCCAAACGGCCGCTGGTCAAGGAGAAGCCTAAACCAACACCTTCGACATCCTGATAGGATCCAAAGGAAATACCGGAGACGTTATTACCGGTTGCATACAGTCCTTCAATGACTTCGTATTGATCATTGAGCACTTGCAGTTTTTCGTTGGTATTGACGCCACCTAAAGCACCCAATACACCGGCATGACCTTTGGTCACATAGTAAGGGCCTTCGGAAACGGTATAGATCAAAGATTCACTGCTCTTGAAGAATTCTTCATCGACACCGGTTTGAACATAGTTATTGTAGTTATCGATGGTTTCCTGCAGATCTGCCGGATTGCAGCCGATGAATTCTGCTACTTCTTCGATGGTATCGAAGACGCCGCCTTCATTGGAAGCGGCCAATGTTTCAAAATCGGCATTCCAGGTTTCGATATCAATCGGAGCATGATAGATGGTGGGATTACCATTTTCATCCACGATACCGAAACGATCCCAATAGTGGACCCATGTACCGGTATTTTCCTGGCTCATATCAGTCCAACGATCAACAGTGGTCTGATCCACGATGGTATAACAAGTACCACCCTGGGCAACAACGGCATCGGTGAATTCAACCGTATCCTTCAGCAAATCTTCATTCATGAAACGTTTGCCTTGGTTATTAACCCAAAGAATCGGGGAGTTGAGTGTCAATTGATCTACGGTAACTGTGGCTCCGGCATTGACACCGTGGTTCATGGTTAACAGGTCACCACGGGCAGCACCGACGTTCCACATCATTTCAACACCGGGTAACGGGGTACCGGCCATGACATTGGCGTTGCTGTATACGGTTTTGCCTAATACTTCTTCCATCAATTCAGCATTGGAAGCAAAGGAGCCGGTAGCCACAATGGTGGAATTAGCGGTAACAGTGAGTGTACCACCGTCTTCCGTGGTGCATTTTGCACCAGTGACTTTACCATTTTCATCGACGATTAATTCAGTGGCAGTGGTGTTATAGCGAATATCCACGTTGTTTTCTTCCAATGCGGCACCTAAATGGGTAAACGGATCGGCGTTGTTCCAACGGTGATAGACAACATCGGTATCGAAGTGAGCAATCTGTTGGGCAGTGGGGGATAAGAACATCTTGACACCATGGTTCAACAAGTAAGATACCGTGTTTTTGGCTTCAGATACGAATGTACGGATTAACTTGTTGTTACCACGTTGATTGTTATGGCTGGACATATGGTCATACCAATAGTCTTCATCGGTGGTTAAACCATCTTCACCATATCTTTCTTCCTGTTCAACGGAATTGATGGCAAACATACCTTGGGCGGCATTGCCAAAGCCTCCCAGAGAAGCGGTAGCTTCCACACCGATCACGGTGGCGCCGCTTTCAGCGGCTTTCAATGCCGCCATGGTGCCGGAGGCACCCATACCGATAACCAATACATCGGCATTAGCGGTTTGGTCTTCACCAACGGTTTCAGTGGATTCTGTGGTAAAACCAGCCTGTTCCATGGCTTGTTTTGTAGCATCCGATACGCCATCACGGGTTACGGTTGCCCCAGAAACAACATCGAGATCATAGGATTGTTTTTCAACAATCTGGGATGCCAGTCCTTCGGATGCATCGGCACCATAGCCTTCACTTTGTGAAGTGGTATCAACAACGGCATTGGTGATTTCACCATTTTCTACCGTTAAGGTAACGGAGACTTCTCCGTTACCGAAACCGGTAGCGGTAGCGGTGTATTCACCATCCGTTACAGTGGATTCATTGGTGGATGGGGTATCGGTAGATGTGGTAGAACCAGTGGAACTACAGGCAGTTAGTGATACGACCATCAACAATGAGAGCATTATTTGGCTTAATGATTTCATTCCCTTATCTTCCTTTCATTCAGCACTACCACTATATTCACTCGTGAAATCATAAACAATATAGAATAATGCGTCGAAAAGTGTTGAAATCTTAGTGTTGTGAGAAGATATAATGGATTAAACTTATGAATGAAGTGATTCGACCAAAGATACGATTATTGAACGATATCCATGATACAACCATGTTTTTAACCATGATCTATGCAACGGATATCGTTGATATCACCATTGATGCATATGGTTATACCATGGCAAAGGATGACGTCATCCTTTGCCGTGAAGGCAGTAGCTATACGCTAAAGGATGATGGCAAAGCCATCATCCTTGGTTATGACCATTCATTCTTTGACTCCTTATTCACATCTCAATTGACCATTTCAAGAATCATCTATGAATTCATCACGTTAAAAAATCCAAATCATGAACATCTTTACTTTTCTTGTTCGTCGATCCCACAAGCCATTCAATTATTTGAAATGATCATCGACGAATTCGATCGATCCGACCGGTTTCATCAAAAGCTGATCAACATTTATACCGATGGTTTTCTCACGCTATTGGAACGAACTCGTCCTGAGACACTGATCGTTCCCAATTCCACGATGATCTCCACCAATCGCTTTGGCATGTTATTGCAATACATTGGTGTCAATTACAGTGATTGTACATTGAAAGATGTGGCTGAAAAATATGGTTACAACCCGGATTATCTTTCCGTTCGTTTCAAAAAAGTGACCGGTAAGTCATTCAGTGAATTTCTTAATGAGATCCGCATCAATCAAGCCGCACAAATGTTATTAAGGGATGAACTCACTGTAGAAGAAATCGCCAATGCCGTTGGATACAGCGATAAAGGATGGTTCATCAAGCAATTCAAAAAGCAATTTAAAGTGACGCCGGCGAACTACCGGCGTCAGATGGTCAAAAATGCAAACGAATCGAAGCAATGACACGCTTCATGAAATCCGCCAACGCTTGATCGCAACAGTATATATAGCATCCTTTCTGACCACGTGTCATTAAAGTACGATAGGTATTTCGTACGATTTTCTCAGCAAGTGCTTCCCCTTCTTGTGGGTTCTCTCGGATTCTTTTCTTTAAACCGAACACACTTTTGTCACTCGAAGCTCTTTTGGTCCAATCCGTAATGACCTGCCCATTTTCGTAACGAAGATCAGGCCCGATAATGACACCGACATAGTCAAATTCCAATCCTTGGCACGTATGGATACAACCGATCTCATTAATAGATTGCGGATCGATCGACCATGTCTGTGAATTCCCAAGATTCCACGACTTTTCAAAATCACCGATCACGATATCGTGGACGTCGCTATTGTTTTTTCCTTCAGAAATCCATTTCCAACAATAGCCTGCCACCACCCGCGCTTTGTTGTTGATCTTATTTTTACTCTCGATCAAATCAAACACTTCTTGTGGAGAATCCATTACTCTTAGATCATAATCCATATAACGGATATCGGGGTAATTGCACTCATATCCCAATAAATAACGGATCAGCATCAGATAATCATCCGAACCATTACACCGGAATTGATACTTCAATTCACGTTGCTCGATCTGTGCCCCCAATGAAAGGGCAACTTCCTTTAAATGATCACTGGTCCCCGCATCATCCACCGTTACCTGTTGATCATCATCGACAAAAAACACGGTACACATCGACGCCTGTATCAATTCCTTGGTTTGATCTTCGCCCAAGTTCTTATACATTCCACTTTTTTTAGTCAAGCGGTGTGCCTCATCGACCAAAATCACATCATACGTATCTTGTGCCAGTCCGACAAAACTACCGCTGGATTTGAATAGATTATCGATTTGGGCCTGACGATATTTTCCCTGACGCAACAGTTTACTGTACACATTTCGCGGAGCTGAGTTTTTACTGACATAACAGGCGTTGTAACCATCGCGAATGATCTGTCCGACCAAATTGATAGCGATCACACTCTTCCCGGTTCCCGGACCACCTTTAACGATGAATACGGTTTTTCGATCATTCCGACGATTACGGATCGCCTCGAGGATCTCTTCATATATCACTTTCTGATCATCGATCAAGAAAAATTCTTTGTTGCCGGCAAAAGTTGACGCAACGGTATCTTGTAATGCCTTGGATGGTCGGATTCTGCCGTTATCGAGATAATACAACACTTCCTTATTGGATTTAGTGATGAAATGTTTGATAAACGTGGCAAGTTTAGCCGCATCCTGACGTACGAATACCGGTGCTTGATCAGTGTAGTAGTGATACATCGGATCCACCACATCGTTGTTGGATTCACTGATGACATAATTATGCAAATAGGCACATGGGTGCAGCTCGATGCGATGGACCTGAACCGCCTCATTATAATCTTCGATCAACGACGCATACCCGAGTGCTTGGTAACTGGGATGAGTCGTCGGACGATCATGACCATTCAGCATGGTGATGACCGTACCATCCATCCCATCAAGTTTGTGACAATACTGCCATTGTTTTAATTCCACGATGACCGCACTCATTTTTTGTTGTTGGTCTTGACCACAAATCAAAAAATCGATCCGTTTGGATGTATTGGGCACAGTAAATTCGATAGCAACATCCACATCGGATTCGAGCTTGGCTTGTTCCAAAGCATTGGACATATACATCATGGAATTTGTCCAAGAATTCTTTTCATTGACGTTGGTATGGCGATGGCCATACTGCAACATATTCGATTCGATAATGTCCGCGATCTGGTTATTTAAAACTGCATTATGAAAATCAGATACCGTACTGTGATAAATGATCATACCCCTGTAACCCCTTGATACAACCATTATAACGGGGATGATCTATATCATAGTTAAAATCACAATACAAAGCATGACAAAAGCCTGTCGCTTTCGCGACAGGCTTTGATTTGTCCATCAATAAACCGTAATTATTTCTTGATGTTGTAGAAGCAATCAGCACCCTGATATTCAGCCACAGGACCCAATTCTTCTTCGATTCTCATCAACTGGTTGTACTTAGCGATACGATCGGTACGGCTCATGGAACCGGTCTTGATCTGACCAGCGTTGAAACCAACAGCGATATCCGCAATGGTCGTATCTTCCGTTTCACCGGAACGGTGAGAAACGACACAGGTATAACCGGCTTTCTTCGCCATTTCCATGGCGTCGAATGTTTCGGTCAAAGAACCGATCTGGTTGACCTTGATCAAAATGGCATTGGCGATACCGGCTTCGATACCTTTCTTCAAGATCTTCGGATTGGTAACGAACAGGTCATCACCGACCAACTGGATCTTTTTGCCTAAACGATCGGTCAGCTTTTTCCAGCCATCCCAGTCGTTTTCGCCTAAACCGTCTTCGATGGAGACAATCGGATATTTCTCGATCCAAGCTTCATACATGTCGATCATTTCATCGCTGGTCTTGGAACCACCGTTGGATTTGACCAGATCATACATCTTGGTTTCGGGATTGTAGAATTCACTGGAAGCAACGTCCATGGCAATGGCAATGTCCTTACCTGGTTCGAATCCAGCTTTCTTGATGGCTTCGACCAGCAATTCCAATGGTTCTTCATTACCTTCACGGCAAGAAGGAGCGAAACCACCTTCATCACCGACGTTGGTGTTATAGCCTTTTTCTTTCAACACGGTCTTCAAGGTGTGGAACGTATCGGCACCCATCTGAACCGCCTCACGAATGCTCTTGGCACCGACCGGCATGATCATGAATTCCTGGAAGTCAACAGTGGAGTCAGCATGGCTACCACCATTGATGACGTTCATCATCGGAACCGGTAAAACTTTACCATTGAAACCGCCCAGGTATTTGTACAGCGGCATGCCATAGTAATCAGCGGCTGCACGGGCACAAGCCATGGAAACGGACAGGATGGCATTGGCACCTAAATTGGATTTGAAATCGGTACCATCTAATTTCAGCATGACATCATCGATGGCATTCTGATCACGGACATCCATACCCAAAATAGCATCGGCGATCTTGGTGTTGACGTTGTCAACGGCTTTCAAAACGCCTTTGCCGCCGAAACGGGATTTGTCACCGTCTCTTAATTCCAGTGCTTCACGTTCACCGGTGGAAGCGCCGGAAGGGACGATGGCGCGACCAAATGCGCCGGACTCAGTGGTAACTTCACATTCAATGGTGGGGTTACCACGGGAATCGATGACCTCACGTGCGTAGACATCAATAATATTTGGCATATCTAAATTTCCTCCATCTATATGCTGTTTAGATTATATAACAGAAATTGGACAAGTGGATTGACGGATATCAAAGATAGAAAACAGATTGATGGATTTGAGATGGTAGGACCATGGAGATCATGGTTGAACTTGCTCAAAGGCGGTATATAACGCATTGATACGTAATCCCTTATCTTCTGTAATAATCCTGAACCTTCAAGTCATTGAAGTCGCCATAGTTTTTCAATATAAAATACAAATGAAATTCCTGACTTTTCAATACATTTAGAGGTCTGCTTCTATGACTTTTCAATGTTTTATATTTATAGTGGTTAAATTTCTGAATTTTCAATATTTGTCCGCATCCTTTACTTGGACACGGTGACATCACCCAACGCGGAACTGACCGTAACATCCCCACTTCCATCTCCAAGGATATACACACCGTTTTCAAAATAACCATCAATGTCGATATCACCTAATTTGGTGCTGGCTTTTATGGTCGCATCATTGATATGCATGTCGATATCACCCATTTGTGTTTGGATATGCCCACGTTGGTTAATCTTTCCAGAAAAATCGATATCTCCTTTGCTGGTTTTAAGATCGATGGTTTCCACCATACCTTCATAGTCGATATCACCAAGATTGGAAATGGCTGAGATGGTCGAACCATTTCCTTCAATGTCGATATCACCAGCATTTGTGGATAGATCCAACCGCTGGATCGATCCTGCTTTGATATCGATATCTCCCAGACTGGTGCAAACATGCAGATCGATGATCTCACACCGTTTGATATCGATATCTCCTTTATTGGAAGAAAGTGAAATGGTTGAACCATGTACACTTTCGATTTCGATATCCCCATAATCACTGTGAATATCCATTTGATCAACATCTTCCGGCAGCAATACATCGATCCGTGTCGATGCCGGATTCAAAAATGAATTGATCAAACCACCCATACCACGGATCTTTGTTTTGCTTTCCAAAACGATATCCATGGCATCATCCCTTTCATTTTTGGTCATATCATAGGCATTTGGATCATATTTGATTTCAAAATGATCTGCACTGTGGACATGAATGTCTCCAGCATCCACACTCAAATGCACCCAGGTAGTATGTAAACTCAATTCTTTTGAAGAACTGCGTCGTTGTTCCGTCTCGTGCAGCAATGCAATAAAATCATCCACATCCCCCAATTGGTCACAGATCGCTTCTTCACTTTTACCCTGGTTTAAACCATCATTAAAATATTCATCCATATCCGTCAGGATATCCCTGGCCACATCCTGTGGTAGATCTGCCACGCCCATGGCCAATTCCGTCATAAATTGATCGCGTTTCATATTTCTCTCCTTTGATCCTTTTTCATCATTTCAATAATGCATTGACACCGCTGACAAACTGCAACCACTGTTCCATGATTTCAGCACACCTTTTTTTTCCTTCAACGGTCAACGAATAATACTTGCGTGCCGGTCCGCCACCGCCATCGACTAAATAAGTCGTGACCAATCCGTCATTGACGAACCGTTTCAATAAAACATACAGACTCGCGGTCGTCACATCCATCTGTGTCTGAATATGCTCACACAATTCATACCCATATTGGTCTTTTTTTGCCAACTGGGCCAAAACAACGACATCGAGTACGCCTTTCTTCCATTGTGGGTTCATGGTTTAACCTCCATCTAACTATGATTTTAACCGCACTATATAGTTTGTCAATATAGATAAATAGATTTGTTGAGACCAAACTTAATAATATTTTCACAATTATTACTATGGTTTGACCATTCCTGATGATAAACTGTTCCCAGAGCAAGGAGGAACACTATGTGTCAAGCGTGTGTCAAAGCGAAGATCGAGTCCACATTGCAATCGATTTTCTCACAATATCCGCCAACGGATGATTATCTGATCATGATACTCAACGATGTGCAGGAACACTTTGGCTACATTCCGGTATATGCCCAGGAATTGATTGCCCGCCATCTGCATGTTTCGATGGCGCATGTCTATGGTGTCATCACGTTTTATTCCAGATTTTCCCTTAAACCCAAAGGCAAATACATCATCTCCGTCTGTATGGGAACTGCCTGCTTTGTCAAAGGCAGTAAAACATTGATGGACGGCTTATGCCAAAAACTCAACATCAAACCTGGTCAAACCACCCCCGACGGATTATTCTCCATCGATGAAGTGCGTTGTGTCGGTGCCTGCGGTCTTGCACCGGTTTTCATGGTCAATGATGAAGTCTATGGTAAAGCCGATGCCACAATGGTCTCAACCACCATTGATGCCATCCGTGCCAAAGAAAAGGAGAGTGCCCATGCCGAATAACTTACGATCCAAACTCGCCGATATCCGTGCCAAAATGGCACCGGTCATCAACTTACGCAACAAAGGCGGCACCGGCAATGAGATCCACATTCTCGTCTGTCACGGTACCGGCTGTACCTCATCCAAATCCCCGGCTTTGATAACCAAATTCCGTGAATTGGTCGAAGAATATCATTTGGAAAATGTCCGAGTGATCCAAACCGGTTGTTTTGGACTCTGTTCCAAAGGACCGGTCGTGATCATCCGTCCGGATGATACCTTCTATTCCCACGTCAGTGTCGATGATTGCCGTGAAATCATCGAAAATCACATCATCGGCAAGCAACCCGTATCTCGCTTGCTTGTCAAAGATGTGACCGGTTTAATGGTCCGCCGGCTCAACGATCTTTCGTTTTATAAGAAACAATTGCGCATCGCATTGAAAAACTGCGGCGTGATCGATCCGGAAAACATCGATGAATACATCGGTGCCGACGGCTACAAAGCACTTGAAAAATGCTTATTCGAACTGACACCGACGCAAATCATCGATCAAATCCGTGCCTCCGGGTTGCGCGGTCGTGGAGGTGCCGGCTTCCCAACAGGACGCAAGTGGGCGTTTACCGCTGCTGCCAAAGGCGATATCAAATATGTCGTCTGTAACGCAGACGAAGGCGATCCGGGCGCTTTCATGGATCGTTCCATTCTCGAAGGCGATCCCCATTGTGTATTGGAAGCGATGACCATTGCCGGATATGCCATTGGTGCAACCAAAGGATTCATCTATATCCGTGCCGAATATCCGATCGCCGTGGCGCGTTTAAAAGTTGCCTTGAAACAAGCCAGAGAATATGGATTGCTCGGCGAAGCCATCTTTGGCACCGATTTTTCTTTCGATATCGAGATCCGTTTGGGCGCTGGGGCGTTTGTCTGTGGCGAAGAAACGGCACTTTTAGAATCCATCGAAGGCAAGCGCGGTCAACCGCGGGTCAAGCCACCCTTCCCCGCACAAAGCGGTTTGTTTGGTAAACCCACACTCATCAATAACGTGGAAACATATGCCAACATCACCAAGATCATTCTTTATGGTTACGATTGGTTCAATGCCATCGGTACAGCAACATCCAAAGGCACCAAAGTCTTTGCACTGGGTGGCAACGTCAATAATATCGGTTTGGTGGAAGTGCCCATGGGAACCACCTTGCGTGAAATCGTCTACGATATCGGCGGGGGAATCCCCGGTGGGCATCAATTCAAAGCTGCCCAGACCGGCGGACCCAGTGGAGGATGTATCCCGGCCGAACATATCGATACACCGATCGATTATGAATCTTTGATGGCGATTGGTTCGATGATGGGCAGCGGTGGTTTGATCGTCATGGACGATACCAAATGCATGGTGGATATCGCTCGATTCTATTTGGAATTCACCGTAGCCGAATCCTGTGGCAAATGTACACCGTGCCGCATCGGAACCAAACGGATGCTGGAAATCTTGGAACGCATCTGTGCGGGTAAAGCCAATGGCGATGATATCTATAAACTGGAAAAATTGGCCAATGTGGTCAAACATGCCTCCATCTGTGGTTTAGGTCAAAGTGCACCCAATCCGGTTTTATCCACATTGAAATACTTCAGGGATGAATACAACGAACATGTCTATCATCACCATTGTGCAACGGGAACATGTAAAGCCTTGACCACCATCCAGATCGATCCATTGTTATGCAAAGGCTGTGGCCTTTGCAAACGCAACTGTCCGGTCAATGCCATTCGTGGTGAAACCCGACAGGCACATCATATCGATACATCCATCTGCATCCAATGTGGTGCCTGCATGGCGGCTTGTCCGTTCCATGCCATTTCACGATAGGAGGAACGTATGGTCCATTTAACCATTGATCATAAACCGGTCGAAGTACCGGAAGGCACCACCATCCTGGCGGCTGCCAAAAGCATTGGGATCGATATCCCGACATTGTGTTTTCTCAAAGATATCAATGAAGCCGGGGATTGCCGCATGTGCTTGGTTGAAGTCAAAGGTCAGCGTGGTTTTGCCACCTCTTGTATTCAGAAAGTGGAAGAAGGGATGGATGTTTTGACCAATTCCATCGATGTTATCGAAGCCAGACGGACGATATTGGATCTGATCTTATCCAACCACCATCGGGATTGTCTGACATGTGTGAGAAACGGGCATTGTGAGTTGAGTGATCTAGCACGAAAATTCAATGTCCAGCATATCGAATATGAAGGTGAAATGACCACCCATACTGTGGATGATCATTCCCCCTCCTTGATTCGTGATTTCAACAAATGCATCTTATGCCGCCGTTGTGTCTCCACATGCAACCGGATCCAGGGGATCGGGGCGATCGATTGCATCAACCGTGGTTTCCACTCTACGATTTCTACCACCTATGATTTATCGCTCAATGATGTCAACTGTACATTCTGTGGTCAATGCATCACCGCTTGTCCGACCGGTGCATTGCGTGAAAAGGAGAGCATCAAAGATGTATGGGCGGCATTGAACGATCCGGATACGATCTGCATCGCTCAAACCGCACCGGCGGTAAGAGTGGCATTGGGAGAATTGTTTGGCCAAAAAATCGGAACCAATGTCACGGGTCAGATGGTTTCGGCCATCAAACATCTTGGTTTCGATTATGTTTTTGATACCAACACCGGCGCGGATATGACCATCATGGAAGAAGCCCATGAATTCATCGAGCGCCTTAACAACCATGGTGTATTGCCGATGATGACCAGTTGCTCTCCGGCATGGATCCGCTATGCAGAAAAGAATTATCCTGAATTACTCGATCATCTTTCATCCTGCAAGAGTCCGCAAATGATGTTTGGTGCCATGATCAAATCCTATTTTGCCCAAACCAAAGGTATCGATCCAGAAAAGATCAAAGTGGTTTCGATCATGCCGTGTGTGGCAAAAAAAGCCGAGATTTTGCGTCCGGAAATGGAAGTCAATGGATTAAGGGATGTGGATTTTGTATTGACCACCCGTGAATTGGGACGAATGATCGATTATGCCAATATTGATTTCAATGAATTGCCGGATGCTGACTTTGATGATCCATTGCCTCTGGCTTCCGGTGCCGGTGCCATTTTTGGAACCAGTGGTGGTGTCATGGAAGCGGCATTGCGTACCGCAGCGGACTGGATCAGTGGGGAAACCCTTCAAAAACTGGATTATAGTGCTGTTCGCGGTATGGAAAAGATCAAGGAAGCCAGTGTGACCATCAATGGTCAAACCATCAAAGTGGCGGTGGCTTCATCCTTAAAGAGTGCCGCCACCATTATGGATTCGATCAAAAATGGTGCCTGTGAATACCATTTTGTAGAAATCATGAGTTGTCCGGGTGGTTGTATCATGGGTGGCGGTCAACCAATCAAAAACAGCAAAACCCAAAGTAGCATCGATATCGCGAAACGTCGCTCCGCAGCGCTGTATGATATTGATCAAGCCAGTACCATCCGTAAAAGTCATGAAAATCCTGTGGTCAAAGCTATGTATGAAAACTTCTTTGGCCAACCTGGAAGTGAAGTGGCACACCATTACCTGCACACCCATTATCACATGCATCCGAAATACAATATCCCGGAAGATACCCAATAATAAATGTCCAGTCTTTGCGAAAGACTGGACATTCTATTTTGCTACCAAATAAGACTAACGACCGACGAATAAAAATGGACAGATGCGTAGTAACTTTACATAACAAGGAACTGGTATCTCTGCATACTACAATATGCAATAATATTGCTACTATGTTTTCAGAAGATTCATCATACCTGAGTACTCATTCAAGTAAAGACAAACACTATCCATGGGCATCACATTTTCCGGCTATCTATGTTTTGATTCACCAAATACATTGGCACTGGAAAATGGTGCACGACGGAATTGGTTGTATTCTCAGATTAAAGGTAATATTAATATTAGTGAAAGGCATGAGTCTGATGATCTAAATGACCAGGATTCGCTGAAAAAAACCTGGTATTTCCGAATGTATGGCCCGAGCGAACTCGGTTAGGACATTGATGGACAAACCGATTCACGTTTCACTCCCGTTAAATAATACTTTTACCCAACTTTACTCCAAGGAGGTCTCACATGAAACGACGATTCTTACCTATCCTGCTCATCCTGGCCCTCTGCCTGGGCCTGCTGCCCGTCACGGCGCTGGCGGAAGGCGCTGCGCCTCAAACACTGTATGTGGGCAGTACAACAATTGGTACCGGATACTGGACATCCTCTGACGGTGGAAAAGTTTGGACCTCACAAGCGGATGAGCCGGAGGGAAATAACTACATATACTACGACGGCCAAGGCACCCTGGAACTGCACAATGTGACCATCCAGGGAGAGTCTAATACCGTATCAGCGCCTTATGGCTCCGGGATCTATGCTCTGAGCAATAGCGAGCAGCCGGTTTCCCTGACCATAAAGCTGATTGGTGAGAATACCATCACAGGCACCTATGGGATTTTTTTGAATGCAGAGATAAACGCGTCCAGCTATGGTACAAACGCCACCCTGACTATTACGGGTGAAAACAATGGCAGCCTGGAAGTATCTGGTTCTGCTCACGGAATATTTGTCAAAAGCGGAACAGGTAACGCCTCCCTGACCATTGAAAACGCTTCTGTCGATGCAAAGACTACTCAAACCTATTCTGGCTACGCCGGCGTCTTTGTGCAGTCCGGCTCAACCGCCACCAACTCCCCGAATATCTCTCTTTCCGTCGACGGCGGCAGCCTGACCGCCAGCGGCACTGAAAGCAGTGATGGGATACTGTTTTATGTGGGATCGCTTCAAGCCACCGGTGCCACCACCAGCCTGACGGTCAGCCAAAATGCGATCGTGGACGCCAGAAATGGCGGGATCAGTGCATCAAGAATTTCGGTAACGCTTCCTACGCCGACACCAACGGGTAATAATAGCAGCGGCATCATTTTTGACGGCAGCGCCGGCACCGTGTACGGCATTGTGGAATTGCAGGATGATTTGAAAATCAGCGAGGGCGAGACCTTGTCCATCCCAGAGGGAGCCAGCCTAAACACAAACGGCAAGCTGACGATTGATGGCGGCACCCTTACCAAAAGAGGTACTTTGACAGGTCATGTTACCTACAAAGTTACCAATGTGACATTGAATAAGAATAGCTTAACCCTTGAAGTGGGCGACAGCGAAACCCTCACTGCCACGGTGGAGCCGGACGACGCCACCAACAAAAATGTGACCTGGCAAAGCGACAGTGCCGATGTCGCCACCGTGCAGAACGGCACCGTCACCGCCGTGGGCGAGGGCGAGACCACCATCAGAGTCACCACAGAGGACGGTGATAAGACCGACACCTGTACTGTCGTCGTAACCCACGGCAAACTCGTCCATACACCAAAACAAGATGCCACGTGCTACAAACCAGGCACACGGGAGTATTGGACTTGTGAAAGTTGTGGAAGACAATATTCTGACGCTTCTGCAACGATCGAAGTAGATCCCAGTGATCTAATTATTCCCCAATTATCATGTCCAACGCAACCAACCGCTACTTATGATGACGGCGGTCCATTTACCACAGACCAATATGGTAATGTCTATGATCGGTGGGGAAATGAGATCTGGCATAATCCATCACCCCAGAGTGCATCCAACACAACAATTGGATATCAATTGGTTGCAACCATCGATAAATAACAATAAGTTGCATGCCTTCACGTGATCTTATTTGAGATTTTCTTCAATGGTGTTATCCCATATAAAATCAAAACGCGACCAAACCGCTAACTCGCTGGACGGTATGCCCACAATATAAAAGCGATTTGCTCAGTAATTCCTGTACCAAGATCACCAAAGACATCCCAATTCACTCATCATTCACCGACAATAAAAGGCCAACAGTAACGCGATATCCCCGCTTTGCTGTTGGTCTTTTACCTTTTATATTTGCTCCATTAATCCATACGCTTTGCTCAAATCGATAAACGTTTGTAGATTTTTGCTGATCAGCTTGTTTTTGTAATACACGATATTCAGATTTCGCGTCAAAGGATTTTCAAACGGGATTTTAGTCACATTTTTCTCATCGATGTTTTTCTGGATCAACAATAGAGGCAATACCGCGACCCCAAACCCTTCGGAAACGGCGCGCACCAATGCTTGCGTACTCACACTTTCCCAAGCCGGTTCGATCTGTAAGCCAAGCAAACTGAAGCAAGCCTCCAATATTTCCCGACCTCCACTGCCTTTTTCACGCATCAAAAACGGATATCGGGCCAGTTGCTTCAACGTAACGGTAGATTGCTTCGTCAATGGATGATCGTTGGCCACGATGGCACACATCGAATCCCGAACAAAAGGAATGGATACGACATCCTCACTGACGGGTTGATTTTCAATTAAACCGATATCGATCTGATTATTGAGAATCTGCGTTTCGATCGCTTCGGATTTGGCAACCGTCACTTTAATCTGCAACTTCGGATAACGATCCTGAAACTGCTTCAGAATCACCGGCAAGATATACGTGCCGATTGTAATACTGGTACCGATTCTGATTTTTCCCAATTGATCCCAATTTCGAATTCGATCTTCGATTTCTTTTACTTCGCTGAGCACGTGCACTGCATACTGATAGAGCTCCTTTGCACTTTCACTGGGTTCAATATGGCGCCCGATCCGTTCAAATAACGGTACCCCATAATAATTTTCCATTTCTTTAATGGCTAGACTAACTGATGGTTGTGCCAAATGCAACTCATGCGCGGCTTTGGTGATGTTGCTATAACGAAATACCGCAACAAAGATCCATAGATGTCGTAATGTCATGGTCCACTTCCCCCACTTATAACAAATTTACTATTAATATTATAGATTAATAGTATTTTTATTATCTTAAATTTAGACTTACAGTAAAGCCGAAAGGAAGGAGATTATGAACAAACAAAAAGTACTGTGGAAAATTTTCATCTCCACACTCTACCTCAGTGCGTTCACTTTCGGCGGTGGTTATGTCATTGTCACCCTGATGAAAAAGAAGTTTGTGGATGAATTGCACTGGATTGAAGAAGATGAAATGCTCGACTTGGTGGCGATCGCTCAATCGGCACCAGGCGCTATTGCCGTCAATGGGGCGATCGTGGTCGGTTACAAACTGATGGGGGTGATTGGTGCATTGGTAGCCATCATTGCAACGGTGATCCCACCATTTGTCATCATTTCGCTGATTTCCGTATTTTATACTCTGTTCAAACAAAGCTATATCGTGAATAAAATGCTGGAAGGCATGCAGGCGGGGGTTGGTGCGATCATCCTATCCGTGGTATTCGAAATGGCATCCGGGATACGACGTGAACATAACCATTTATCCATGGCAATTCTGTTGACAGCATTCATTGCAACGGCACTATTCAACATCAATGTGATTTACATCATTTTGATTTGTGGCGCAATGGGCACATTCAAAGCCTTATCCGATAAAAAAAGGAGCATTCAATGATTTTACTCGAATTGTTCTGGAGCTTTTTGCAAATCGGCTTATTCAGCTTCGGGGGTGGCTATGCCGCAATGCCACTGATTGAAGCACAGGTCGTTAGCCAACATGCATGGCTAACGATGAATGAATTTACTGATCTAATCACCATTTCACAGATGACACCTGGACCGATCGCCATCAATTCTGCCACATTTGTCGGAATCAAGATTGCCGGAATCACCGGGGCACTGGTGGCAACCATCGGATGCATCCTGCCATCCTGTATATTGGTCATGTTGATCGCACGACTGTATCTAAAATACCGCAATATTACATTGATCCAAGATATATTGCATTCACTGCGTCCGGCTGTAGTGGCCATGATCGCAGCTGCCGGTGTATCTATTTTAACCAGCGCATTCTGGGGCAGCGATGGTTTGATCAGTCTACACACCACCAACTGGATCATGATCATGATCTTTATTGGTTGCCTGTTATTGATGAAAACCAAGAAGATGGGGTTGATCACGATCATGGTATTGGCCGGAATCTGCAATGTCTGCATTTCAATGATAGGGGTGATTTAAATGGTATATTCCGTCAATGACGCATTGCGTTCCATCACACTTTATGATCAAACCAATGCAATGAAATATAAAATGATCAAACAGAAACTGAATCCGAATCATCTTGTGATGATGGATGATCATAACCATCGTGAATGCGAGCTGATTTGTGATGCACCGCACGTTTTGATCAAAATAGATCACACCATTTACAGTGCGGAATTTCAGTATATTCCTCACCAGCAACGCTTTAACACCGTCAGTTTGATACGACCACCCATGGTTGAGCATATCGTGGTGAATCTTCCACAGGGAACATTACGGATCGAACAATCCAGTAAACGTGATTTTCTGATACAAATCAATGATACGACCATTGGAAGATGCAACGATATCATGGCACATCATAAACACTTCCGAATCAATGAAGGATATGATCCAACCATGGTTTGTATCATCGTCGGATTGTGTTTATTCATGCTCCATGACGATGATATCGAAATTGTCTGATCCACTCCCTTAATATCCAATCGGCGCTTATCATAAGCGCCGTTTTTGATACCTTGAAACCATGATCGCCGATCTTACCACTCTTCCATTTAACCTGGTTTTAACCATACTTAACATTCGATATGGTACAATCAGGAGCGAAGGAAGCAATCATGAATCTAAACGGAACCGATCCAAAAAAGCCAAGTAAAACCATCCTCAACGGATACCCATTGACCCATTATGATCAATTCAAGCGTCGTCGTGAAACTGTACATCGTATCACGCATCAAAGGGCCACTCTGCGCTCCCAACAGTATATCGGTGATCAAAAGTTTCTTCATGAAGATGGTGTGGTCAAACCAAAGCAAAACCCACCGTCACGTCTCAAACAATCGATTCGCTCATTGATCATGACCATTGTAGTCATTGCGATATTTGTAATGATCATGACCGCAATCGCCATCCTGCCATATTTATTTATCCGCTAACCATTACAAAAAGGAGTAAACCATGCAACCATTCATCGTTATCGTCATTATTCTGTTTATCGTTGTGACATTGGCCGTTTCGACGATCAAAATCGTTCCTCAAACCGAGGAATATGTCATTGAATTTCTTGGGCGTTACCAAACCACCTGGAAAGCTGGCATCCACTTTCTTATTCCTGTGGTCCAACGCATCGTCTCCAAAGCCAGTTTCAAAGAACAATGCGCCGATTTTGAACCACAAAGTGTCATTACCAAAGACAATGTGACCATCAGTGTCGATACCGTGGTCTATTTCAAAATATTCGATGCCAAATTATTTGCCTACGGTGCTGAAAATCCGTTATTTGCATTGGAAAATCTATCCGCCACGACATTGCGTAACCTCATCGGTGAGATCACCCTGGATGAAGCGTTGACCAGTCGAGATACGATCAACGCCAAATTAAAAACCATCCTGGATGAAGCCACTGATCCCTGGGGAATCAACGTGAGCCGAGTCGAATTGAAAAACATCGATCCCCCGCATGAAATCAAAAATGCCATGGAAAAGCAGATGAAAGCCGAACGTGAAAAACGCGAAGCCCTGTTGCAGGCTGAAGCCCATCAGGAATCCGTCATCAAAAAAGCCGATGGTGAAGCCAAGGCGCTCGTATTGGCCGCCAATGCCCAACGTGACGCCGAAATTGCCAAAGCTGAAGGACAAGCTGAAGCCATCCGAAAGATCTACCAAGCCGAAGCTGAAGGGCTACAGAAACTCAAAGAAGTCGGACTTGACCGTAACGTTCTCTCCTTAAAAGCCATGGAAGCTTTGAAAGAATTAGGCAATGGTCAAGCCACTAAAATCATCGTTCCAACAGAATTGACCAAAACTGTATCGGATTTGAATTTGGTTGGTGAAATGTTAGGAACCAATGCTAAAAAGTAGCGAATCCACCCAGCCATCGCATCTGCGATGGCTTTTGATAATCATTCCAGCATGGATATGGTCGAACCAACGAACCATTGCACCTTATAATGACTTCATCGCGAACCTTGGATGAGCACGATCAAAGCACAAGAAGAACTCTACAATGACCAACGATAACAAAAAAGAAAACAGATTGGAACAGTTGGTTGAAGGCTTGGGCATCAATCTGGATGTCGACATGCTGGGTAAAGTTGCCGGCGCAGCCCAGGGATTGATGAAAGACCTCGACCTGGACAAGCTGGAAAATTCCGTAAAGGATGTCATGAACAATGCCAACATCAAAGAAATGCTGGAAAAAAAGCGACATTGATGACAAGATCTTGGAAAAAGGAAAAGATCTGCGCGGTGGATTGTTCGGCGGCAAGGACGAAAAATAAATTTAAACTGATCATACAAATGGAGCCTTCAAAGATTGAAGGCTCCTTTTTTTATATACCTATGGTGATACCCTGCTCATTTGATATGACCATGGATGATCCCATCGGCAACCATCAATCCACTGGCTGCTGCCTGGGATAAAGAGCGGGTGAAACCCGCACCATCACCAATGGCATATATTCCCGGATAATCATCCAGTTGAAAATCATGGCAGTTGGGTCGAGCCGAATAATACTTACATTCAATGCCATATAACAGGGTATCTTCATTGGCAATACCCGGTGCGACGTGGTTGAGTGCACCAATGGTTTCGATGATGTCATCCAATTGACGTTTGGGCATGCATAGACTCAAATCACCTGGTGTGGCTTTCAAGGTGGGTTGCACCATCCCGTTTCTTAAACGGGTTTCGTTGGTACGACGATTTCGTAATAAATCCCCATAACGTTGCACCAGTACACTGCCTCCGCTGATCTTGTTGGCCAATGCAGCAATGGAGCGGGCATATTCGATCGGTTCATAAAATGGTTGCGCAAAATGGATACTCGTTAATAATGCAAAATTGGAATTTTTGCTTTTTTTCGTTTTGTCTTTATACGCATGACCATTGACCGTAAGCACTCCATCGGTATTTTCTGTGACCACATATCCGCGGTCATTGAAACAAAACATCCGAGTGATGTCCCCATATTGCTTGGAACGATACAGGATCTTGGGTTCATAGATCTTTTTGGAAAAATGATCCCAGATCAACGCATCACATTCAACACGGACACCGATGTCCACCTGGGTATTGCTCATGGTCACACCATGGGTGTTGGCCCATTGGTTGAACCATCGACTGCCGGCTCTGCCGACGGCAAAGATGATTTTATCCGCAGAATATTCCTTGGTTTGACCATGGGACATCGTTTGAATTGTTTTTTTGGATGGATCGACATCCGTTACCGTTGTATCCGTAAGGATGGTTACACGTTGGGACAAGGCATCGACAAAGTCCACCATGGTATTGAAGTTGGCATCCGTTCCCAAGTGTTTCAATATGGCTTGCTGCATATGCAGATCATATTGAAGACACTTTTGCTTCAGTTCATCATTTGGGTAGTACCGTTCTTTGGCCGCACCATAATGCATCAAGATCTGATCAGCTTGTTCGATATAATCCAAAAGCGTATCATCATCATAAAACTGGGATAACCATCCACCGTATTCGGTGGAGATGATGTATTTCCCATCGGAAAAAGCACCGGCACCACCGATGCCTTCCATGATGGCACAGGGATCACATTTGGCACAGACTTTGGTTTTACCCATTAAAATGGGACAGTGTCGTGTGGTCAAACCATGACCACGTTCGATCAACGTCACGTCATCATTGGATCGTTCTGCCAGCCGATAGGCTGCCATCAAACCACCGATTCCGCCGCCGATGATCACGATATGTTGTTTCATTGTTATTTCCCTTGTCTATGGTAGGAAAATCCGATATGTGAATCAAAAGAAAAATCCATGCGTTTTTGAAACATTTTCATTAAACGCATGGATCATGATCAAATCATGGTATACAGTGGTCGAATCACCGACGGCAATGCATCGATCAAGTCCGTTGCAACCATACAGTATGGGGTATATTGCTTTGCACAGACTTGACTGCTCAACCCCAATAACATCGCCGATGCGATCACTGATCGCATCGGATCATGGCATTGAGCCATCATGCTGATGGTCAAACCACATAATACATCCCCACTGCCACCTTTGGCTAAACCATTATTACCCAATGGTATGACCACATGGTTTGTACCATCGCTGGTATACATCCAATCATCTTTCAACAATACCGTCACATTGGGATAGCGTTTCTTGAAATCATCCAATACTTCAAAAGGATGTTCGCTGATATACTCGATATCTTTTTGGATCAAGCGTGCCATTTCCTTTAGATGCGGGGTCAGTATGGTCCAACCATCTCGTTTCAATAAATCAAGATGATCTTGAAGTACATTCAATCCATCCCCATCGATGATGATCGGTTTATCAGTTTGTAAAATGGTTTGAACCATCCTGGATGCATTGGAAGTCACCCCCAATCCATTCCCGATGGAAATCACATCAAACGGATGAAGATCATGGATATCCAATGGACCATCCATAAATCCTTGATCATCCTGATGTTGGGTAAGGATCATCACTTCCGGACATGATACACCCATACGGGATTCGATACAGGATGGTACCATGACAGTGGTGGTACCCATCCCACTGTGCAAGGCGGCCTTAGCCGCCAGCACAATGGCACCTCCCATCGATCGGCTGCCGCCGATCAATAAACCTTTACCATAGGATCCTTTATGGCTATGGGATTTACGTGACGGAAGATAAGAAGATAGATCATTGGTTTCAACCACATAATCATTGGTTAAACCATGCCACATCGAATCTTCCCATAATGGAATCAATCGGATTTGACCACATTTCTTTCGCGCTGAACCATTCACCATGACTGGTTTATATCCACCAATCGTCAGTGTCAAATCCGCTTCAATACACGGAAAATCATTGGAATAATGATCTCCACTTAACCCACTGGGTAAATCAATACTGATGATTTGGGCAGTGGATTGATTGATGGTTTCAACCAAACATGCATAACGATCGCTTAACGGTCGATTCAATCCACTGCCAAACAGGCAGTCGATAATCACATCATAACGATTAAAATCCACTGTGGTTTCAACCATATTCGCACCACTTGCTTTCGCCTGACGATAGAATAATTGCGTTGCCTGTGTCGATCGATGCACTGCAGTATTGGTATTAAAAATATCCATGGTTAAACCAATGGATTTTCCCTTCTTGGCCAATGCATATCCATCCCCACCATTATCTCCTGGACCACACACCACGACCGTACGTTTATTTTTCAATATATCTTTTAACATATCCATCAATCGATCTGTGGCCAGATCCATCAATTGATAGCCATTATAGCCATGCGCTTTGCGCATGGCTTGATCCAATGTATGATGCGTTTTACAATCCAATATTGCTCTCATATGGTTTACCTATGGTTCTACCATATCACAATGACGTATTTTTTTTGATGTAATTCAAACCCAAGTTTATCGCTTATAATGATGCTGACATTTTGTCATCGGTCGGATTTGATTCTTAATGAAGCCATTAGTTGTTTAATTTTCCGCCAGTGGCACAACCCAACAAGTAGCCAAGCAATTATGCAGTGTTATCAATGCAGATTTGTATGAGATCCAGCCAAAACTGAACTACAGTGATGCCGATCTGGATTGGAATGATGCGTACAGTCGCTCATCCATTGAAATGAAGGATGAATCCAATCGCCATGAATTGGTTGAACCACTTCCCGCATCGCTTCGAAACCATTCGATATTATTCATTGGTTTTCCGATATGGTGGGATGTCGAACCCCGCATTATCGATACCTTCTTGGATACATTGAATCCTGTTGACTGGACCATCTATGTCTTTGCCACAAGTGGCGGATCCAGGGTAAACGGGTCACTTCGCCACTTAAGAAAAACCTATCCCGCTTTCAATTTCAACCAGCCAAACTGGTCGATCACCATAATGTCATTCAATGGGCTGAATCATTATTTTTATAATGATGGTTGAACCATCTCGGCAATATACCAAACCACGGAAATATTGAAAGGAGCACACATGAAATCCACGGTTTATTTCACCCTGGAAATCACTCCCGAAAAAGTTGTTGAGATCTATGACAAACTCAATATCACCTTGCCCGGCAAAGTTGCCGTCAAAGTCCACTCCGGCGAAAAGGGCAACCAAAATTACCTCCATACGGAATTCTGGAAACCCATGGTCGACAAAGTCCATGGCACCATCGTCGAATACAACACTGCCTATGGTGATGCTAGCGGCGGTGTCCGTGACAACAGCGAGTCTCATTGGCAGTTGATGAAGGAACATGATTGGACCAAATATTTCGATGTCGATATCATGGATGAACAAGCACCAGACACCGTCCTTGAAATCCCCAATGGCAAAATTCTAAAATACAATCTGGTTGGCAAGCACATGCAAAATTATGATTCCATGCTCGTTCTGGCCCACTTTAAAGGCCACCCAATGGGTGGCCATGGCGGCGCATTGAAGCAATTGGCCATCGGTTGTGCTTCTCGTGCCGGCAAAGCCTTGATCCACTCTGCCGGGAAAACCGACGATCGCTATGAAACCTGGAAACAACACGCTTCCAGTATCGAATTCCCGGAAGCCATGGCCGATGCTGCGCAAAGCATTTACAATTATTTCAAAGGCAAGATCGTTTTCATCAACGTGATGAAGAATATTTCGGTGGATTGCGATTGCTGTGCCGTAGCGGAAGACCCTTGCATGAAGGATATCGGAATTTTAGCCTCATTGGACGCTATTGCCATCGACCAGGCATGCATTGATCTAGTATGGACCAGCGATGATCCAGGCAAAGATCACTTCATCGAACGGGTCACTTCGCGCAATGGAATCCATACCATTGAAGCAGCGGAGGACCTCGGATTTGGTAGCCGGGAATATGAATTGGTCGAATTTTAATGATTGAACCACTAGCGGGGCGAATGTGTCATTCGTCCCGCTTTTGTGTATAATAAGCACAGATATGAACAAAAGCAATCCGGCATTGATTCAAAAAAGACGGGACGAGATCATCGAAGGGGCTAAACGGTTATACCAATCCATGCCCTATTGCAAGATCACTTTCCGTGATGTGGCTGAACAACTTACTGTTGGTCGCTCATCTATTTATAACTACTTCCATACGATGGAAGAGATTTTCTTGGGCGTATTGCAAAAGGAATATGAGTTGTGGAACCAGGATATTCTGCATATCCTGGATGAATATGAAACATTGGATGTGGATGGTTATGCCACCGCATTGGCTAACACTTTAGCCTCTCGCGAAACGATGTTGAAGTTATTGGCAATGAATATCTATGAATTGGAAAACAACTCAAGAAAAGCGTACTTGGTTGAATTCAAGAAAGCTTTTGGTTCAACCATCGAATCCATCAGTGCTACATTACACCGGTACTTTCCAAAAATGGATCATACCGATCGCATCCATTTTATCTATCTGTTATATCCATATTTAATGGGAGTCTACAACTATACCCATGTGGAACCTTATCAGAAAGAAGCGATGGAGCAAGCCGATGTCCTCTATCATGCTTATACCACCGAAGAACTGGTCAAATCATTAATCAAACGGGTACTTGCTCCATTTCAATAATATGAATTTTTAAAAAGCCGTCATGATGACGGCTTTATTGTTTATACCTCAGATTTTTCGTTAAGCAACAGTTCCAACTTATTAGAATACATTTCGTCAAACACTTGCTCACAAGCAACCTTGCATAATCGCATAGGTTTCGAGGAATCATACATTTTAAAGCTAGCCTGATTATGTTTTCGGTATTCGTTAAGATATGACTGGATATATGGTTGCGCATCTTCTCTCCAAAGAATACCTTCCTTATCAAGCTTCATAAATGCAGAAAGAACGCTAAGTGTCTATCAGCACTGCCTTTCCTGCTCCGGAGAAAAAGAAAAGAGCTACCAATGCTTTTTCGCATCAGTAGCTCTTACTGTTGGTTCCGTATGATATTATGATGATTATTTCTTGTCCTGCTCTTTCTGGGCATCCTTGATCCGATAGTAGTCTTCCATCTTCAGATTCAGGTGCACATATGAGTCAGGTTTTCGGTTGCTCAAGAGGCACACAGTCTCCACTTGTTCTTCATTGTCCAAACCAATCTTTTCACTGTTCTTCCAAAAATCTCTTCAACTTTGATATTTGCATGGAAGCATCATGTTCTATTAGTTATTGTCTTTTTTCTTTACTATGCTTTGAATATTTTTAATGCTTTCCAAATATTCCTCTTCAACCGGTGACAAATTCTGTACCTGATATTTTCTATACTCTTCTGTTGCCTTCTCGATTGCCTGCGCATGGCTGATTGTACCGGCACCCTGTAGCACTTTTTCCCCTGTAGTCTTCAAAACATTATCAAGATGCTCCACATAATCTGCCATATACATAGGATTATGGCGCATAGCCTGAATTTCTGCAAAATCAAAATATCCCGATACAATATTATTCAATATTTTTAATTCTTGATCATTAAGGTAATTCTTTGCAATGCCTATATCCTTTAAAGTAGGAAAATCACCAGAAAAACTCTTCAATCCCATAAAAGGCTGACTCGCATCCGCGCGCTCGTATATGACCTCCGCTGCTGTATGTCCATGTGCTGCATAATGCAATTTGTTCTGCACCATTTTAAAAAAGGCAATAGATTCACTACTTTTAGGATCATAGTCAACACTCGTTGCATAAAGGTCAAGAACCTGTCGGTACATAACCTTTTCAGACGAACGTATATCCCGTATGCGGTCTAACAGCTCTTTCCAGTAGTTACCGCCGCCCAGATTTTTCAGCCGCTCATCATCCATCGTAAAGCCTTTTATCATGTACTCTTTTAATCGTTC
>CALVGN010000009.1 GCA_944327105.1 uncultured Erysipelotrichaceae bacterium | reverse complement strand
AACCTTGTAAAAGTAAACATGCTTCTTATCCCCCTTAAAAGAAACGGGCACTAGCTCGTTTTTTTTATTATCAAAACTATCGCTTTACAAAACCCAATTAATGCATGTTAACCTTTAATAAAGTATCCACCTGTTTTTTAGATCCTTTATATTAGATATATCCATGTATCTCTCTTTTTATGGAATTTCTTATTTGATTTTCGTTTACTTGATTACCATCATTGGTCAAGTTTCGTAGAATTTCTGAGACTTTAATTCCCGGGTTATTATGAATCGCTTTTAATATCAATAAATCCAATTCATTTATTTGGCCATTTTGCACATAATTTAAATTAGGTAGAGTAACATAGAAGAAATTCTCCGTAGCTTCAAATACCGGTTGCTTCTTCTCGTCTTTATACGCATCAAACGTTCTTGGTATCCCCGTTCCAAAATTCTCAATTAATCCAATCTACAATGTGATATGAATTGGAGTCACCCCTTATGGTTAAACCATAAGGCGTTGCTATCATACCACAATATGGTTTGACCATGATACACTTAAGACATGACTACACTGATACGCATATTTAGTAAAAATCCAATCGAAAATATCATGTCTGCCCTGGCATATCCCTATGACACCATCGTGACGGTATGGTTGCAACCATACCGTCATACGGACCAATATGTCGTTGCACAGCACATCAATATCCTTAAAGAGTATCAACTCAAACCCCATTTCATCCACTGGCATCAACCCTTGGATCAACTCAATGAACTGATGGATCGCTATCCAGATGCGGATATTGATTTGACCAGTGCCACATTGCATCGATCCATGCGCCTGTTCACTGCCATCACGGCTACCCA
Organism: uncultured Erysipelotrichaceae bacterium; assembly: GCA_944327105.1. Taxonomy (GTDB): domain Bacteria; phylum Bacillota_I; class Bacilli_A; order Erysipelotrichales; family Erysipelotrichaceae; genus CALVGN01. The sequence goes on along the minus strand of CALVGN010000009.1, from coordinate 23,395 downwards.
CAATATCTTTTATTATGACCACCAAGCCAATGCATTCTTTTCCATAGCCGGTACCATTGATCATTTGACCGTGCAAAACCTGCATATCCGGCATTCGATCGAAAGCTGCGGCGCTGCCGTCAAGCCCGATTCTTTGCATTACTCGCCGAAAGATTTTCAAAGTGAAAATGATCGCGCCATCATCAAAAAAATCTATAAGATCTTCAGCGATTCGATCGAAAACGGTGCATATGGTCTGATTGAAGCTTTCCCCTATGCGTTAAGCAAAAGCAAGAACAATATCCTGTATCTGTTCGACACGCCGCAGCGCGTCGAACGTAAAGGAGCACTGCGGATCTTGAGCCGTCTGGAAGATCTGGATATCCTTTCGATTTACGATGCGAATCAAGGCAAGATCAAAATGAATCCTAAATATGCGCATATTTTCAAAGTTATGGGCCAGATATTGGAAATGTATTTATATATCATCTGTTATGAATCCAATATCTTCGATGATGTGAAAATGAGCATGCGCATCGATTTTAACGGGTTGTATATCAATGATCGATTTGAAGCCACCAGTGAGATCGATCTGATCACCATCAAAAACAATCACCCCAATTATCTGTCCTGCAAGCTCAGCAAAGTCCATCAGGAAGATATTTATGAGATCTACACCAATGCCCATCATTTCGGCGGGGCACAAGCCTTAGCGCTTTTGGCCGTCAGCAGCAAGGCACGAAAGATCAATGCCTATATGAATGCCAAAGCGAAAGAATTGGAAGTGATGATCCTGAACAAGGAAGATCTGGTGGAATTGGATCACATCTTCACCCATGTGATCAATGCAAGCTGATCAATACGGATGAGATGGTTTGATCCACCGTTTGATCAAAAGAAGATTGATCAGCCAACCGATGGTATAACCACTCCAATCCAATAAAGCATCAAAAAAGGATGCATTGCGTCCATCCGTAAAGGATTGGATCCATTCATCACATGGTGCGACCAATAAAAACAAGATCATACAGAATCGCATGGTTTGACCAGCGATTCTGTTTTTATAACAGCCATAATAGACACATAACGCCAATAAGAGATATTCACTGAAATGAGCGATCTTGCGTAACAGTTTATCGGAACCACTGAGGATCACCATCTCCATATCCTGTCCGGTTAAAAGATATTGGATAAACGAAGAGATCATTTCACTGATCGAACCATTGAGCATCGAATTGCCCCAGATGAATATCAATACAATGATGGTGGGGATCCAGTATCTGATTTTCATGCCACTCAGTGTATCACAGAATAGATATGGTTAAACCAAAAGCAATCCATCACCATCTGCCATAGTTTGACCATCCGATGATAGAATAGATGCATGTCACGTAATTGGATTTTCGATCTTTTGATCTTATGTATCGGCAACTTGCTCGTTGCCATTGCTGCAACTTACTTCGTCATTCCCTTTGATATCCTCACCGGTGGTGTAGCGGGTCTAGCCATCGCGCTTAAACCCTTTTTACCGATCAGTGAGACCATGATCAACAATGGTTTAGTCATCCTGTTATTCATCCTTGGCTACTTTGTCTTAGGCAAATCCTTTGCCGCCAAGACATTGATCTCCTCTATTCTTTATCCCTTATTTGTGACCATCTTGTCTCAATTTCCCATCCAATTGGATATCCCACCGTTATTAGCCAGCATCTATGTCGGCTTATTGATGGGCGTTGGTGTCGGTATGGTCATTCGTATCGGTGCTTCTACCGGTGGGATGGATATCCCACCGTTGATCATGAATCAGTTGACCGGGATCGAAACCAGTAAATTCATTTTATTGTTCGATGGTGCTACCGTTGCCTTAGGCTTATTGAATTATTCGATGGAAAGCATGTTGACTGGTTTGATCAGTATCTTTTTATCATCATTTATGGTCGAACGCATCGAAACCTCATTGGGTAGCAGCCACAGCATGATGGTTCAGATCATTTCCGAACAATGGCAGTCGATCTCTTCCACCATCCAGGATCGCCTGGAACGTGGTGTGACCATCGTACCGGCGTATGGCGGCTATAAAGGTGATCCCAAACAAATGATCTTAGTGGTCATCGATCGACGGGAATACAGTGATTTGTTGGAAATCATCGATCATTTCGACAAACATTCGTTTGTCATCGCCACAGATGCCAATCAGGTCTATGGTGAAGGATTCAAGCTATCTTTGACAGATAAAGGTAAATTATAAATTGCTCAGTTCAATTCACACATCACATACACAAAAATCCAGCATCATTCATCGAAAATGATGCTGGATTTCTTCTGGCAAGTACTTAGCTAATTCTTCGACCAATTCATATACCTTGGTCCCCGGAGCAATGTCTGCTGGTGATTTCCCACTTGCCTCATCGATAATGCGCTTTGCAAATCGAATTGCTTTTTTGGGCGAGCCCTTGTTCATTAATATATCGAAAATATCCTCACGGTTCTTTTCGTATTTACCTAAACCAAATGCGGCAAATCGATTGTTCAAAAAATCGATATATTGATTTCTATGATTGTTGGAAATGTAAAACTGAAAATGAAGTATAAACCATATTTCAATGCACTCGTTGCTCCATGCCGCATAATATTTCACATTTTCATTTTTGCGATTTAACAGATTGACGCGATCGATGACACCATTAAAGTCACGTGAAGGGAAACTGTCCTTATCATAAACGCACCACACTTGACCCGAAACGATCTGATTGTTTTTTATATATAGCTCCGCCTTTTCGATCACGCGCATCGTTTCCGCTTGGCATGGCTCTATTCGTACAAGTACCATGTCTTTATAGATTGGATTACTTTCAATATATCTTTTGAAACCATCAAAATAGAGCGGTTCCGTTTTTTGACCTTCACAAAAAATGTAATAGCGAAATGCTTTCTGCTCGAGATATTCTATACGACGATTCCTTTTCCAAATTTCAGTTCTCGGTTTTTTGACCATTGATTTTCTCCCAATCGATGATTCGTTTTAAGTATGGATCAGCTCCATATTTACCTTCCAAATATTGTTTGTCGTATCGAGCATCTTTGCGAATGGTTTGACCATTCTTTTTTTTGAATTCAACCAACGAATATAATTTCGAGTTTTCCTGTCTTCCTTTCGCAACGAACCATATTTCATCTCTACGAAACACATCACTATTCATTGTCGACATGTCATGCGAGGTAAAAATCAACTGCGCGCCGTGTTGATTTACCTTCAAATTCGTAAATAACTCGATAATATAACGCAATAGTGTCGGATGGATTTTAGCATCTAATTCATCTATGACTAGCACTCTGCCCTCAATTAACCCGCGTGCAATATAGGGCAATAAAGAGAAAAGTTTCCGAGTACCACTCGATTCCTCAACGAGACTTAACTCTGTTTCATAATTATCGACAACGTGTTTCGTATAAATCTCGATTTGGTTATGATCCATTTCTTGTACACGGAAATCTACAATATCCAAGTTCATTTCTTGAATCATTTTCAGACTTAAATCTTTAATCTGAGGCGATTCGGAAATTGCGAATCGAATTTCTTGGTATGGATTTCCGTAGTTCAGAAAGTCAATACCGTTTATAAACCACTCCAACAAATCCTTAACAATTGGATTATTCAAATACGTAATTCCCAAATAAGCAAGAAGTGGCAACGAAGTGGACAAATTCGAACTTATCTTTAAGGTGCTAAATTCATTTTTAAGAATCGTACTTTCACCATTACGTATAAATAAATTGGACTTTCGACCTGTATCATATTTCAGAAGGTCAAGACGTTCATAGATGATTTGTTCATTGTGTACATGCAAACGGTATCGATATTCGGCATTATTTGATGTGATAAACAGTTCAAACTCAGTTGGTTCATCAACGGATAATGGATCTAATTTAAACGGAACAATAGAACTATGTTTTAAAGAATTTCCAATAAAGCTATCTGTAGTCGCCTTAATCGGAACGACAATTTTGTAAACCAAGCAACGTAGTGCTTCCAAAAGATTACTTTTCCCGCCGCCATTTGGTCCATAAATAACAGATATAGGTAATAATTTTTCGCAATCAATACCTTCAATCAGATGATCCACGTGTTCTGAAATTGAAGTCGCTTCCAAATCAAACGTCATTTCGTCCTTTACACTCTTGAAATTTTTAACGCTGAATTGAGATAACATATTCACTCACTCCATTTTTATCGTCTTTCTCAACAATCAATATCACCACTATATTAGCAGAATATCTGATTTATACAGCTAAATATGAGAAAAAATCTCACAAAATATATTCTAATTGCGAAAAAATATATAAAATGTCGCTATTTCTGCTATGAAATTTGGATCGGCATTAAAGTACAAATATAAATTTGTACCATTAGAGAGATACATCAAATGGTACGGACCAAGAATTAACGAGCATTAACGCGTATTATGCTAATCCACAACAATCTGTCGATAAAAGCGTTCTAAAATTTTGGTATAATCACAATAGAAAGAGTCAACGTTCTGGCATACATCAATGTTGAAATCGGCGAACGAACGATTAAAGAAGTGACACCTATCCTTGAACAGCTTGGATTATCTCTGAATGAAGCACTCTCTATCTATTTGATCAAAATTGCAAAGGAACATCGCATTCCTTTTGAAATTTCTATCGATCCTTTTTACTCGCCCGAAAATCAAAAACGTCTACTTAAATCTATTGCGCAAATGAACGAAATAGGTGGCAAGATCGTAGATTTATAAACCAAATAATTCCCTTGCTGACGAATCAAAACGGGCGCATATTCCATAAACAGGATATCCGCCCGCTCTTATAATCTCGAATTTAGATGTGAGCCTGCACGCAAAACGCAAAGCATTATTCTTTGTTTGCCTTTTCAACCAATCGTTTTGCTTTTCGCTCAAATTCATGGCGTGGCATCATCACCACAGCACCGCATCCATCACATTTGATCTTGATATCGGCACCCATACGGATGATGTGCCATGTTTTACTTTTGTGACACGGGTGTGGTTTTTTCATTTCCACCACATCATTCAAATCATAGTCTTGGATCATACATCGATTCCCTCATGAAGGCGATATGCCTGTAATGTATTACTTAATAGCATCGTGATCGTCATCGGACCGACACCTTTAGGAACTGGCGTGATCACCGATACCTTTGGTTCGACCATATCAAAGTCCACGTCACCGCATAATTTACCATCCACGCGATTGACCCCGACATCGATCACGACTGCACCGTCCTTGACATGGTTGGCACCAATATAGCGGGGTTTACCGATGGCAACGATCAAAATATCGGCTGTTTTGGTCACTTCTTCCAGATCTACGGTTCTAGAATGACACATGGTCACGGTTGCGTTGGCACGTAACAGTAACTGGGCAATGGGATTGCCCACTAACTGACTGCGGCCAACGACAACAGCATGTTTGCCTTCAATGGTAACATTGGCTTCTTTCAGCAACGCCATGATCCCCAAGGGTGTACAGGGTTTAAAGCCTGGCTGATTGGCAAAGAAACGTCCCATGGAGATCGGGGTCAAACCATCGACATCCTTGCTTGGATCGATCTTCGATAGTACCTGTTGTTCATCCAAGTGATCGGGTAAGGGCAATTGAACCAATATGCCGTCAACGGTATGATCATGGTTTAAACCATCGATCAAAGTCAATAAAGTATCTAAAGTGGTCGAACCATCTAAATGATACGTTTTGGATGCCATCCCGATAGCATCGCAAGCTTTTTCCTTACCTTTGACATAACTCATACTGGCTGGATCATCCCCAACCAGTACGACAGCCAATTTCGGCTGTCGATGGATTCGAGTATATTGTTCCACTTGGTGTGCCATATCGGATTTGAGTTTGACGGATAGTTCCGATCCATAAATGATACGTGCCATGATCAGTTGTCCTTTCGTGATTCGATAATGATGGTCACCGGTCCGTCATTGACCAATGATACCTGCATATGGGTTTGAAAGATCCCCGTTTCTACATGGAAACCGGCATCTTTCAAGCCTTGGTTGAACGATTCATACAGTGGTTGAGCCACTTGAGGTCTCGCCGCTTGGGTAAAGGAGGGGCGATTGCCTTTATGGGTATCGCCGTATAAGGTAAATTGGGAGATGGATAAGATCGATCCACCTACATCTTTGAGTGATCGATTCATTTTTTCATTTTCATCTTCAAATATGCGAAGCCCACTGACTTTGTGGACACAATATGCGACATCGTCCAATGTATCGTCGTTACAAATACCGACCAATAACACATAGCCATTGGTGATGGATCCAACGATTTGATCGTTGACAGTGACAGATGCTTTGGATACCCGTTGAACTACAACTTTCATGGAAGATATTCTACCATGGTTTAACCATGGTTAAACTATGGGTCGCATTGATATAATACTAGTCATGGAATATTCACAACAACCATTGGCCTACCGGATGCGTCCGACCACCTTGTCGATGGTGGTCGGACAGCAACATTTGGTCGGAGAACAAGGATTTTTAACCAAGATGGTGATGCGTCAACAATTGGTATCGTTGATCTTTTACGGCCCTCCGGGTACAGGAAAAACCACGATGGCTTTGTGTCTGGCTAATGACACACAGCATTCAGTTCGCTTTTTTAATGCCGTGACCGGCAATAAAAAAGATTTGACGGCAATCTTTGCAGAAGCTGAAATGTCGGCGAAACCATTGGTGGTGATCATCGATGAAGTCCATCGATTGAACAAGGATAAACAGGATTTGTTATTGCCGTATTTGGAAAATGGTTCGATCATCCTGCTTGGTTGTACCACCGCTAATCCTTACTTTGCCATCAATCCGGCGATTCGCAGTCGTTGTCATTGTGTAGGCGTGCATGCATTGAGTAAGGATGATGTGATCGCTGCACTCAACAATGCGCTAACAAGTGAACATGGTCTCAACCATGAATATACATTGGATCCAAAAGCAGCCAACGCCATTGCTTCTTTAAGCAATGGCGATATCCGCTATGCCTTGAATTGTCTGCAATCCGCCACTTTTTATTGTGGTGAGAACCATATCATTGACATGGATGTATTGAACCAATGCAATTTTATTGCCAATTCCAGTGTATTTAAAGATGATGATGGTCACTACGATGCCGAAAGTGCCTTGCAGAAAAGCATCCGTGGCAGTGATGTTAATGCGGCGTTATATTATCTGGCCCGTTTGATCCAAGCCAATGATCTGGACAGTATCGAACGACGCTTGACGGTGATCGCCTATGAGGATATTGGTTTAGCCAATCCAAATGCCGGGATGAAAACCATCATCGGACTTCAGGGTGCGCGCAATGTTGGTTTCCCCGAAGCACGGATCATTTTGAGTCAGATCGTGATCGATCTGGCTTTATCCCCGAAAAGCAAAAGTGGGGAAATGGCGATCGACAAGGCAATGGAAGTGGTCAATACCACCTCATTGCAAGTCCCTCCATATCTTCAAATGACACCGGTCGGTTTAAGCGAAGCCGAAAAATATGATTATGGTGATAGTGCGTTGTGGCCGTATATCCAATATCTTCCAGATCAGATCAAGGATATGGAATTCTACCAGCCACAAACCAATAGCACCTATGAAAAACAACTGGCAGCAAATTTTGCGCAATTGGATAAAATCGAACGTTCTTCTGATTTACCCGAATTAAAAGCACGATTCAAAAAAGCCCGTGGTCAAACCAAATAAGCAATGGTTATGACCATCATCAAGGCCCACGGAAACTATTCCGTGGGCCTTGATGATTAAGCATGGTAGAACCATAAAGATAACAAGAACTGACTACTCAATTCCGCTAACGCCAATGCAACCAACATGTAAATGAGTTGGATCTGCAATGTATGGCCGCGTTTGAATAAATCCACTCGGATGGATTGCAACGCATAGAAACTGATACCGAACATGACCAGTCGAACCAGTATTTCGATCATTCGTAATGTCGTAAAGCTCATGATCACTTAGTCCCGAATATCCGATCCCCAGCATCACCCAATCCAGGTACGATATATCCTTTCTCATTCAGATGATCATCCAGCGCAGCAAGATAGATATCCACATCCGGATGGGCTTGCTGCATAGCACTAACCCCTTCCGGGGCACCGACCAGGCAACAAAGCTTGATATTCCGCGCACCGCGTTTTTTGATCATTTCAATGGCTGCAATGGCAGAACCACCGGTCGCCAACATGGGATCCAACACCATATTGACGGTATTGTCCATGGTCATGGTCGGCGGAAACTTAGCAAAGTATTCATGCGGTTTAAGGGTATCTTCATCGCGATATAAGCCGATGAAACCGACCTTGGCAGTAGGAATAAGATTATTGATCCCATTGACTAGACCTAGTCCGGCGCGAAGAATGGGGATCAATACGATCTCACAATCTAGCTCCTTGGCTTTCATATGGGCAACCGGTGTATCGATTTCTACCGGTTTCATGGGAAGATCTTTACAGATCTCGTAAGCCATCAACGCAGCGATTTCATCGAGGTTTTGTCGAAAATCCTTGGTTCCGGTTTCGCTTTTGCGCATGATGGTCAGTTTATGGGTGATCAATGGATGATTGAGTACATGTAACATCATTCAACTTCCTTTCCATGGTTTAACCATTTATTAATATAATTAAACCAACTGTTGTCTTCAATATGGCATCCTTTGCAATAGAATGCAATATTCTACAGATAACTTCCTTTCGATAACGGCATCGGGAACGTTATTCATTTTTTAGACAGACAAGAACATCTGTTCGCGAATCTTTTGCGCCATATGTCGTAAAAATCAATTGACCATCATATAGACCAAACGAGCCAATAATTCCAGCGTTTTCAAAATCCGAAAAAGAAAGTTGCGTCGTATCCAATAAATCTGGATCAACAGTCGTTTGATCGCCATTATTCATGAACCAATCTTTTACTTTATTGATCATATCTGGATCGATCAGTCCATAATGTGTTATCAATTCAGTTGCTTCAATTTGTTGACCATCGATATAACTGGTAATCGTTGTGAACCATGGATTATAGATATCTCCGTTGTAGCATCTAACATTAAAGACCGTGCGGAAAATCTCACCCGATTCCAGTGACTGTTCATCCATATAAACAGAATTTACCATAATGTTTTCGCGATATGGATCAGCTGGATCCGTAAATCCATGGGGTATGGTCGTAGCATTGAGTGGATCATATTCTTCTTTGTTCATAAAAACAAATTGTTCATACCGTTCATCGCCAATATCTTCTACTGGAGATGCTAGCAGCACAAATGGTAATTGATAATAGTCGAATAATAACTCGACGACGAATTGTATCCCCTGATCGTCTACCGTTTCAAAAATAGGCAATACATATTCCATGGTGTTGACCATCTTGATTTCAAGATCACGTGTGAACGTGATGACATCCTCATAACATCCATTGGTATCAGTCGTATAAAACGATTTGCGATTGCGATCGTAGTAAATTTGATAATTGGTGTCATTATCACTGTCGGGTACGCCTAAGGATATAAAGTATTCATTAGGTAATGATGCATCATTAAAGTAATTGCGATGATTCGTGATATACATCACAGCTTCTCTGGTTTGACCATCTTTCGTATAGGTAAAACGTTGAGTATTGAGATAACTGCGTTGAATGATATAACCATACTCACTCGCTTTGATCATGAATCCTTCATCCCCATTGGAGTTGAAATGGATGAAGATGGTATCATCATCCATGGTCATTACTTTTACATCAGGATTGATGGCATCGATATTGGCATAGTAATCCATGGATTTGATATAGGCTTCAACCTGTTCACACGATGGTTCAACCAATGATTGAACGGGTTCATTTTTGGATAAATGCTTTAAACCGACCGTATCTTCATAGGAATAATAGGAATCTGCAGATGCCGATGATTTGATCATAGAATCCGTCTGTAATGGTTGCGCCATTTGACAGGAAGATAATAAAAGCAATGGTATTACCATACTGATTCGATAAATTTTTTTCATATTCCTTGGTTTCATCATTTGATTCTCTTCATAAAGATCGAAGATGATTTACTCACCTCGTTGCCAGTTCTAATCAAACTTAGCGTTGCACCATTACGCAACAATTTTTGGCGTAAAACGAAATACCATAGTGATATACCGTTGTGATTCCCATCAATTTGAAATCTTCACCATATTGTTTATCATCAATCTGATTTAACGCTTTTTGACACATACGTGTTAAATCACCATTATGTGCATATTTTAATTCAATGACCAATGCAATATGTTGCGGCGTATATACAACGATATCACTGTACCCTGTACCCGTCCCTCGATTGGATCGTACCTTCCAATTTTCATAAGAACTTAACAGGCCGAGTAACCAACCATGATAAAAATTTTCTTTTAGTTCATGTCGAACTGCGCCATCTCGTACACTGATGGATTTCCATAAAAAATATTGCAAAATCTCCCGAACTTTTGATATGTCGCATTCCAACAATGCTCGACACAAACTGTCAATTTGGCGGTGTTCCTTTTTTGTTTCTTCATCAAACCAGTTAGCGATTTGATCAATAAATATATTGCGAATCTCTTCATTCGGGATCTTTAATCCATTTTGTTCAAGAGAGAGGGGTTCAGTCAGCGTCAAATAGCCCGTTGAATACAATACACTCCATATATTGTCACTTGCAGTTTCCAAATCGGCATAAGTGAGGTCTTCTTTAACCTTGTTAAAGATTGTCTCGCCTGAAATCAACTTTTCGATATCATCTCTTACAGTCTCTCCCGATGTTTTCAATAATCTTAAAACCAGTGCATTCGAGCTTGTATTCGCCCAATAGTTTTTTGGAACTGTCAGTGGATCATGCAAAAGCTCATCGCAATAGTTAATTACATCCCATGGACAATAAACGTTAATGTTACCGAATCGATATCCGTCGTACCAGTGCTTGATCTGATCAAAATAATCATTCAATCCAAAGTTGGTTAACAAGGCCTGAACATCTTGAGTGCTAAATCCAAAATGTTCCTCATATCGGGCATCAGAAATCGAGTGAACTTTAATATTATTCAACCCTGTAAAAATACTTTCTTTTGAAATTCTTAAACAGCCAGTAATCACAGCAAATTTCAAATACTCATTGGACTTCAAAACGTTACCAAACAGATTACGAATCACATATATCATCTGATCGTAATACCCATTATTAAAAGCTTTGTCCAATGGCACATCGTACTCATCAATCAAAACAATAACGGATTTGTGATAATGAACATATAACAGTTTTGATAATACTTTTAAACTCGATAATACGATATCGTCAGAAACAGTCGATCCATTTTTGATCAATTTTACAATACTAATGAATTGATCTTTTTCAATAGCCGAAAGGTTTTCACTCTGCTCTAAAAAACCAAATTTTAGCGCAAGTTCACCGATTTCCCTACGCAATGCGTTCATCGCACCCTGAAAATCAGGTGCGTCGATTGATCTCAGCGAAAGATAGATAACAGGAAATTTGCATTGATAGCGTTCGCAAATTTCGCTTTCCTTTTCAATACATAGCCCGTTAAAGAGAGATGGATTCCCTTGTATGTCAAAAAACGCTTTCAACATCGTCATGTTCAATGTCTTTCCAAATCGTCTCGGCCGTGTGAATAAATTGACTTCACTCCAATTATTCAGAAGATCTTTAATGAACATTGTTTTATCTACAAAGTAAAAATCGTCTAGAATAATTTTTTCGAAATTATCGAGTCCAATCGGCAATCTTTTGTTCATTTGTTTCTCCTCCACGATTTGTCTATACTCATTTTATCAAATACATTTAGTCAATAAAGAAGTTACCACCCGTCTTTTTATAGGAATGGATCCTTATTTCCTGAATGCCATCATTCCGCTTGATGGATTCATCATTATTCGAACAAAACTCATTTCGTAAACGAGATCTATTTCTATTATAGTGATATCAGAAATACAGGAGAGATCAGTGGATGTGTCTTGATTTGGATAATTGGGAAGATGAATTTAGCTCGGCAATATTGTATCGGGGAATGGACTATGCGCAAGAAGGGCATGTCCAAACAATGATGGTGACTGGTTCGACCATCTATGCTAAGGTCAAATGAAATTGGATTTATGATGTAACCATTAAAATGGATGGTCATACCATTACTCATATGGACTGTAACTGTCCATATGCAGAAGATGGCAAACATTGTAAGCATATGGCTGCTGTACTTTACGAATATGAACGAAAGCAAACGGATGATTTGGTTGAACCATCTCAACCTTCTTTGACCACTAATCAACTGGATTACCAGAAGATCATCCATGATGCTGACCCAAAACTGGTCCATTCTTTTTTGATCGGTAATTAAAAGCCAACCATAGCTTAGCCATGGATTTTCTCAACGCCATCCACTATGGTTATACCCAGGAAAATATATCGATCATTACGGATTCGATCGACCGTTTGATAAATAGTGTGGGTTACTATCATGAGTGGGACCGTTATAACGAGATCGAAGATTATAGTGAGTTCAAAAGCGAGTGCAATAACTTGATCGAACGGTCGATCAAACCTTTGCAGAAGCAACACAATCATGGTTTAACCATAAAATGTACCACTTACTTCATTCAAGCATTGAATGGATTGGACGATGAAGTCCAGGAATGGTTAGATGATGTATATACCGAATTGCTGGATATCATCGAAAGTGAATTGAACAAGGGATCACAACAGTTACGCAAAGATACATTGGACTGGGTACTGCACTGGCGTAATATGCTTTACTGTGATTTGAGTCCTCTTTTAACCTGTTGTTTTAAGGACACGGACTCACTTTTGCTGATCCAGGAGGATTTGTTGAAAGAGCTAGATGAAATCAAAAGTAAACGTTCTGAAGAAGAGGAGCGGATCGAAGCCTACGCAACAAAGTTGATGATCAACCTGATCGATAGTTATCCTGATGTCATGATGTCTTATGATGACTTTGTCAAACGATATGATGGTTGTGGCAATGTAAAGCTGGATCATATCCAGCGATTGATGAATCAACACCAATATGATCCAGCTTTACAATTGATCTTATCGTTGAAGCAAAAAGAGTTATATGGTTCATTCAACGATCAGTTGGATGATTGGTTGATCGAAATCTATGAATACAACCATGATTTATCACATTTACGAGATATCTATTATGATCGACTGATGGATTTTCATTGGGGTATCAATATGAAGTGTTATCACGTTTATAAAGATACTTTCAGTGAGTTGGAATGGTTCAACCATCGTGATACGATCATCGAACAATTGAAGGATAGAAGTAACATTGATGAAGTATATTATAAAGAAAACATGGTCAAACCATTGATGATAATGGTTAAGGATAGTCCAAGTGCTTCGTTATTACTGAAATATACCTCGCTATTGGATAGTTTTAACCATCAAGCAGTATTGGAGTTATACCAACATCATATCGAAATGAAAGCCGCATATGCGGGTGGTAAAGACCATTATGAAGAACTGGCTCATTTACTCGATCGTTTGTCCGAGTTTAAAGATGGTCAAACCATTGCGTCTCAATTAGCCAATAACATTGCGACGATTCATAAAGCAAGACGAAATATGATTGCTGTTTTTAAATCACACCATCTAATCAACTAATCACGATATATCCTACAATCGACAATTTATTCATTTAAAACGATAATGGGTTTAGATCATGGGCAAAATCGATGACATTTTAAAAATTCAAGCTGAACAGATCCGGTTTTTATCAACTCAAAATAAACAATTGATTAGCGAAAACTCACAGTTACGGAATCTGCTTATTCAAAACAACATAAACATTCCACAAAGTAACGTAAATGCGGCATCTTTCACGCCGATCGCATCACCCACATCCAATGCAGAAACGATGATTTCAAACCAAATCATAATACGAGTAATGCATTACTTTGCTGGAAATCCAAATGTATACGCTCAACGATTTTATAATCGCAAAAACAATAGCAGCGGTTATTCTCCGCAATGCGAGAATCTTTTCGCACCAGATTGTCCAAAATCTTTAGGACAGAAACAACCGTGCGCAAGCTGTCCCTATAAAAAATGGAAGAAATTGACGATATCCACAGTTCGCAATCACATCTTGGGTAAAGATCCGGAAGCACAGGATGTCATAGGGATCTATGTCATGCATCCGGACAATACCGTTCGCTTTATCGTTTTCGACTTTGATGATCATGATTACGATGAAAATAGCGAAAAAATGACCTGGATCGAAGAAGTCAATATGATTGCAGACATCGTCAAAGCAAATGGGATCGATTATCGTGTCGAACGCAGTCGCAGTGGTCATGGTGCACATTTGTGGATCTTCTTTAGTGAACCCATCGAAGCATCGATGGCACGTCGATTTGGAAACGGTTTGATTTCAATGACATTGCAACGGTATAAGAAAGCCAGGTTTAGCTTCTTTGACCGCTTGTTTCCGTTACAGGAAACGCTTAAAGAAAATCAACTCGGCAATCTGATCGCACTGCCCTTTCAAGGACAAGCAATGCGCAATAATAACTCTGTTTTCATCGACGAACTTGGTAATCCGTTGCCTCGTCAATTGCAATCATTGTTTCAGGTGCATCGCTACAGTGCGACAGAGATTCAAGCTTATCTGGATCAATGGAAAATCAAACCGACAGATACTAAAGGCAAGAATGATGTGGTTTTACCATGGAAAAAGCAGACGAAATTCAATCCTGCTGATATTAATGGCACACTGGATATTACTATAAGCAATCAAATATATATCGACACCTCAAATTGTAAATCAAGATTGGTTAACCAATTAAAGCAGTTGGCTGTTTATAAAAATGTTGATTTTTACAGGGCTCTTCGTAGTGGCCGAAGCATACACGGAAAATCACGGTTTATTGATTTATCCGACTATGAGGATCCATTTCTGGTTCTACCACGGGGATGCTTGGATCAATTGACGGAATTATTGGAACTTTCAGATATTACCTATACCGTCAACGATGAAACTTGTGAAGGTTGTCCGATTGATGTCGAATTCAAAGGTGAATTGGATGCAAAGCAAACCGATATCATCAATGTATTGGCAGATTATGATACTGGGATAATCGTCTCACCGACTGCAACCGGTAAAACCGTGATGGGATGTGCCTTGATCGGCATGTTAAAAGTCAATACGTTAGTTCTAGTGCCAACCACTTCGGTTATGGACGCCTGGTGCGAAGAACTCGATAATCATTTGAAATGTCATCTGACTAATCCATCTTACTTGACGAAGACCGGTCGTAAAAAACAATTGAAAACATTTTATGGGTCCTATAAGGATCAAAAAAATCATTGTGGTGGGATTGTGGACATCGCGATGATTTCAAGCATGATTCATAAGGACGGTACCGTATTTGAACGATTGAATGATTATGGTTGTATCATCGTGGATGAATGTCAGCATGTGGCGGCACAGACCTATACCGAGGTCATCCGTCATATCGATTCCAAATATCTGTATGGTCTAACCGCAACCAAAAAGCGTGGTGATGGATTAAGCAAGACGCTACCTTTATTGCTTGGGCCATTACGCTATGAGATCAAGGAAATCGAGAAAACAAGAAGTCAACCCCATCAGGTTTTAGTCAATCCACGATTTACTCGTGTTTTGTCGCTTGAAAATGATTCAAAGTATCACTATACGAGTATGTTGGTCGAATTAAGCAAAAACGAATTACGGAACCAACAGATTTTGAAGGACATCAAAGCTTGCATGGCTGATGGTAAATCGACGCCTTTGGTATTATCACGGTTCAAAGAACAGATCCATTGGTTTTATGATCGATTGAAGCAGGATTATGACCATGTATTTATTTTGGATGGTGATACCAAGGTAAAAGAAAGAGATGAAATCATAAAAACGATGAAATCTTTACCATTAGATCAACCGATGATCTTACTGGGAACCAACAGTATGATTGGAGAAGGATTCAACTTTCCAAGATTAGATACATTATTCATGGCTACACCACTTTCATATGATCATGTCACGACACAGAATGTCGGACGGATCAATCGAATATTCGATGGTAAGACCAAGGCAATGATCTATGATTATGTGGATTATCATCTCCCCTTATTCAATGCTATTTATTTAAAACGATTGCGATTGTATCATCGCAATGGTTATACCATCTTATCGAATGGTCATGACCATGATGAATCGTATTCATTTATTTATAATTCGTTGAATTATGAATCGGATTTGAAGAAAGATTTCAGTAATGCCAGTAAATCGGTTGTAATGATCACGACATTATCTGATCCAGATCGAAACAATATATGGATGCTACCATTCAATACCATGATGGATCATGGTGTGACCATTACTATACTGACTACAACCGATAGTCTTGATAATCGATTGATTCAATCATTTAATGATTTGGGCATATCCATTAAATACATTGAATCCACAATGACACCTTGTGTCATTGTGGATCATGAAACGATATGGTTTGGTGGGTTAGATTTACTTGGAACAAAACAATCGAATACCATCATTCGATTCCAAAATATGGAATTAGCGAATGAAGTGGAGCATTTGGTTTAACCATGTGATTTACCTTAAACATTTGCATAAACGATGACTATCATACGTGACAATATGAATTATGAAATCATTCACTTAAATGATTGTCAGTTCCATCAGGTTCTCAAATAACAAGTCTGCTTTACTCTGATCCAATCCAAATATCATATCCCTTCTTGCAGCTACAAAACAACCTGCGTTTCGACCAGCTAATATCCCATATGGCGAATCCTCAATAACAAGAGTATCAGAAGGCGATGTCCCAAATCTTTCCATGCAATGCAAATAGATATCTGGATTTGGTTTGCTCTGTTTGAAATCATCACCGGTAACAAAAAAGTCAAAATAGGATTTAAGTTTACCTTGATCAACTGCATGTTCGATATACGCCATATTACTGCTTGAAGCAATGCAACACGGAATTGAGTTATGTTTCAACCACTTCAAGAAAGGAACCACATCATTAAACACAATCGACCCATAATCTAATATTTCACGTTGATGTCGTTTATATGCACGATACATCTGTTGAAACTGTGGATAGGGTATATCCGTGTTGATCTTCTCATATATCGTTTCGAGTATGTTCATCCCTTTGCTGCCACCGATCAAACGATAGAACTCTCTTGGATCGATATGAAAATGATGGATGCGGCAGAATTGTTCATTCCATTGTTGATCTTTACGTTCGGAATCGATGATTACACCATCCAAATCAAAACACACTGCTTTGAATTTCATAGGCCCTCCAGATTTTGATTTAAGATCCGTTGAATTTTCATAATGGCATTGGGATCTGTACTGTATTCTTTGGCTTGGTTTAGTGCTTTTAAAGCAGAGTTAAAATCATTATTTGCTTTATACAAGATTGCTAAGCGATACAAATAAATCGACTTCGCATTATCATCTGGAGTTGCTTCGACTAGTTTTTTCAATCCTTGGATCTTGGTCGTATCATGACAAATATAGATGTCATAGATCATCTGGGCATCCAGCAAAAGCATCTGATCTTCGATTTCCTTTGAATCTTGGAAGTTTGATTTCATTTCATTTAATAATTCACCGGTTATTGCTTTGCGATGTTCACCGCAGTATCCGATTGCCGCTGAATAGAATGATTTCAATGATTTTCTGTCCATTCGTTTTTTACGCAACCGTTCAATGATTTGCATTACTTTTTCGTCATTATCCGTTGCAATGTAATAATTCAGTTTAATAATATTTCGCGAACTGTCACTCATGACCATTTTCGCTTGTGGTGAATTAATATATAGATAGAATGCTTGCTCGTCATGATCTTGGTAAGCAGCTTTATAGATTTTCTTTAATAAATTGTCGAGTGAACGGCGTCGAATAAACTCACTGCCACCAACAAGCACCAAAGCAATACCGATAAATACAATCGTTAAATTGTTCATTTCTAAATCCCTTTATAAAAATATGGGGCAAGGGATATGCCCTTGCCCCAATATTGGAAGCTACATGATTCCAAGTAATGTCAAGACAATGCCAAGACCCAGCAGGATGAAGATCATCACGTTGACCTTGGTGCCTTTCATGATTGCACGATAGACGACCAAGGATAATAACAGCGGAAGGATATTAGGCATGATGCCATCCAAGACTTCCTGAAGCACGAATGTTCCACCGCCCATTTCCAAGGTAAAGGAAATCGGGAAGGAAACGATCTGCGGGATCATACCACCGATAACCACCATGGCTAACACTTTTGCAGAATCGGTTAACTTGGCCAAAGTGCCATCCGCCTGGATACGTGCCAGGAACTGACGACCGCCTCGATACCCAAGCCAGAATCCATACCAACGGGTCAAAGTGGACGGTACCAGGTTAAGGATCAAGTAGAGGATCACACCCATGATATTACCAGCGGCTGCCATTGGAGCGCCGACACCACAGGCAATCAAACGGAACGTTCCCCAGAAGAAACTATCACCGATACCGGCTAATGGACCCATCAATGCAATCTTGACGGCACCGATACTTTCGGGATTGAATTCTCCACTCTTATCGTTGGCATATTCTTCTTCCATAGCACAGGATACACCTAAGCAAAACGGAACGAACGCACAGGTTGTATTGAACATCGTATTATGACGTTTCAATGCTTCGATAAATTTATCATGATCCGGATACAATTCTTGTAAGACCGGAACCATCGCACGCAGATAAGGAATACCTTGTTGCTTATCATAGGAATAGCATCCAAGTGCCTGATAAGAGCGCCAGAAGACCTTATTCAATGATTTTTTGGTGGGATGGAGTTCATTTGTCATGGTTGTCATAATTAGTCATCCTCCACTTCATTTGGCTTCAGGAAGAAGTAGATCAAGGCACAAGCCAAACCGGCTAATGCATTGGCAATGGAACTGAAGCCAAGGAATGTCGGTAACATAAAGCCCAATAAGAAGAAACCGACAAATTTTTTGTCAAATGAGAACTGCATCAAGATGGCAATACCAATGGCTGGTAAGATACCGGAAGCATTGGCTAAACCATCGCGAATGACTTGCGGGATTGCCTCGATCACCGCATTGACGGCCACTGTACCAGCGGCAACAGCTAAGAAGACAGCAACGGAATACATCACGGCTTGAGTGGCACAACCGGCTAAACCTAACCACCAAATCATTTTGGTATCACCTTTTTCAACGGCTTTATTACACATCGGTGACCAGGTCATGATGGTTAATGTGGAGTTCAATTGACCGATCAGTGTGGCTAACAAACCGACCGGAATAGCAATGGTAATTGCTTCCGCAACAGACAAGTTGTTGATAATGGCCAAACCACAAGCCACAGTGGATCCAGTAACAACTTCGGTAGGTGTTGCACCGACTTGTACAACACCGGCCCAAATCAGTTCCAATTCACCACCGATGATGATACCCATTTCAAGGTTCCCTAACAGTAAACCGACCAATGGACATAACCATATCGGTCGGGCGATCATTTGCTGACCAAACCATCCTTGTTCTAGACGCCCGTATGCGGAAACCAAGCTGACTAGAAATGCTTGTAAAATCATACGTTTCCCCTTTTGAAATTATTTTTTAGAATTTTTGCGCTATCTCTGCCCATTCGACTTTGGGCATCGCAGTCGTGATCTGTGCAAAAACATCAATGCCGGAATCGGCAAGTTCTTTCAGCAATTCAAATTTTTCCTTGGTGATATACACCCCATCACTGATTTGTGTCTTGCCTTCGGTGACACGACCATCGGTCCCATCGACTTCTGGTCCGATATTGATGTGCTGAACCTTGGATATATGTTTGGCAAGATAATATGCATCTTCCACAGTTGCGCAGGTAATGAATACCTTTTTATTGTCATATTTGGTTCCATTGAGTCGCTCAACCGCTTTATCCTTTGTCCAGACCAGGCATTTTTCAACACCGCCTGGTTTTGCCAGTTTGAGTGTCATGGCGTGGAATTCATCGTTTGCTGCTGCATCATTGACAACCAGCAGGATATCTGGTTTATACACCCCACACCAGGTCACGGCAACCATGCCGTGGATGAGTCGTCCATCGACTCGTACCAATTGAATCATTCGTCTTCGTCCTCCAAATCTTTTGTCGCAATCATTTGTGCATACACATCATTCATGTATGTAAACTGATTCTTGGCTTCGCTGATCTTTTCTTTTAAAGCATCACCGGTTAGATCTTCGATACCAAACATGCAATCCAGTATCAGCGCCAGATTCATTCCGGTGATCAAATGAAAGCGATGATGCTTTAGCAACGCCATAAATGCTTGATTCACTGAACCACCATATAAATCGGTAAAAACAATAATGTTATCGTCTGGATGCGATTCCAATAATGTTTTCGCGCGATCAGCGAACTTTGTGTCCGTCATTGTTTGTTCGATCACTTCAAGCTGAGCGTCTGGTTTAAAGAAACATACGGTTTCTTTTAAACCTTGTGCTAATTTTCCGTGCGAAGCAACAACAAAATAGTTCATACGTCCTCCTTTCTTTATGATTGCTACTAGGGATGGCTTTAGCATAAGTCCAAAAGTATATATAAACAAGAATAAAATCTCAGAAAATCTATATATTTTTGAAAGCATTTTCATAAATATATATTTTTGATGATACGTTGTATACATATAGTGATATGATGTCAATGCTACTAGGAGCAAGGTTTTTTCCACGTATATAAATAAGGAGGAATTTATGGAAAAACTCTCAATGATCGGCCATGTGAAGGATACGCCGCGTGTGTGTCAAAATGCCATCACCCAGCGCAACGAATATATGAAGGATATCGTTGACGCATTCACGAAACATGATTTTAAAAAAGTCTACTTTACGGGAAGTGGCACTTCTCATCATGTCAGCATGGTGATCAAGAATATCTGGGTCAAATTGCTGGGCATCGAAGGTCAAGCACCAGAACCGACGTTGTTCCAATACCATGAAGATGTCAATCCTTCCGGTGTATTCAAAACAGAAGAGATTGCGTTGATCGGTTTTAGCCAACACGGTGATAGCATCTCTACTTGCGGGGCTGTTGATCACGCGAAAAAAATGGGTATCTTCACGGTTGGTGTTTCCGAGCAGCTTAATAGCCGTATCGAAAAATTAGCGGATTGCTATTGTCATTTGGTTTGTGAGCGCGAAGAAATCGGACCGGAAACACGTGGCTATACCGAAACCATCGTGCAGTTCTACGTTATTGCGGTCGAAATTGCAAAAGCCAAGGGGTTGATTGATGAAACCACATACAATCAATATATGGCTGATGTTCAAAAGTTAGTCGATGATATGCCGACAATGGTCAATGAATCCATTGAATGGTATAACCGCAATGTCAAGGAATTCCTTCGCATGACCAAATGCTCGATTGCTGGTTATGGCTATAATCTGCCTACTGCAATGGAAGGTCGACTCAAACTGTTCGAAACCTATGCTCAACCTTGTACAGCATATGAGCAGGAAGAACAGATGCACGGCCCAATGCGTGCTTACAACGCCGACAACTATATCTTCATGATCGGCAGTGAAGGTACGTGGGAATTCGATCGGTTACAGGAACTCGTTCCGTATTACAAACGCGCTTTCACCGAACATGTATTCGTCGTGACCGCCGAAGATATGCCAACGGGTGAAAAGGATCTGAAGTTCAGCGTTAAAACCACTGATATCCTCTCGCCGGTTCAGTATGTCATTCCTTTCCAGGTACTGAGCGCAATGATTTGTGATGACTGCGGCATCAATACCAAAGAATCGCCGATCAAAGATCGTTCTATTTCCTCACATTACCCAGAACATTAAGCTTTTGGGTATATAGTCCAAAAGGAGAGGACAAGTTTCCTCTCCTTTTGCATTGAATCAGTTGATATTTTCAACACTATTTCGTTTGCAACAAATTTACTTTAGAATATTAGTATATGACAAGAAAGCAGCCACCAAAATATGCACAAATCGTCGCATATTTCATCCAATTAATTGATGAAAATAAATTGAGCGAAGGCCAACCTTTGCCAACAGAGACAGACATATGTCTAGAATTCAACGTCAGCCACATGACCTATAGCAAAGCCATGAATGAATTAGCAAACAAAGGATACATTACTCGCGTCCCGGGAAATGGCACATTTGTGTCACATGCTTATCGGCATCGTTATTCCAAACCAATAATTACGCGGGATAGTATTTCGAATGTTATTCGTTCATTCAATCAAGAACCGCATACTCGTTTACTTTCTTATCAAGTATTGAAGGCAAGCGATAATCCTGAAGTGGCCAAGGCGTTGCATTTGAAAAGCGATGAGTTCATGCATTATTTTGTCCGTGAACGATTTGCAAACAAAGACATTTTTTGTTTGTCGTACACTTATGTATCTCAACAGATTTTGCCAGCCATTGATGTCGCAGCTTTAACCGGTTCTTTTAACGCTTATCTAAAGAAAATCGGAATCCGGCGGTCGGATGGATACGAGGAAATCTCGGCGTGTCTGCCGACAAAAGAAATGAGCGAGATATTCGGCACTAGCAAAATGGCCTTATTGAAGCAGCGGATCATTTGGAATGTTGGAGATGAGCCATTTGAATTAACCGAACATCATTATCCTTCTGGAAAATTTATCTTGACCTCTCAATTGCACGCAAAACAATAGCTTTTAATCATTGGCTCCAAACTGTCTATCAGCACTGTATTTGATACAGAATCTGATAGATTTTTTTATATTTTTTGATCCAATTGGAGCTCATAATATGAGCAAAGGAAAAGGAAGGCGTCCTGGCAGACCCTTCCATGGCTGCTCATGCTTCTGGTCACAAGCAACGATTATATTTTAAACCAAGATAAATACGACAGTATAGTCAATCTAGTGAATCTGACAAATTTTTCATGTCCACACTGTCATCATAAAGGATTGCATCGCATGGGTACTTATGAACGATCAATGGAAAATCATCAAACTCATGAGGTGTTCAAATTAAAGGTACAGCGAGTTAGATGCCCTCATTGTGGGCATACACACGCGTTGTTTTGTGGAGATATGATTCCTTATGTCAGCATATCTGTTCTTACGTGTTTAATTGTGATTAACCTAGGAACAATCACTAGGGCAGAGCAATCTTTACAAAGACACGAGTATTTAAATCATGAGCGCTTACGTCGAATACTACATACCTATAATCACAGCTGGAAGCATAAGCTAAATGCTTTAAATTTGAATATCAATTCTCCGGACATTCAATCTCAAAC
>CALVGN010000008.1 GCA_944327105.1 uncultured Erysipelotrichaceae bacterium | reverse complement strand
TTCTGCCCTACGATGGGTGATGGCACACCCGTAGCTCGCACTACGACCTAGCAGAAATGTACTGGTCAGCCACAATATGGTGGCGGGGTAGCGAGAATCCCCTGACTTTAGTCATGGGGAGTGTCAAGCCATCACATTACGACTATTGGCTTCGATCGCAGCTTGAATGGATTCATTGAATTGATTGGTATACAACCGATAATAATAACCATGTAATCGCATCAATTCACCATGCGTCCCATCTTCCACGATCTTTCCTTTTCGAATCACCAATATTCGATCTGCATTGACAATAGTAGATAAGCGATGGGCCACTACAAAACTGGTGCGATCCTTCATGATATTTTCGATAGCATATTGGATAATTTGCTCGGTTTCCGTATCGATGCTGCTGGTTGCTTCATCCAAAACAAAGATCGCTGGTTTGGCCAACACTGCCCGAGCAAAGGAAATCAATTGCTTCTGACCCGTCGATAAGCGGCTTCCGCCTTCCCCGACCTGGGTATCATAACCATCATCGAATTTCATGATGAAATCATGAGCATTGACCAATTTACAGGCATCGATGATTTCTTCGTCACTGGCATCTAATTTACCGAATCGTACGTTTTCCTTGATCGTCCCACTGAATAAATGGGGTGCCTGCAACACATAGCCTAAATTGGAATGTAACCAACCAATGGAGCGATTGCGATAATCCACTCCATCGATCAACAACTCACCATTAATCGGTTCATAGAATCGACAGATCAGATTCACGATCGTACTTTTCCCACTGCCGGTTTCACCCACCAATGCGATGGTTTGACCAGAATGAATCTTCAAATTGAAATCCGTCAAGATCGGTTCATCCGGCAAATACGAGAAGTCCACATGTTTGAATTCCACATCGCCTTTGATCGGTTCATAGTTTTCCTTCTTTGGTTCAAATACCGTTCCATATCGATCGATCACATCATCGGAATCCACGATACTGGGTTCGCTTTCCAGCAAATAGATGATCCGCTCCGCAGAAGCCTGGGCCATCTGGAATTCACTCATGATCGCAGAGATCGATCGGATCGGTTCATAAAATTGTTGGGCATATTGAATGAATAGCATCAACGTACCAAAACTTACGATACCTTTACTTCCTAGATCCGCACCAAACCAGATGATCAATGCCAAGGCCAAGGATGAGACGAAATAAACCAAGGGACGGAAGGTACCGCCCAGTTTGGCGGCGCGTACGGATACGCGACGCATTTCGGCGGTATCTTCCTTGAATTCACTTAAATTATGATCTTCCAAAACCAATGTTTTGGTAGTCTTGGCACCATTGATCCCTTCATTGAAATCATTGGTGATCTTACTGTTGGCTTTGCGCACATGACGATACGCCGCTAACATCATCTTCTGGAACCAATAACTCAATATGGCGAGAAACGGAACGACGATCCAGACCAATAAAGTCAGTAAAGGATTGGCGTTGAGCATGATCAGTGTGGAAAAGACCATGACCGGAAATCCCCATGCCAGATCCAACATGCTCCAGGCGATCACTTCGGCTAAACGGGCAATGTCACTGGTCATACGGGCCATCAACCACCCCGTGGGAGTCGTATCAAAATAAGAGAAAGAAAGACTTTGCAGTTTATCGAAACAATTTTTTCTTAGATCGTATCCAAATCCCATCTCGACTTTACCGGAATAATGGAAATACACGTAATTCAATAATCCGACCAACAAAATGGCAACCACATAAAGAATGATGAAACCATAAAGCAATTGGTCTGAACCATGGTTGGAGGCAAAGGTATCGATGGCAGTGGAATTCAAAAACGGGAACAAAACATCACTAAATGCGATCAAGATCTGCAACCCAATCAAAATAAGAAAGTTTTTATACTGTGGTTTAAACAATATTGCGATTTTTTTCCATGTGGATAAATTGAAACCATCCTTAGAAAAATCTTTTTCTTCAAATCGATTACTCATGATGATCACCTTCTTCCACTTTAGATTGGATCGCATTGATGCGCTGGTATAAACCATCCTGTACGATGAGTTGATCATGGGTACCTTGTTGCGTGATCAAACCATCCTCGATCACCACGATCCAATCACAGTCTTTGGCACTGGATACCCGTTGGGTAATGATGATCATGGTTTTTTTATGCTCCATGGAATGGATGGCATGACGGATCTTTTCATCCGTTTCGGTATCCACTGCGCTCAATGAGTCATCAAAGATCAATATCGGAGTATCTTTGATCAATGTACGGGCAATCGCGACCCTTTGTTTTTGACCACCAGACAACGTGACCCCTTTTTCACCGACGATCGTTGAATAACCCCGCTCAAAGGAAGTGATGACATCATGAACGGCAGCAATGGAGGTGGCGTTGACCATTTCTTCTTCACTGGCAGTGGGATTGACGATCCGTAAATTGGATTCGATCGTTCTGGAAAATAAGAATGGTTCCTGTAAAACGATCCCGACATTTTCCCGTAAGTATTTCTTGTTGATATTTGTGATATCGACCCCATTGATGGTAATGGTACCCCCAGTTGGATCATATAAACGAGTCAATAGATACATCAATGTACTTTTACCTGCACCGGTGGGACCGATGATGGCGATGGTTTGACCATTATGGATCTGAAACGATATATCCTTCAAAACATCAAAATGATCATCTCCATAATTGAATTTGACATGATCAAAGATGATATCCCCCTGCATATTCGGTTTTGAACCATGAACCAGATCCTCCGCCGGTCTATCCAATATATCCATCAGCCGATCCATGGATACCGTGACCTTACCATAGTCACTCATGATCCGTCCCAGCATTCTTATCGGATAAAGGATACTGGTCTGGTAAGTGACAAAAACCACAAAATTTCCGATGCTCAATTCACCGTTGCGTACCGCGAAGATACCCATCACGACAACGGATAAGATACCTAATAAACAGATCATATATGAACTGGACCAGTATCCACCCAATGTTTTTATCATCTTATAAGTAACATCCACATAATCCTGATTGGTTTGAGCGAAACGATCGACTTCATACTTTTCTCGATTGAATGCTTTCACAACTCGGATACCGGACAATGACTCCTGGATCTTGGTGGTCATGATGGCTTCTGCTTGATCGGAAAGTAAAAACTGTTGCTGTACTTTTTTAAAGAACAAATAGGAATAAACGAAAATGATCGGTAACGAAATCGATGCAAACAACGCCAGTTTCGCATTGATCATATAAAGAACGATCAATGCGATGATGGCCGTGGATAAAATATAGAAAATCTCACACAACTGACCGGAAAAGAAACGACGGATCATATCCACGTCACTGGTACATTTTTGGATCAATTCACCGGTATTGGTGGAAACATGGAATTTATAAGGAAGTTGTTGGATATGATCATATAAATCATTACGGATGGTTTCAACCAGGTTTTCGGCAACGACGCCTTGCTGGCGTTGCCGAAAACTCATGAATACTGCAACCAGGATGTAAATACCGATCAAAAGGATGGCCAAGATCCAGAAATGGGATTTGACGTTATCGATCCCTCCGACGATGGTATTGACCATATGGGTCAATGGATTGGATATGGCAGATCCACCAATGACATTATCGATGACATAGGAAAATACAAGGGATGCCGTTAAATTCAAGCCAGCATAAATGATGGTTACAATAATGGTTAAAACCATCAGTAATTTGAATCCCTTTAGATGATCTAAAACAAAATGAAGACGTTTCATAAAGCACACCGCATTCCATGGTTAAACCATATGATTTCATGATTATGACCAAATACCGGAATACGGTATCCTCCTAAACCCATTGTTGAACTAGTATTTGATCATCCTTTCTTTTTTATTAAAATTCAACATTTCTCCATCTTTCCTCCATCGTATTTTAAAATGGTATGACCATCTTATGGATGGTCGAGTCATGCTTATCCATCTTACTACTTGCGTATGAAATAACGCAAATTTTTGTGATGGATCACTCCGTATCACTCCGTATCAATCAAAAAATGAGTGATTCGCTGCTTCAAATCAGAAGTTTTCTGCAACTCATTCTCTGTAGCACAAGGAATATTCCTTTTCCGTTTCCTATGAATCGTTATTTTAATTCAATAATTGAAAAGCATGATCTTTGAACAGATCATGCTTTTCATTATTTTCAATTAACCAGCGACATCGATTTTATGTGCCACGAGATAACTGGTCAAACCATAACCGAGTATTCCGATAATGGTCAACACCATCCATGTATCTAAGAATGGAAGTTCAATGTATTCCATGGCTAAGATCATCAATACGATCACGATCAGATAAACCACATACCGTAACGCTTTTTTCATCTGTTGGATCAAAGGAAGATGGACCAATGTAATGATGGTATAACCAATGGATATCGTGGATAAGATCATCATCACACTTTGGAACAAATAATAACCATTCCCGTCAAAAAGCGCCATGAAGAAATAGATACACCGGTTCAAGACATATCGAAGATCCACTTGAGTGATCAATTGTCTGAAAATATCCATATTATCCATCAATACTGCCAATAATATCCCAATAGTCATCACCACCATCGAAGCTAATAAAACCAATCCAAAGATCACTAACCAAATAAACGCAGCGATGATCTTGCTTGCAACCAATTCATAGGATGTAACCGGTAATGTATTGTAAAGATATCCATTCCGGTTGAACATGCTGGAAGCAAAGGTTGAGAATACTCTGACCAGTACCACAAAACATAACAGTGTGACACCCATCATGAATACGAATGCCGTTACACCATAAATGGTCGAAACCATCTCCATGGCGTTCATCCCACGAACTGATTCCAGATGATAACCGGCAAATCCCATCAAGAAGAAACCACCCATCACAATGAACATCAGTGTCATATATTGGTTTTTACACTGAATCAGTTCCAATTTAATTAAACGCATCATGACGGAACACCTCCACAAATAAATCATCGATACTTTGATTACGTTCTTCTCTTAATTCTTCAGCATTGCGGTGTAAAACCACACTTCCTTGTTTGATCAATACCACTTCATCAAAGATCCGTTCGATATCTTTGACCAAATGCGTGGATATGACCATCAATCCATTGGGATTGTAATTGGATAATATCGTCTCCATGATCTCTTCCCTTGCCGCAGGATCGACACCACCGATCGGTTCATCCAGGATATACACCAATGCATTACGGGCCATGCAAAGGGCCAGTAAAAATTTTTCATTCATTCCCTTGGACATAGATTTAATGGACATATTGGGATCCAATTCCATCTGTTTGATCAGATGCATGCATTTTTCTACATCAAAATCGGTATAGAAATCATGGTATAACCGTATCCCATCTCTTATCTTCATCCATTTTGGAAAATAGGGTTCATCGGAAAGATAAGCCACGATACTTTTGGTATAGGGATCGATGGTATGACCATCAATGGTTACAGATCCACAATAATCATGGATCAGACCTGCCAGTATCTTCATCAAGGTGGTTTTACCACTTCCATTTGGACCCAATAATCCAATGATCTTGCCCGTAGACAACTGTAATGAAAAATCATCCAGTGCCTTGGTCGAACCATAGGATTTTGTGACATGATCAATTTGAATCATCACATCGTTGTTTTCACTCATGCATATACTCCTTTTTTGCGATTGCATCAAACAAGATTTGATCCACTCCCATTGCCTTACATTGTTTGACAACGTTTTGGATCAAACGACTTGCCAGTTCGATTTTCATTTCTTCGATGGCTGCTTCATCCATATCCACAAACTTCCCGATTCCTCTCTCGGTTTTTAATATGCCCTTATCTTCCAATACCGATAAAGATTTAACGATCGTATTGGGATTGACACCATAAATGGATGCCAGTTCCCGCACCGATTCGATTTGTGTTCCCGTCGTATAATAACCGGATGCGATCTTGGTCTGGATATCTAAGATGATCTGCTGCCACAGTGGTTCATTTTTATTGAATTCGAACATCCACTTCCTCCTTATGACTGTACTATACAACTAGTACAGTAGTAATGTCAACGAATTTTCACATTATTTTTATGGTCTGACCATCGATCAATCCCTTTTGTCAATCGATTTTCTCTTTACTTTTCGACATGCTTTCATTAAACTAATAGCGATTTTGTAAAAAGGAGGTTTTATCAATGAAGCGTACATATCAGCCCAGCAAGCGCAGAGCAAAAGCGACTCACGGTTTCCGTGCCCGCATGGCCACCGTCGGCGGACGCAAAGTATTGTCCCGTCGCAGAGCTAAGGGAAGAAAAGTTTTATCTGCATAAAATAAAGCCACGACATGTTCGTGGCTTTTTCTTTATAATAATGAACAATGAAAAAGAAATATCGCATTCTCAAAAATGAGGAATTTCGCATGATCCGCAAAAAAGATCATGCTTTGGTTAGTCCATCCTTTATTCTATATATCCATCCAAAAAAAGAACCATATGCGCGATTTGGTTTATCTGTGTCCAAAAAAATCGGCATTGCTGTCACCCGCAATCACATCAAACGGCAATTACGCATGATGATCCAGGATCTTATCGATTTTGACACTTTTCCGTATGATGGTGTTTTGATCGTTCGGAAACTCTATCTTTCCAATGATTTTGCCACCAATAAAAAGTTTTTTGAAAAGCTATTGAATAAAGCTATAATGGAATAGCTTTTCATTTAGTAATTAAGGAGTATTCATGAAATTTAACAAGAAAAAAATGTTGCTTTTCATGGTTGCCATCGTTGGTGTGTTCACACTGACCGGCTGTACCGCTCCGCAGGATGAAGCTGGCAATATCATCATGATCGCCAAAGATACACCGTTTATGGAAACATTATCCGATACGGGATGGTTTGCGATCTTTGTATGGCCGATTTGTCAGATCATCAACTACAGTGCCGACTATATTGGTCCGGCCGGCGGTATTGCAGCTGCAACCATCATTGCCAACATCGTGATCGTGGCATTGACCATCAAATCCCAGATCAGCATG
Organism: uncultured Erysipelotrichaceae bacterium; assembly: GCA_944327105.1. Lineage (GTDB taxonomy): Bacteria > Bacillota_I > Bacilli_A > Erysipelotrichales > Erysipelotrichaceae > CALVGN01. Next base: position 40,846 of record CALVGN010000008.1, on the reverse strand, counting down.
CAACGGATGCAATTGATTCAACCAGAATTGCAGCGGATCCAAGATAAATATGCCAACAAGACCGATGATGCATCCAAGATGCGCATGGCTCAGGAAATGCAAAGTCTATACAGTAAGTATAAGATCAATCCATTTTCTGCCATGATTGGGATGTTCTTACAATTCCCATTGATCTTTGCCATCTTCCAGGCAATGCAGCGTTCTCCGATCGTGACCAGTGGAGAATTCCTTGGTTTGCATCTGGAACAAACACCATGGGATGGTTTCACCAACGGACAATGGCAGTATGTGATCTTATTTGTCATCATGATGGCCGCACAAGTCGGCTCGATGTTCATTCCACAATTCTTAGCTAAACAACGGGCCAAGAAAAAAGCGGAAGCCGAACATCGCCGTTATCAGGAACAGAAAAACCCGATGGGCAATTCCATGTACTTGATGATGATCCCGATCTTGATCTTATCGGTGATCTGGCCAAGTGGTATGATCATCTACTGGACCATTTCTGCTTTAGTTACCATATTCAAAACAGTATTCATTCAATATATAGTCGACAAGAAGGTATAAATCTATGGAACAATACAGCGGTAAGGATTTAAACAATGCATTACAATTAGCTTGTGAAGCCAAAGGCTGTGCATTGGAAGAATTGAAGTATAAGGTGGTTCAACCATCCAACCCCGATGAAGGCAAAGAATGCATCATCGAAGCGTATTGCATGGATGATATCAAAGAATTCCTCTTTGATTATCTGGGTGGTTTCTTCTCCGAGATCGATCCTGACGGCATCGAAATGGAAATCAGCCTCAATCGTGAAGGAGATGGTTGGAATGTCAATATCACCTCTACCAATAATGCCGTATATATCGGCAAAGGTGGCAATACATTAAAAGCCATCAACACCGTGGCCAATGCCGCCGTTCAAGGTGAATTCAAGCACAGATATCCGGTTTTCGTGGATATCAACAACTACAAGCATCACCGCTACTCTCGAATCGTACGGGCTGCCAAGAATACTGCAAAAGAAGTCCAACGCAGCCATGTGGATGCCGAACTTCAACCGATGCCCAATGACGAACGCAAAGTGATCCACCAGGCATTGGCGAATTGGCATAATTTATCCACAGCCAGTGAAGGTGAAGGTACCAACCGGCATATCGTTTTACGCTATATCCCGGATGAAGAAGTGGATCTTGGCGATCATATCGATTTAAGCGACAGTAACGATGATAATGATGTCACCGTTGAAATCGTTGAATTGGATGAAACGACCATCAGTGAATAGTATTCAATATATTCAATGTCCAAGGATGTGGTAACACCACATCCTTTTTTTGATGGAAAACCATCATCTTTAAGGGTTCCTTATTGATTAATGATGATTCACCATGATTCAAACCATGTTCATTCGTGATTTAATCATGTTCAAATCCCTATAAAAGGAACAATGTGGTAAAACAGATTGGTTTTCCACAATCCACAATTACCACTTTTCAACAACTGTGGAAAATGTGGAAAAGTTTGTGGAAAACCGATAAAATCACACTTTTTGACTGTTTAAAATTCGTGGATAATTCAAAAAATTCCCTGTTTTCTCCACATTATCCACATCCATCACTCATGTGGATGATTTTTCCACAAATAATCCACATCATAAAGATGTGGAAAAATGTGGAAAACTGCAGATACTCCGATAAACATTAAATAAACGATATGATATGAAATGTGGAAAAATAATTTTTCCACATTTACAATGAGTTTACATATCAGATTCGTGCTATTCTATACGCATCACTTGGGTTTAAGTCTATGTCTAATATATATACGCAAAGCGATTTTCCGCAATTCCAACCATTTCAAACGACATTATTTGAAACAATCAAAAACAACACCAACATCGATTCAATGATCATCGATACTTTTTTTGTGCCATCCCTTGTCATTGCTGATATGGATAAAGACCATACGATCATTATTGCGACCAATGCGATTTGTCAAAGTATCATCGAAGAACATAAAGCTATCATCGAATCCACGATCCAACAATTATCCAATACGACAACCCAACTTTCCATCTATTCGCCAGGTGACTATGAGCACTATCGCTCCATGCGTCATCCCACTGCTTTGAGTTCGAAATCCCACGCTTTACCCCAAAACGAGACCTTCCAACTTGGCTTGCCCTTACCCAGCGAATATACATTTGAAAATTTTGTCGTTGGTGACTGCAATCGGGAATGTCATGCTGCTGCATTGGCTTGTGCGTACAATCCCGGTCGGTTCTATAATCCACTCTTTATTTATGGCAATTCCGGTCTTGGAAAAACGCATTTGCTTTGTTCAGTTGGTAATTACGTCTTATCCAATGATCCGACCAAACGGGTCTGTTATCTTCCGACTATGGATTTTGTCGAAGCGGTATCCGAATCCATTCGCAAAGGAACCATCGATGCCTTTAAAGAACAACTGCGCACTTATGATGTATTGCTGATGGATGATATCCAGTTTCTGGCCAATAAAGAAAAAAGCCATGAGATTTTCTTTAACTGTTATAACGAATTGATCAATAACCACAAGCAGATCATTGTCGTTTCGGATCGCTTGCCCAATGAAATCAAAGGAATCGAAGACCGATTGATTTCCCGGTTTCGCCAAGGATTGACAGTTGGCATCGATTCCCCGGAATTTGAAACCAGTGTCGCTATTTTAAAAAAGAAGCTGAACCAAAGTAGCAGTGAATTCTCCACAGATATCGATAATGAGTCCATTGCATTCCTTGCAACTAACTTCAATTCAGATGTACGTGCATTGGAAGGATCCTTGAAACGGCTGCAATTCTGCATCATTCAGGCTAATCCTGATACCCCGGTCGATATTCATTTCACCATGTCGTGTTTCAAAGGTCAGCCGTTGATCATGGATGCTTCTGGGATCAATCCCAAAAAGATCATTACTACGGTCGCAGATTATTACAATTTGACCCGACAGCAGGTCACCAGCAAGACCCGAACCAAAGAAATCACCAAAGCACGACAGATTTCCATGTATCTGATCCGCAAACTCATGGATCTGCCTTATCTCAGCATTGGAGCGGAATTCGGTGGTAAAGACCACTCCACCGTGATCAGTTCCATCGCAAAAGTGGAAAAATTGATCAAAACGGATCCTGCTTATGCCATGGCCATCAATGAACTGGAAAAGCAACTCAAACCCAAAACGGCGTGATTCCACAATTTATCCACGATTTTATCGACATCAATAACACCGATAAATGCGATGGTTTGACCACTTTTCCACACTTTCCACAGTATAGTAATAATAAATTCGTATAATAATACAAGAAAGGAGCCACCCCGCTCATGCAATTTTCTATTTCCAAACGTTACTTTCTCAAAGCACTCAATCATGTCTCTCATGCCATATCAGCGAATTCACCGGTACCGGCTTTAAGTGGGATCAAGATCGAATTGACCAATGATCAACTGATATTAACGGCATCCGATTCCAATATGACGATTGTCAAAACCATTGATATCCAAGAACCAGATTATCAGATCGTGATGAATGAAACCGGTGCGATCGTATTGGAAAGCAAATACTTGTTAGAAATGATCCGTCGACTGGATGGAGATACTGTAAAGTTCGATGTCGCCGATACCACATTCACAAAAATTAGCGGTAATGCCGTTGAATATAAAATCAATGGTATCCCGGCACGTGATTATCCGGATATTGATATCAAACATCCATTAACTTATTTGGATATCGATGCGGCCGATTTAATGAGTCTGATCCATCAAACCACCTTTGCGGTTTCTAAAAAAGAGCAACGTCCGGTATTGACCGGTGTCAATTTCAGAAACCTCAATGGGATGTTGACAGCTGTGGGAACCGATTCGTATCGACTTTCTCAAAAACAGATCCCGGTGGATTCCAATGAAATGTTTAATGTGACCATCCCTGCACGGGTATTGGATGATGTGGACAAGATCATTGAAAATCCAGGGAAGATCCGATTCTATATTTCCGATCGTTATGTGCAGTTTGCTATCACGGATACATTGGTTCAATCCAGATTGATCGATGGTTCATTCCCGGAAACAGATCGGTTGATTCCATCCAGTCATACTCAAAAATTAACGGTGAAGGTGGATGATCTGATGGCAGCATTGGATCGGTGTGCATTCATTCGTAATGATGGTATGGCCATTGTCAAAATGAGTGTCAACGCGGATGGTATTACCATTGCATCCAGGAATCAGGAAGTGGGTTCTTCTAATGAAACAGTGGACTATATCCGTTATGAAGGGGATCCGATCGATATCGCATTCAGTGGCGATTATGCACGGGATGCGATCAGAGCATTGAATTGTGATACGGTGGTATTTTTGATGAGTGGTGAAATGAAAGCGTTCTTGATCGAAAATATTGAATTCGATCATACCATCGAATTACTGTTACCCGTACGGACCTATAATTAGAAATGGTTTAACCATAATGGATATCCTTGGTGTTCTAGGATATCCATTTTTTATGCAGAAGGAGGATGAAATGATGTCATTTATGATGATGTTGACGTATCACGGTGAAGGGAACAATGCTGTTAACTTTGCGAAAGAAATGATGGAAAGCGGTATTGTGGAAGCGATTCGTAAGTTGGATGGTTGTATCCAGTATGCATATTATTTTCCGTATGATCATCAGAATATTGTGATATTGATCGATGAGTGGAAAGATCAGGATGCATTGGATGCGTATCATGCATCCGATTTGATGCAACACGTTGCCATGTTACGGGAAAAATATGATTTGCATGTGACTTCAAGAAGATTGATCGATGATATTTCCAATGCGCATATCGATGATCGATTTCTCAGAAAATAAAAATAACATGTTTGACTGATAATCTTAATGGCCTAACCATCACATATGTGGTTCGATTCGAATCAAGAAATTTTTAGATGTATCGTTTTGTTACAATAATCCTTGATTGACCATAATCGTGGTACGAGGGGTAGTAGAACAAGTTTGAAGACCGAATTTGCTAACCGAATTATGTAATTTAAATATTTCTAAGATACCGATTGGGATCAGTACCATTTTTATGGTCAATCAAGGTTTCTTATTGAATGATTATATTTCACTGGTAGAACCAATTAAGCATTCCACTTTAGGTATAACAATCCAAAATGATACGTGATGCATCATTTTGGATTTTTATATGGTTTTAACCATAAAAAATGATGTCACGTACAGGAGACCATGGTAGAGAAAACGCTTTAAATATGGTAAAATTTACGGGTATCGTGAAAGGAGATCAGTCATCTATGAAGATCAGGGACAGCTATATTACGCTACAGTCATATCTCAAGTTCAACGGCTTTATCGATACCGGTGCACAAAGCAAAATCTTTCTGCAAGATCATGATGTTTTGGTCAATGAGATCAAAGAAACACGGCGGGGAAGAAAATTGTATCCCGGTGATCTGATCAATGTAGATGGAACGATCGATACTATTGAAGCATGATCATCGAATCCGTTGGGTTACGTCATTTCCGTAATCTGGAATCGGTCACATTCAAACCACATCATGGATTGAATTTTATGGTGGGTGCCAATGGTCAGGGTAAAACCAATCTGCTTGAGGCGATATATTTTGGTGCCACCACACGTTCACCAAGAGTCAATGATATCAAAGCCATGATTGCTCATGGTAATGATCAGGCAATGGTGGAGTTGAATTATTCCAGAGAATTGAAATCCCATCAGTCCAAGATCGTGATTTATCCCCTTGGTAAAACCATCATTCATGATGGTACGATCATTAAAAAAGCCAGTGATTATATCGGTAAGATATTAACAGTATTGTTTCTGCCCAGTGATGTCACCATCGTGGATGGATCACCTTCGATGCGAAGAAAACTGATCGATGAAGAAATGGTCAAAGGGGATGCCAGTTATCTGACAACGTTGATGAAAACCAATGCACTGTTAAAACAACGTAATCTGGTTTTGAAAAGTGAACCGATGGATCCAGATTATCTGGAAGTGATCAGTAAACAATGGCTGCAGGCAGCCAGTGCATTGATTTACAAACGATACCAGTTCATTCAATGGTTGAACCAATGTTTTCCACTGATGTATTCCAATATCATGAATACATCGGTCAAAGCGGAAATCCACTATCAGTGTGGCATTGATCCCAATGCCAGTATCTTGATCCACTTACAGGAAAAACTGGAGCAATCTAAAAAAGATGAGATGCGTTATCGCATAACGATGGTTGGACCACAAAAAGATGATATCCGTTTCTTCCTGGATGGAAAAGATGCGCGAACCATCGCCTCTCAAGGACAGAAACGCGCATTGATCTTGTCATACAAATTATGCATCTGCCAATGGATCAAAGAAGTATGTCATCAAGATCCGATCCTTTTATTGGATGATGTATTGAGTGAGCTGGATGGTTTGAACCAACAGCATTTTGTAGAAATGATTTCCACTACCACACAAACGATGATCACCACGACACATAAGTCGGATTGGTTTGATCAATTAGGTAAAGTATTCCCGATCGATCATGGTCGGATCATTGATTTTTAAAGGAGTAACGCTATGGATGAATTAGAAACATCATTGGAAAAAGCCAAAGCTTCCTATACCGAAAATGATATCCAGGTATTAGAAGGTTTGGAAGCTGTCCGGAAACGTCCTGGAATGTATATCGGTTCCACTTCTGCCCGTGGTTTACACCATCTGGTCTGGGAAATCGTCGATAATGGTATCGATGAAGCCTTGGCCGGTTATGCCGATACCATTGATGTGACCATCGAACCCGATAATATCATCCGTGTGGAAGATAATGGTCGAGGTATGCCGGTAGAGATCCATCATAAAACCGGTATCTCTACTGTTGAAACCATTTTTACTGTACTGCATGCTGGTGGTAAATTCGGCGGTGGTGCGTATAAAGTCAGCGGTGGTTTGCATGGTGTCGGGGCATCAGTAGTCAATGCATTGTCCACTTGGTTGGAAGTCACCGTTAAAAAAGATGGGAAATTATACCAATGTCGATTTGAAAATGGTGGAAAAGTGGCCCAACCCCTTCATGTCATTGGGGATTGTGATCCATCTGATCATGGTTCGACCGTACGCTTTAAAGCAGATTCGACCATTTTTACCGAAACGACCAGTTATGACGCCGATATCCTTAAAGATCGACTCAAACAACTTGCGTTTTTGAACAAAGGTATCAAGATCTTATTCCATGATAATCGTGGTGAAACCAGCGATGATGAAACGTATTTTTACCAAGGCGGTATCAAGGAATATGTTCAATTTCTCAATGCCAACAAAACACCGATCACTTCTGAAATCTTCTGTTGCGAAGGGGTCGAGGTTGGTGATGAGACCGGCTATAAAGTATTGATCGAAGTGGCATTGCAGTACAATGATACGTACAACACATCCATCTATTCCTTCTGCAATAATATCCATACTGTGGAAGGTGGTTATCATGAAGATGGCTTCCGCATGGCATTAAATCGCGTCATCAATGCCTATGCCAAAGAAAAAGGTGTGATCAAAAAAGATGAGGATACTTTGCAAGGGGAAGATGTACGTGAAGGATTGACCGCCATCATCTCCGTCAAACACCCAAATCCCCAATACGAAGGTCAGACCAAGACCAAACTGGGTAATAGCGAAGTGCGGAAAATGGTTTCAACCATGTTTGGACGAGAATTTGCCCGCTTTTTGGCTGAACACCCCGACGAAGGCAAAGCGATCCTGGATAAAGCCACACTGGCTTACAAGGCCAGACTGGCCGCAAAAAAAGCCAGGGAGTTGACCCGTCGTAAAAATGTATTGGAAATTTCCTCTTTACCTGGAAAATTGGCAGATTGCCACAGCAAAGATGCCTCCATCAGCGAAATCTATATCGTTGAGGGGGATTCTGCCGGAGGGAGCGCCAAATTAGGAAGAGATTCCAATTTCCAGGCGATCTTGCCATTACGTGGAAAAATACTCAATGTGGAAAAAGCCAATCTGCATCGCATTTATGACAACAAAGAGATCGCATCGATGATCACTGCGTTTGGATGTGGGATCGGCGATGAGATGGATATGAATAAATTACGCTATCACAAGATCATCATCATGACCGATGCGGATGTGGATGGTTCTCATATCCGAACTCTTTTGCTGACATTCCTTTATCGTTATTTCAAACCGGTGATCGAACAAGGTTATGTCTATTGTGCTTTGCCGCCGCTTTATAAAATCTGGAATGCCAAACGGACCGATTATGCCTACAGCGATGAACAGCTCGATCTGCTCAAGCAGGAATTCGGTGAGGCCAAATATGACATCCAGCGCTACAAAGGTTTAGGTGAAATGGATCCTGATCAATTATGGGAGACCACGATGGATCCCAAAACGCGTACCCTCAAACGGGTCAGTATCGATGATGCCATCGAAGCCGATCAGGTATTGAGTATGCTGATGGGGGATGAAGTCGAACCTCGTAAAAACTTTATCGTTCAAAATGCACATTACGTGCAGAATCTTGATTTCTAAGGAGGAATGACGTGAGCGAACAGGAAAACAAGCCAATCGATACCGTCGATGAAGAGGTCGACGAATACGAAGATAAGGAATTCAATCACGGTCGGATCACGTTGACCGAATTCTCCAGTGAAATGAAGAAATCGTTTCTGGAATATTCGATGAGCGTCATCGTAGCCAGAGCATTGCCGGATGCACGAGATGGTATGAAACCGGTCCATCGTCGTATCGTCTATGGCATGAATGACTTGGGAACCACCCCAGATAAACCGCATCGTAAAAGTGCACGTATCGTTGGTGATGTCATGGGACGATTCCATCCCCATGGTGATTCTTCCATTTATGAAGCATTGGTGCGAATGGCACAAGATTTCTCTTATCGTTATCCGTTGGTGGATGGCCATGGAAATTTTGGTTCGATCGACGGGGATGGCGCAGCGGCCATGCGATATACCGAAGCGCGAATGTCCAAAATCTCATTGGAACTGGTGCGGGATATCAATAAAGATACGGTGGATTGGATCGATAATTACCAAGGCGATGAAAAGGAACCTGTGGTTTTACCAAGCCGATTCCCAAATTTACTTGCAAACGGTAACCAAGGTATCGCCGTGGGGATGGCGACGAATATCCCACCCCATAATCTGACGGAATTGATCAATGCCTGTGAATTGGTGATGAAACAGCCCGATTGTGATACCAAAACACTGATGGGTGTGCTCAAAGGTCCGGATTTTCCGACCGGAGGCATCATTGTCGGTCGAAGCGGGATCCGTAACTATTTTGAAACCGGAAAAGGCAGTGTTGTTATTCGCAGTAAAGTGGAAACCCAATTGCAATCCAATGGCAAAGCCCATTTGATCGTGACCGAGATCCCATATGCGGTGAACAAAAGCGTTTTGGTTGAAAAAATCGCGGAAATGGTACGCGAAAAGGTGATCGAAGGTATCGTTGCATTGACCGATACCAGCAATATGAACGGTATTCATATTGATTTGGAATTGAAAAAAGATGCTCAACCGGATGTGATCTTAAATCAGTTATACCGCTTGACGCCATTGCAGTCGACATTTGCCGTCAACAATATCGTGTTGATCAATAACACCCCAAAATTGTGCGGTGTCAAGGAACTGTTACAGGTTTATAACGATCATCAAAAAGAAGTCATTACCCGCAGGACCCGCTATGATCTGAAAAAAGCGCAAGACCGTGCGCATATCCTTGAAGGATTCCGCATTGCCATCGATGCCATTGATGAAGTGGTTCGAACCATCCGTCAAAGCAAGGGCAGTGAAGAACAGCTGGTCAATGAATTGATGGTCAAATTCGGACTATCCCAAATCCAAAGCAAAGCCATATTAAGCATGCAGTTAAGACGGTTGAGTGGATTGGAACGGGATAAGATCGAAGCCGAATATCAGGAATTGCTATCCAAGATCGCCGATTACAAAGATATTCTGGCCAATGTCCATCGTGTCGAAGCCATCGTCATGAAAGAATGGGATGAAATCAAAACCAAATACGGGGATGAGCGACGTACCGAAATCATCGAAGGCGATGCATCCTTGGAAGATGAAGATCTGATCCCACGTGAATCGATCGTGGTCACATTGACGCATAATGGCTATTTCAAACGCTTGCCAATCGATACCTATCGGGTACAAAACCGTGGGGGCAAAGGCATCAAAGGAATGGGGATGAACGAGGATGATCTGATCGATCAGTTCATTTCCATGAGCACACATGATTATTTGCTGGTCTTTACCAATTTTGGACGGGTTTACCGCATGAAGGGTTATAACGTGCCATTGGGTTCACGCATCAGCAAAGGGGTACCGATCGTTAACTTCTTATCACTGGACAAGGGTGAAAAAGTAGCAACGATGCTGGCCATTGATCCTAACCAGGATCGTTTCCATTATTTATTCTTTGCAACCACGAATGGCTTGGTCAAAAAAACGGAAATCTGTGAATTCGACAATATCCGTGCCAGTGGAAAAATCGCAATTACGCTAAGGGAAGGTGATGAGTTGCTGAAGGTGATCCCAACCAGTGGCAATGATGAAATCATTTTATCGGCATCCAATGGCAAAGCGGTTCGTTTCAGTGAAACGGGAATCCGTGCCAGTGGCCGTACATCCATGGGTGTGCGGGGTATGAATACCGATGGCAGTATCTGTATTGGTTTGACCAGCAATATATTGGGTCAATATATCCTAACGGTTTCTGAAAACGGATTGGGTAAATTATCTGATTTGAATGAGTATCGGTTGTCTCATCGTGGTGGCAAAGGGGTCAAAACGATCAATACCACAGATAAGACGGGTGCTTTGGTCGTCTGTCGGGCTGTCAATGGGGATGAGGATGCATTGATGATGAGCAATGATGGCATCATGATCCGGATCTCTTTGGAAACTGTCGGTGTCAAAGGTCGAGCGACTCAAGGAATCAAGTTGATGAGTTTGAAAGAAGGTACCCGGGTACAGGCGGTATCCATCGTTCCGAAATTGGAAGATCAAATGGATGAGGTTGATCATGAAGATGATACGACCACGGATACTGTGATGGAACCATCCGCTGAAGCAAACGAAGAATAAGATCAATCTAAAGGCGTATGTTGGATTCAGCATACGTCTTTTTATTACCCTCAATAATTAGATAAGTCTTACTTATGAGTAATTGAAAAGGCAGCCATATGGCTGCCTGGATCTATTGGACCATTTGCAATGCTTTTTGGTTGAGTTCATCAACATTCAGAGCACCCAATTCTTCACTGCGGTCGATGAAATGTGGTGTATGCAGATAATGATGGGATTTTTCCCCAAGTGGTTTATCCAGGAAAGTCTTGTAGACATCTGCAACCACTGGTGATTTATACGATGCACGCCGTTCACTGGCATCATCGGCTTTGTAGAGATTATTGATCCGCGCCTGTTTGACGGCTTGCATACGCGGTGCCGGGAATTTTGGTTGACCGCCACCGGCGATGCAGCCACCCGGACAGGCCATGACTTCAATAAAATCGATATGTTGATCCGGATTGTTTTTCAAATGTTCTAGAAAATTACGTGCAATGGCAGTTCCCTGTACCACCGCAACATTGATGGTTTTCACTTTCAGATCGATTTCTGCTTGTTTGACTTCGGTCAGACCACGCAGCGGTTCGAGTTTGAAGAAATCTGTTGGTGCATCCACCCCATTTAACAAATAATAAGCAGTACGCAAGGTAGCTTCAGTGACACCACCGGTATTGCCGAAGATCAGACCTGCGCCTGTGCCCTTTGGTAAAATCGAATCATAATCACTATCGGGGATCTGTTCCCAGGTCACATTGGATGCCTGGACCCATTCCGCCAGTTCACGAACAGTGATGGTATAATCCACATCTTTGATACCCTCACCGGCTGCCCAGGTTTCCTCACGGTCTTGTTCACATTTCTTTGCTGTACATGGAGTGACAGATACCACAACAATATTTTTTGGATCGATGCCTTCACGTTGAGCAAAATACGTTTTGATCAATGTAGCCAGCATGGCGATCGGTGATTTGCATGTACTGAGATGATCGATATAATGCGGATAGAAAGTTTCAGCAAAACGGACCCATGCCGGACAGCAGCTCGTAAACATGGGTAACGGACCATTGTGCATCAATCGTTCGATCAACTCACTGGCTTCTTCCATGACGGTAAAGTCAGCACCGGTGGCGGTATCAAATACGAAATCGCCGCCCATGATCCGACAGGCACCGACCAGCTTGGATTCGACATTTTCTCCGGGTAACAGACCAAACGCATCTCCAAAGGAGACTCGCGTAGCGGGTGCGGTGATGAAGACCACCTTTTTGTTTGGATCGATCGTTTCTTTGATGGTTTTGACCCAGTGCCGTTTCTCAACAATGGCACCGGTTGGACAGACCATAATACATTGGCCACAACCAATACAGATCTGATGCTTGAATTTGGTCTCATTATTATCGTAGAAACCGCACACAGCACTGGATTGCTTGCAGCGATTCAGGCACATGCCACAGTTGACACACTTCTTTTGAATGCAAAACAGGGCTCGGTTTTCGGGATTGATATCCACGCATTTGCTGAGCTTGATTTGTTGAGTCATTTTGATCTCCTATTCCATTGTATATAGACGGTATCCTTCACCGTCGTCCTGCAATACGATCTGATGTACAGTAGGATCGATTGTATCCATATAGCTGACACATAAGTTGATATAAAGGGATGATCCTTCTTCGCGTGTCGCCATAATGGTCGATGTTTCATAATTATAGGACTGGTTCAGTATATCATGAATTGTTGACAGATACAGACCGTCTGATTCAAGTTGCCAAATGGGTGCATTGCCGCTAAAAAGCATCGTGTCATATTCGTTCAGATATGCCTGACTGAAGACGGTAGAGGCATGAGATTTTAATTGGTCAATATAGGTCTGGCCGTTTTGTTCACCTTCAGCGACTAGACAATATCCGTTTTCATTGGGTTCACTCAGGCAATCGGTGGTAAAACCAAACAATGCGTTTTGGGCATCCAGCCGTTTGGATAATAGGTCATCCAGGATTTGTTTGGTCGAACCATACGCGTCTAAATTATCTGGGATATCGATCCGTTCAAACGTGATCGAACCACTGCTCCAGAAATCGGCATTTAAATCATAAATCGACACTTGCATCTGATAATGTTCATTGATCGGACATGTTCCGATATAAGCTGCGTTGCTATGATCGTTGGTCAATGGTGTGCATTGATCGATATCACTCAATAATGGAATATCGCTCACATCGATCGGAATGTTGATGCCACGTTGGTGAAGCGCGTCCATTGCAGTCTGGACGTTTCCATCATTCAAATCAGTAATCGCTTGATTGATGACTTCGAGTGCTGTTTTGGAGTGAGTATCCGCAAATACCTCGGAGTAATTGGTGTTTTCCGGTTTGCTCTGGGAATTGCATCCGCTCAGCAATAACAAGAAAGGGAGCACGACTTTCAATTTCATAGCATTATTTTAAGATTAATCTACAAATTTGCGTGTTAAATGTGTCTATTTCGTAAAGAAATTTGTGCAGACCCAATGTTTTGATGATAGACTTTTCTTGCTTGATGAAAAGGTTAGTAATTCACAGGATGCGATGAAGAGAGCGTATGGCTGGTGAAAATACGCCGATACCGTGAATGAATCCACCTTGGAAAGCAAATCGAAAGATTTCGGCAGCGGCCGTTATCCGCAAAACGAGTGATGAATGTTTCACGTGAAACATTCATAAATTGGGTGGCAACACGAGGAATCGTCCCAAATTGGCGGTTCTTTTTTATTTTAAAGGAGGAAACATGATCGATATTCAACTGTTGCGTGACAATCCAGAGCTAGTTAAAGAAAACATCCGCAAAAAATTTGAGGATCAGAAACTACCTTTGGTTGATGAAGTGCTGGAATTGGATCAAAAATTCAGATCCAGCAAAAAAGAAGGGGATGAAATCCGTGCGAAACGGAACAGTCTATCCAAGCAGATTGGGGCTTTGATGGGGCAAGGCAAAAAAGAAGAAGCGGAAGCAGTAAAAGCTGAAGTCAAAGCTGGTGCTGCACGTTTGGAGGAACTGGAGAAACTTGAAGCGGAATATCAAAGCGAAATCAAAAAACGCATGATGGTTATTCCAAACATAATCGATCCTTCTGTACCAATCGGAAAAAATGACAGTGAAAATGTCGAACGTGAACGTTTTGGGGAACCGATTGTCCCGGACTACGAAATTCCCTATCATGTCGACATTATGGAAAGCCTGAACGGAATTGATCTGGACAGTGCGCGAAAGACCAGCGGTAACGGCTTCTATTATTTAATGGGGGACGTGGCTAGACTCCATTCCGCGATTCTGACTTACGCCCGGGATTTCATGATCGACCGTGGATTTACGTATGTGATTCCGCCGTTTATGATTCATGGAGATGTCGTCAATGGTGTGATGTCTTTCGATGAGATGACCAATATGATGTACAAGATCGAAGGGGAAGATCTGTATTTGATTGGTACCAGTGAACATTCAATGATCGGTCGTTTTATCGATACGATCATCGATGAAAAGGTATTACCGTATACATTAACTTCCTATTCACCATGTTTCCGTAAAGAAGTCGGTGCTCACGGAATCGAAGAACGGGGAGTCTATCGAATCCATCAGTTTGAAAAACAAGAAATGATCGTGGTCTGTAAGCCGGAAGATTCCATGATGTGGTATGACCGGTTGTGGAAAAATACAGTGGATTTCTTTAGAACATTGGATATTCCGGTTCGAACCATTGAATGCTGCAGTGGAGACTTGGCAGATTTGAAGGTAAAATCTTGTGACGTCGAAGCATGGTCTCCTCGTCAAAAGAAATATTTCGAAGTCGGATCTTGTTCGAACTTAGGCGACGCACAAGCTAGACGTCTGCAAATTCGCATTCAAGGAGATGACAAGCGCAAATATTTTGCCCACACGCTTAATAACACGGTGGTGGCGCCGCCACGAATGCTGATTGCATTTTTGGAAAACAACTACCAGGTTGATGGTTCTATTCTGATCCCGGAAGTATTGCAACCGTATATGGGTGGCAAGAAGGTGTTGGTTCCATCTACTAAATAAAAATGTTTCACGTGAAACATCCCAAAAAGGAAGCACATTGCTTCCTTTTTGCTTTTGGTGGACGAATCTGTAAAATTTGATATAATTTCAGTGGTACAACAAGCTTATCCTAATCGTGTCAGGACCGGAAGGTAGCAGCACTACGGCAATTAAGTCTTGTGTGTACCATTTTTTATATCAATCATGATTCACGATGATTTGTATTACATGGATAAGGCGATACACCTGGCACAACACGCCGCTTCAATTGATGAAGTTCCGGTTGGTTGTGTCATCGTTTGCCATGGTCAAATCATCGCCAGAGCGTATAATAAAAAAGAGCATTCTCAACAGGCAATTGATCATGCAGAAATCCGCGCAATCGCTCAAGCGTCTCGTCGTTTAAAAAGCTGGCGATTGGAAGGTTGTACGTTATATGTCACATTAGAACCGTGCATGATGTGCATGGGTGCAATCATTCAAGCTCGAATCGAAAAAGTCGTTTATGGTGCATCTGATCCCAAAGGTGGTTGTGCCAATACTGTTCTATCCATAACGGATATTCATGGTTTCAACCATTATCCTACCATCGTATCCGGAGTACGACAGAATGAATGTGCATCCCTGTTGAAATCCTATTTTAAATCCAAACGGAAAGGAAAAACGGCATGAGTTACAAGGCACTATATCGAACTTATCGACCACAGACGTTTGATGATGTCGTTGGACAAGATGTCATCGTGCAGACACTGCGGCATGCAATTGAGCATGAAAAGATCGCACATGCCTACCTTTTCTGCGGACCACGGGGAACCGGAAAAACATCGATTGCCAAATTGATGGCCAAAGCCATCAATTGTACAGACGACAATAAAGTTAATCGACCATGCAACCACTGTGCCAACTGCATCAGTGTCAATGAAGAATCCAATCCGGATGTGATCGAGATCGATGCAGCCAGCAATAATGGTGTTGACCAGATCCGTTCGATTATCGACCAGGTCAAATTCCCACCGATGCAGAGTCGATTCAAAGTGTACATCATTGATGAAGTGCATATGCTGTCCAGTGGTGCATTCAATGCTTTGTTGAAAACTTTGGAAGAACCACCGGCTTATGTGGTCTTTATCCTGGCCACCACCGAGCCACATAAAGTCCTTCCGACAATTATTTCCAGATGCCAGCGTTATGACTTTAAAAAAGTTGATCATACGGATATGGCTAAGCGACTGCGTTATGTGATGGATAAAGAATCCATCACTTATGACCCATCGGCTGTGGATGCCATTATTTCACTGGCGGATGGCGGTATGCGGGATGCATTATCCATACTGGATCAATGCATCGCTTACAGTGGCGATCATCTGTCCAGTGATATCGTTAACAGTGTGTATGGTATTACCAGTGTTGAAACCAAATTAAAACTGGTTGAAGCCATGATGCACAAAGATGTCAAAACCACATTTGATATGGTTGATACCATGGATCAAAACGGCGTTGATCTACGCCGATTGATCAATGATTTGATGAATCTATTCAAAGAAGCCGTCTGTTATCTTTATACTGGCGATACGACTTTATTGCAGATGTGTTCTAAAACACAGATGGATCAATTGACCCATCATCGTACCGCGCACAGTTTCCTAGAAGCCATCGATATATGGCTGAAGACCAGCAATGAACTCAAGTATGTATCCAATCTTGTTTCCTACTTTCAGGTCAGTGCCTTGAAAACCATGGAATGTTTTGATAAACAGATGTTTGAACCATCTAACACTAATGTACAAGCTTCGGGTGATATGATTCATCAGCCGGTAGCAGAACCTTCAAATACTATTACTGATGCCGTTAATCAAGATACTGTTAAACCGATTTTTGATGCCATGGTTGAACCACAGCAAAAATCGAGCGAAGCGATTCCATCCACTTATGTAGAATCATCGATAAACGAAAATACAACGGATAGTGAAGAATCACAAAGTCCTCAACCGAATATTGATTCGATTTCCCTTCAACCGCTTGAAGAAAACCATGGTTCAACCAATGTAAACCATCTCGCTGATGATCAATACATCGCATTATTGGCTGGAAGTGACCGGCAAATCAAGCATGAAGAAACCAATCGATTCGCGTCTTTATCCCAATTCAGAAGTGATCTGAATTCTGCACGATTGATATCCTTGTTGGAACAATGCTCTGTGTATGCGGCAGGAAATGATTTTGTTCTGGTCACCTGCCCATATCCAGATGTCATTGATGCCATCAACGAAGACAAAACGGAAATCGAGCTCGAAAAGTTTTATAGAAATGCGTTCCGGGAATCCAAACGGATCTATGCGCTCAATGAAGAACATGGCAAACTTTTACGTCAGCAATTCGCAACACTGTTCCGTTCACACAATTTGCCCCAGCCATTAAAGGTCGAATTTCGATCGTTTAGCGAAAACACAACTGCCAATGATGAAGCCAGCGCATTGGAAAATAAAATCAAATCCATATTTCACGATAATTTGATCATTAAGGAGTAATCACACACATGAATTTTCAAAAGTTTATGGCCGAAGCCAGCAAGATCCAGCGCAACATGGAAAAACAACAGGAAGCGTTGAACAATACCATTTTTGATGCATCCGCCGGAAGCGGTGCAGTCAAAATTTCCATCAGTGGAGCAGGAAAGGTACAATCCATCGAGATTGATGATGATCTGCTCACCGTGGAAAACAAAGAAATACTAACGGATTATCTAAAACTGGCATTGGACGAGATCTATGCCACGATCAATCAGCGTAAGGAAGATGATATGGGTGCATTGGGTGCATCCATGGATATTTCCAAATTGCTGCATAATTAAACTAATCATCAAAATGGAGTGATATGAATTATCCAAAGTCGATTCAACAGGCAATTGAAGCATTGCGAATATTTCCGGGAGTGGGAGCCAAAAGCGCAGAACGTTATGTTTTGGCATTATTGGATCTTTCAGATTCCAAGCGGGAGCAGTTTATTGCGGATTTGCATGGTTTGAACCATGTCAGACAATGCAAGGTCTGCGGGAATTATTGTGAAGGAGAGATCTGTGAGATCTGCAAGGATGAGAATCGGGATGGTTCGACCATCTGTGTCGTGGCATCTGCTAAGGATTTATTGGCAATCGAAAATGCGGGATTTTTCAATGGTCGCTACCATGTTTTAAATGGCGTCCTTTCCTCTTCCAAAGGCATTTATCCGCAAGATCTGAATCTAGATGCCCTGTTTGAACGAATCCATCAGGGCAATATCCAGGAAGTGGTCCTGGCAACCCCCTTAACCATGGATGGGGAGATGACCGCCATGTATATTGATCGTAAATTAAACGACAGTAAAATTCTGGTTACTCGTATCGCCCGTGGTTTACCCATGGGTGGGCAGATCGACTATGCGGATATGACGACACTCAAACAGGCATTCAGTGGAAGAAAGAAGGTGGATCATGATGAATGACTTGCAAATCGCACGCTCAATCAAACCCGAGGCCATCACCTCGATCGCAAAAAAATGTGGTATCGATCACGATGCATTGATTCCATATGGTTTTGACAAGGCCAAATTAAATTCCAGCTACTGTGCCAAAATCCAGGCTGAAAACAAACCCGGAAAACTGATTCTGGTCACGGCCATCAATCCAACCAAAGCCGGTGAAGGCAAAAGTACGGTGACGATCGGATTACTCGATGGTTTGACCAAAATCAAAAAAAAGGCCATGGGTGCATTACGAGAACCATCCATGGGACCCGTCTTTGGTTTAAAAGGTGGTGCGACCGGTGGGGGTTATTCTCAAGTGATCCCTATGGAGGATATCAATCTGCATTTCACCGGAGACTTCCATGCCTTGACCGCTGCCACCAACCTGGTCGCAGCGGTACTGGATAACTCCATCTATCAAGGTAACCCGTTGGATATTGATATCAACCGCATCGTGTGGACACGATGCGTGGATATGAATGACCGTACGTTGCGTACGACAACGATCGGTCAAGGTGCCAGGATCAACGGGGTACAACGAGAGGACCATTTCGTGATCACCGTTGCAACCGAATTGATGGCGATCTTATGTCTTTCCTCTGATCTGAAAGACTTACAGGATCGTGTCGCCCGTTGCATTGTTGCATATGATACACACAACAATCCGGTGACCGTTAAAGATTTGAATGTGGACGGAGCTGTTGCTGTCGTGTTGAAAGATGCCATCCAACCCAATCTGGTCCAGACGTTGGAACATAATCCAGTGTTGATCCATGGCGGTCCGTTTGCCAATATTGCCCATGGCTGCAATTCGTTGATTGCAACCAAGACTGCTTTGGCATTAAGTGATTATGTGGTCACGGAGGCTGGATTTGGATCAGATCTCGGTGCTGAAAAGTTTTTGGACATCAAGTGTCGAAAAGGTCATCTTGCTCCAGATTGCATCGTCTGTGTGGCAACGATTCGGGCATTGAAATTGCATGGGGGCATGGATGCCGATGGTTTGACCACGGAAAATATTGATGCGTTGAAAAAAGGATACTGCAATTTAAACCATCATGTACTGGCATTAAAACAATATGGGGTACCGGTCGTGGTCGCCATCAATCATTTCAGTGCAGATACCCAATTGGAAATCGATACATTGACCCGATTATTGGATGAAGATGGTTTTGACCATGCATTCTCCGATGGTTGGGCCAAAGGTGGAGAGGGTTGCATGGAATTGGCGGAAACGGTCGTCAATGCCTGCGATAAACCCAAATCTTTCCATCTACTTTATCCGGATGAAATGTCACTGGAAGAAAAATGCCGCACCATCGCACAGAAAATCTATGGCGCCAAGGATATCGAATTGAGTGATATCGCCAAAGATCAGTTACAATCGATGCAGCCTTTATACGGTACATATCCGATCTGCATGGCCAAAACCCAAAACAGTTTGACCGATGATCCCAAACGGTATGGCGTACCGGATGATTTTGTCATCCATATCCGTGAGTTCAAAGTCAATACCGGTGCGCAATTCGTTGTCGCTTATGCCGGAAATATACTGACAATGCCCGGCTTGCCCAAAGATCCGGCGGCCTGTCATATCGGCTTTGACGATGAAGGAAACATTGTCGGATTATTCTGATTGGAATGAGCGAACCATCAGTGATGAAAACAAAGTCGCAATCGCGACTTTGTTTTCATGTTGCTTTCCATTGTTTCACGTCGTTTCACACTGGGAATACGTCGGGTTTGGCATATAATAGTAGCGCTTGTCTGAACTGTTTGGAAAGGAGGGGGAAGCATGAAAGATTTTGATATCATCGTCATCGGTGGCGGCCATGCCGGTGTGGAAGCAGCTTTGATCAGCGCCAAACGCAATAAAAAGACCGCTTTGATCACGTTGGATATCGATCACATTGCTTCCATGCCCTGCAATCCCAGCGTCGGTGGTCCTGCCAAAGGTGTCGTTACCCGGGAAATCGATGCATTGGGCGGTCAGATGGGTAAAACCGCCGATCTGACGGCGCTGCAGTTTAAAATGCTCAATTCTGCCAAAGGACCGGGAGTGCGCGCACTTCGTGTGCAATCCGATAAATTGGCATACAGCGCCATGATGCGCGATATCTGTTTAACTACAAAAAATTTAACGGTGATCGAAGGATGTGTCGATGGATTAAAAGTTAGTGATCATACCATCGAAGGCGTGATACTTCATGATGGCCGATCATTTACGGCATACAAAGTGATCATTACGACCGGAACATACATGGCTGCATCCATATTGGTCGGTGATACAGCCACCCCATCGGGTCCCGATGGTCAAACCACCTCCAATGCGTTGTCCCAATGCCTCTCTTCCTTAGGATTACGCCTGTTTCGATTAAAAACCGGAACCCCAGCGCGTATCTATACGGATTCCATCGATTTTTCCAAAGCCGAGATCCAATATGGCAATTTGGAACACATCCAATTTTCCTTTGATCCACTTGCCACATTGCCCTATGAAAACCAATGGCCGTGTTATCTGATTTATACCCAACCGCAAACCCATAAGATCATACTGGATAATCTCAAACGCAGTGCGATGTATTCCGGGTTGGTCAAAGGTGTCGGTCCACGCTATTGTCCAAGCATTGAGGACAAACTGGTCCGCTTTGCCGACAAACCACGCCATCAATTGTTTTTGGAACCGGAAAGCCGAAACCTGGATACGACATATGTTCAAGGGTTTTCAACTTCCATGCCCTATGATGTCCAGGAAGCGATGATCCATTCATTGCCGGGTATGGCCAATGCACGCATCAAGAAATATGCTTATGCGATCGAATATGATGCCATTGATCCGTTGCAGCTATTACCTTCATTGGAATATAAAATCATCCATGGATTATACGGTGCCGGCCAGATCAACGGTACCAGCGGCTATGAAGAAGCCGCTGGGCAAGGCTTGATCGCCGGGCTGAATGCTTCACTGGCATTGGATGGGATCGAACCATTGATCCTGAAACGGGATGAAGCGTATATCGGGGTATTGATCGATGATTTGGTCAATAAAGGAACCCAGGAGCCGTATCGACTGTTGACTTCTCGGGCGGAATTTCGATTGTTGTTGCGTCATGATAATGCGGATCAACGGTTAACACCATATGCGATCACATATGGGACAGTGGATCAGGGGCGAATCGATCGGTTTAACCATAAACTGGAGATGATTCAACGCTTCAAACAGGAATTAAGCGATGCGCGCATTCATGGTCAGACCAAAATCAATGATTTACTCTCATCTTCTGGTATGACCATCCCCCATGATGGCATGCATGCCATCGACTTATTGCGCCGTCCCGGTATCAAAGCGATCGATCTGGCGAATGCGCTAGACATCTTAGTTGATGATGATATTGCCAACCAAGTCGAATTGGAAATCAAATACGAAGGCTACATTGAAAAAGCCAAACGGGAAGCAGCAAAGTTGCTCTCCATGGATCATGTCAAATTACCGAAACATTATGAATATACCAAACTCTCCCATCTGTCATTGGAAGGAAAAGCCAAATTGGAACTGGTCCAACCACAGACATTGGGACAGGCTTCCCGTATTTCTGGTGTCAATCCGGCGGATATAGCGGTATTGGCCATGTTGATCAAACAAGGAGGATTGAAAGATGCAGATCAATGATGTGATTAATAATGTCCATATCTATGGCATGGACAATGCGTTTCGTGGTTCGAAGTTTTCCTATGCTGTGGATTTAAATAAAATCACGGTGGACAAGACCAAGACCATCGAAACATTGGCACAAAGCCCCACTGGCAGTGGTCATGACAATTTCTTGAATGGGATCATTGTTCAGTTTGATCTGACACTGACCAATAAATGTTGGGTGGAAGCTCAACGCTATCATTTCCTGGATTTTATTTCCAGTCAATCCACGATGCATCGCATCACCAAATTCGATCTGGATCAGGCGTATATTTCCTATGTCGATCCAAGAGTGGTCGAGATCATGAAAGAAAAGGTGGCGCAATACAATCAAGAAGCGGAATGGTTGAAAAACGAAGCGGACAGCGACAAACGGGCAGCATTGGTGGAAACCATGAATACCCATTATCTTGAAATCCTGTATACCAATCCGGCCGGATTTCGGATCACGGCTTCCATGACGACCAATTATCGACAATTGAAAACCATTTACCATCAGCGTCGTAACCACCGTCTTCCGGAATGGCAGGCATTCTGTGATTGGGTGGAAACATTACCCAATAGTGAATTGATTACCGTGGTCAAGACTAATGCATAAGCAGATGTTTATTCAACGATTGAATCAGTATGGATTCAATACGGATGATCGTACCATCCAACACACCATGGATTATCTTCAATTATTGTTTCAATGGAACCAAAAAATGAATCTGACGGCCATTGATACGATCGAAAGTGCTTTGGATAAACATATATTAGATTGTCTGGTTCCAACCACTATCTTAACGATGAATGGCCATATGGCCGATATCGGTAGTGGTGCCGGATTTCCCGGCATGGTTTGGGCCATTTACTATCCCAATATCACCATTGATTTGATCGAACCCACTGGTAAACGGTGTCTGTTTCTCAATACGGTCAAATCATCCCTTGGTTTGACCAATGTCAATGTGATCAATAAACGCAGTGAAGACTGTATTGATCTTAGAGAACACTATGATCTGGTCTGTGCCAGAGCCGTGGCCCGTTTGCCTTTATTATTGGAATTATGCACACCATTGTTAAAAGTAAAGGGAACCATGGTCGCCTTAAAAGGCAGCAGTGCAATGGAAGAATTAAATGATTCCATCAACGCCATGAACAAGCTTCATATGGTTCATACCACCTCCATCACCTATACCTGTGAAGATGGTGGAAACCATATCACCCTGCTCTTCGATAAAACAGCACATACGCCATCTACCTATCCGCGCAACTATAGCGTGATGAAAAAACATCCGCTTTAAATCAAACTAAAAAATAGAAAGGACGTCATGAGTCAATCTGTCATCAGTATTCCCTTAACCAAGATCCATCCCAATACAGACCAACCGCGCAATGTCTTTGATGATAATGAATTGAATGCACTGGCGGCCTCTTTAAAAGAAAATGGTTTGATCCAGCCCATCACGGTTCGACCCGTAGAAGATGGGTATCAAATCATTGCCGGAGAGCGGCGCTATCGCGCCGCGATCAAAGCCGGATGGAAAACCATCGACTGTTATGTCAAAGCCACGGATTCAATGGAAAGTGCCACATTGGCATTGGTTGAAAACATCCAGCGCGTGGATCTGACCAGTGTGGAAGAAGCTAAGGCCTATCAGAAACTGATGGATCAATATGGTTTCAACCAAGCTCAACTGGCGAAAGCTTTAGGGAAAAGTCAAAGTGGCATCGCCAATAAATTACGCTTGCTCCATTTACCCAAAGATATTCAAAACGCCATCACTTCCGGTGTGTTAACGGAACGCCATGGTCGTGCGCTATTATCATTGGAAGGGAAGACACAGCATGCCGTTTATCAAAAAATAGTGCATGAACAGCTCACCGTGGCACAAACAGAAAAAGAAGTGGCCAAACACGTCGCACCCAAATCCAAGCCCAAATCCAAAGGCAAGATCCGATCATTCAACAAGAATCAGCGTATTGCCATCAATACCATCAAAACCAGTATCGATATGGTCAAAAAAAGCGGGTTTGACATCGACTATACATTATCCGATGATCCAACCACCATCACATTGACCATCACCATTCAAAAATAGGAGAACCACCATGGGAAAGATCATCGCCATTGCCAATCAAAAAGGCGGAGTTGGTAAAACCACCACCTCCATCAATTTATCCGCTGCATTGAGTTATCTTGGAAAAAAAGTATTATTGATCGATCTGGATCCACAAGCCAACGCCACCACCGGCATTGGTGCATCCAAAGTCGGATTTGAAAAAACCAGTTATGAACTGCTGTTAAGTGCGGACAGCGTCGATGATGTCAAGATCACCTTGCCGATCCCGCAGATCGACATGATCGCCGCATCCATCGATCTTTCCGGTGCCGATATTCAGATCAGCCAGCTGCCCACTGCTAGCGAGCGATTGCTCAAACAAAAATTATTACCCGTCAAAGACCGTTATGATTTCATCATCATCGACTGTCCCCCATCTTTGGGTTTATTGAATACCAACGCACTGACCGCCGCCGATAGTGCGCTGATCCCCGTCCAGTGTGAATATTATGCATTGGAAGGGTTGAACCAATTGCTCAATACCATTCGACTGGTCCAGAAATTATTCAACCCGCATCTGACCATCGAAGGGATTTTATTGACCATGCACGATTCCCGCACCACGCTGGCTTTGGAAGTCAGTCAGGATGTACGTAAATATTTCAAAGAAAAAGTCTATAAGGCGTATATCCCCCGAAACGTCAAATTATCCGAAGCACCGTCCATGGGCCAGGATATTTTCCAGTATGAAACCAATTGTGAAGGCGCCAGAGCTTATTTGCGTTTAGCCAAGGAAGTGCTGGATGCCAATGGAGGAATGCAATAATGCCACGTAAACTCGGCAAAGGCTTGGGCGCGATCTTTGGCGAAGACGTCGATGTCGTTTCCCTGATCGATGATATTCAAAAAAATGCCACCAGCGATAATACCAGTGAAATCCCGTTAGATCGTATCCGCATCAACCCATACCAACCACGAACTCATTTTGATGAATCGGCCATTGATGAACTGGCACAATCCATCAAACAACACGGTGTTTTTACACCGATCCTTGTTCGCGAAGGTGTGGGTAACGATTATGAATTGATTGCCGGTGAACGCCGTTTCCGCGCTGCCAAAAAGGCTGGTCTTACCACGATCCCTGCCATCATCCGCAATTTCAACGATGCGGAAATGATGGAGATCGCTATTTTGGAAAATATCCAGCGTGAAAATTTATCCGCGATCGAAGAAGCGAATGGGTATGCCAAATTGATGGAACATTTAGGCTATACACAAGAACAGGTGGCCCAGCGTGTTGGTAAATCCCGTGAATATGTGACCAACCTTCTACGCCTGCTGAAACTGGATCCAACCGTACAGCAATGGGTAATGGATAATCAAATATCCAATTCTACCGCTCGTGCGCTTTTGGGCTTGAAAGACACCAGTCAACAGGTGCCTTTGGCCAAAGAAATCATGGCCAATGGTCTATCCACCCGTGCAGTGGAAGCCAAAGTGAAAGCGTTGAATTCACCGAAAAGCAAAAAGGAGACGGAGGTCGACCCGTATCTGGAAGATCTTTCCCGTCAGATCGAATCGAAATTGCAGACGAAGGTCGTTGTTAGCAAAAAACGTATGATCATCGAGTACAGTGATACGGATGATTTGAATCGGATACTGGATCAATTGGGGTTAACGGAGTAAGGGTATGTTTGATGATACCATTTATGCATTGAGCAGCGGATCAGGGATATGTGCCATATCCCTGATCCGTTTATCGGGAGATTTGGTCAAAACCATATTAAAAGTTGGTTTTACCAAAGATTTATCTAAGATTACACCACGGATGAGCACGATGGCTCATCCGGTTTATGATGGTTCGATCATTGATGATGTGTTGGTTACTTATTTCAATGCACCACAGAGTTATACTGGCGAGGATGTGTTGGAAATCAGTTGCCATGGCTCCCCTTTGATCCGCTCTAAATTGTATTTATGGGCCCAACACCATGGTGCCCGTTTGGCCAGAAACGGGGAATTCAGCCAACGGGCCGTGCTCAATGGCAAGATGAGCTTATCCCAAGCTGAAGGGATCAATGATATGATCCATGCCCGCAACAACTCGGGTTTAACCATTGCCTACCACAGTGCACATGGATCCGTGGATGCATTGGTTCAACCACTCTATGAAAAAGCATTATTGATCCAAGCACATCTGAACGTGAATATCGATTATCCCGAATATGAAGATATCCAACAGCTTTCCCATGATACATTGATTCCTTTGGTGGAATCATTGCATCAGGACATCGATCATTTGATCACTGTCTCATCCCGTGTCATGCCCATTGTTCGTGGCATTGACACGGTCATAGTAGGCAAACCCAATGTGGGTAAAAGTTC
Organism: uncultured Erysipelotrichaceae bacterium; assembly: GCA_944327105.1. Lineage (GTDB taxonomy): Bacteria > Bacillota_I > Bacilli_A > Erysipelotrichales > Erysipelotrichaceae > CALVGN01. Next base: position 14,041 of record CALVGN010000008.1, on the reverse strand, counting down.
GTTGCTCAATGCATTGCTCAATGAAGACAAAGCCATCGTATCCGATATTGCCGGCACCACAAGGGATGTGGTGGAAGGGGATATCATGGTCGGATCACTCCCCTTGCATCTACTCGATACTGCCGGTATTCGGGAAGGTGCCGGCACCATCGAAACCTTGGGCATTGAAAAAAGCAGAGCATTGATCGAAAAGAGTGATCTGGTGATTGCCTTAGTCGCTGAAGCCGATGGTATCACCCATGATGATCAACTGATCCTGGATCTAGTCAAAGACCATGATCCGATCATCGTCAATAACAAAGCGGAATTGAAATCCAGTGAAAGATATATCAACATTTCGGCACACCATAGTGCCATCGAACCACTGGTTCAAGCCATCCAACAGCGATTTGATACGGTGGATGCCACCATGTATGATCATACGCTGACCAATACCCGTCAGTTATCATTGGCCAGACAGGCCAATGATTTACTGACGGAAACGCTTGATCAGCTGCATCGGAGCGAACCATTGGATCTGATCGAAATCAATCTGGGTGAAATCATTCGTTATCTGGCTGAAATCATGGGTCGAAACTACAGTGATGATCTGCTGGATACCATTTTCAAGAATTTCTGTGTGGGGAAGTAATAGGTATGGGATTTATTGATACACACAGTCACATCTTGCTTTATGACAATCGACCATCGGGTGTATTGAATCGCTCGCTTTCTTTGGATAAGGTCGGGTTGATCTGTTTATCTTTCCGTGATCTTTCCAAAGCGTTTGCTTTGAAACGCCGTAATCCCAATAAATATACCATTGCCTTTGGGATCTATCCGGAAGATGGTCAAACCATGGATAAAGCAACGCGTAATGCGTATTATCAGATCATGGATCACCCTTGGATCGATATCATCGGAGAGATCGGATTGGAATACCACTGGATCAAAGATGACGTGTTGCGTCAGCGACAAAGAGAAGTATTCATCGAACAGATCGACGTCGCAAATCGATTGAACAAACCCATTGCCATCCATACACGGGATGCGTGGGATGATACACTTAAGATCATCAAAAACCACCCCTGCCGTGGTCTGATCCACTGTTTTAGCGGCAGTGTGGAAGTGATGCAGGAGTGTATCAAATGTGGTTACTACATATCATTCGCTGGTCCGATCACCTTTAAAAATGCCAATAAACTGCTGGAAGCTGTACGTCAGTGTCCATTCGATCGCATCTTATCTGAAACCGATTCCCCCTATATGACACCAGTCCCATTTCGTGGTAAAGACAATGAGCCCTATTATGTGCGCCACGTCGTTTCCAAAATCGCCGAATTAAAAGCAATTCCAGTGGATGAAATGAGCGCGATCATCAAAGCTAACTATCGACGGTTTCTGACCACCCCATTGACTTGTGAAATTTCTTAATTTTTTGTACGAATGGCGTATGCTAATCTTCATGAAAGAAATAAGGAGTATTGCAAATATGAAGAAATTATGTGTGATGGTTGCTGCTTTGGCAACGTTATGTGCCTGCAGCACGACAGAAGGGACCGTCAGCAGTGAAACACCGGTTGCCAGTGAAACACCGGTAGCGACTGAAGTGGCGGCAACCACTGCACCACAGGAATATGCAACTGTTTTGGAAGCTTTCCAGGCCGGATGGGCCAATGCCGATGATTCCGCCAAGGGATTTTTGGTTTTCGAAGGTGGCGAATACAATGTCCGTCATTTCAGTGATGAAGAAACATTAAGAGCCAATTATACGGAACTGGCTGCAGCCTGCGAAGGTGTGGCATCGGTTGGTACGATCGATGAACAAATCGAATTGCGTGTTGCTCAGAATGGTGCATTGCGTGAAGGTGTGGACACCTTTATTGAAGAAACTACCTTTAATGAAGGAAATGAACGTGCGGTCAGTGATGATCAGCTGATCACCCGGTTTGATTTAACCAATGGTACGGATCGTTTTACCATGGGAATTTACAATGATGGTACAGTCCGAGTTAAAAATGTCATGACCAACGCTACCGAATGGTATTCCGTTCCCGATGTGGCCTATAACGCATTGAGTGAATTGATGAATGAAAACTATGTCGTCGTCAGTGAAGAAAATGCAGATCGATTGACCTGTTGGGAATCATTGACACTGGGCGAATAGTTTTAAAAACATTTAACCTGAATTCATCTTTTTGTTCATACTGTCGGTATTAATATGTGAATGAAGGAGAATGATGATGGGAAAACAAAGCCTGGTTTTGACCATACTCATGATTACGATGGCCTTGAATATCATCGTGACCATCCATTATATTCATACGGAATCCAAAGATTCCAAATATCACAAACGCGTCAACGGCATGGAATGATCCATGCCGTTTTCTTGTTTCACTTTATTAAGACAATAACCATTGCTTTTTCCCTTATTGCTTTGATATAACGAATTCATGGATATTCATTTTTCTCGACGACAAAAAATCATTTTGCATGAACTCTACCATGCTAACGATTATCGTACCAGCATCCAATTAGCATCGATCGCCCATGTTTCCGATCGTACCATCAAAACGGAAATGCGCAATATCATGGATATTGCAGCAAAAGACGGTAGTTTTCATATCGTATCCAAACGGAATCATGGTTATACCATCGAAATCGATGATCCCAATCAATTTGAAACGTTACTTCAATCTGTCGAGATGGTCCAAAGCTACGCATTGGATTTCGAAAATGAAAACATCTATCGTTTCATGAAAGTCGCCCGTACCTTGATCGTTGCAACTGCACCGATCAAGGTGGACACCTTTGCCCAATTGCTTTATATTTCATTGAGTCAAGTTCATAAAACATTGGAAGAAGTTCGACGGTTTTTCGAACTCCATCATCTTTCGATCGATCCTTGTGGAAATAAAGGTTTGATGGTCAATGGAAGCGAATATGATCGACGGATGGTGATCCTGGAATTATATGGTGTTCATTTCCATCGTGTTGAAATCCAGGCGGATCCGGAATATCTGAATGAAGTCGCACCGGATGAAAAACGACGGCAGGATATTCGCCATATCTTTTTAGAGGTACTCCGTGGTTCGAATATTCGTATGCTGGATACTGAAACCCAACGCTTATCCGTGTATCTCAGTATCGTTGATCGCCGTCACCCCACTCATCCGTTGAACTTACCCTCCGACTGGCATTTAACAATGAACCGTTCTCCAGAAATGGAATTAGCCAATCGGGTATTCGTAGCCTTGAAAACGAAATTGGGACGATTCGATTACGACAACGATGAAATCACGTGCTTTGCAGTCGAATTGTTGACACGGGAGGATATCGATGCTTTAGCGTATACCCCGTATTTTCATCCAATGGTGCACGTGAAGGTGACATCGATTTGTATGAAAGTGAAAGATGAGCTATATCATCGATATCATTTGAATCTGTTTATGCAGGATTGGAGTTATCGAGAATTCGAGGCCATCACGACGCCGATCGTTGCACGTAAAGTGTTTGGTGACATCTGCCATGAACGATTACCTTTTGCTGACAATTCAGCTGAAATCTGTAACAGCCCGATTTCATTAACCGTCGCTTTGGCCATTGAACGTTTGGTTGAAACCAATTTGGGAATGAAATTGGAACGGAGTGAAATTTTGAAATATGCCTACTTTGTATACAAAGTTGCGGCATATACCAAATTTCAGATCAAACCGGTCAATCTTCTATTGATCAGTGGCAATGGGATGAATACCTGCTGCATTTTGGAAAAAAGAATCCGTGAACGCTTTGGAACATTGATTGGACATACCCGCTGCATGGAGCTGTATGAAGGACGCGGCATCGATATGGATGCGTATGATGCAGCGTTGATCGATATGGACACGTTTGTATATAACTATCAATTGCCCTGCCGAGTGGTGCACTTGGTAAAGCGCAGTCATCAATTGGATAATCTGTATAATGATTTGCTGATGAAAGCCCATCAGTATCAATGGTATATCCCGACTGATGAGCAATTTACTTTTCTTGAAGAATTTCCGGCAGAGTCAGTTGATGCGTTTTTAAAACACCTGGCATTCCGATATACGACCGATCTTTCTCGGGTCGAACGCATGGTGCAGGGATGGCATAAATATATCGACCTGATGAGTTTGGATAAAAGCAGTAAAGGGTTGGTATTATTTGTGGATTCTAGCTTGTTTGACCAAGAGTGGATCGAAGTCATTTCCTTAAGCAATGATTTGACCATCGGCAAAGCCCGGATCAAATCATTGATGGTGATCTGTATCCAGTGGAATTATGATGACATCAAGCTAAAGTTTTGGGAGAACATACTCAAGCAGTCTACATTAAGGGATGATTTCTTTACGATAATTCGACTTGGTGCACATGGAGTTGAAAAATTGATTCAAAAAGCATTGGAAATCAATTGATTTCATTTAATAAAGGGAAGTGAATCATCACTTCCCTTTTTAAACACATGATATTCCCATTGTATGCGGTTACACTTCCTTTTAAGATGAAATCACAGAAAGAGGTAAGGCGATGCTGAAATTATTCCTTTCTTCCCATGGTCACATGGCTTCTGGTTTGAAAAGCAGTGTCAGTATCTTATTTGGCAATGCCGATCAATTAACGGTTTATGACGCATATGTGGATGAAACCAGTTTGAATAAGGTACTGGATGATTATTTTGAATCCGTCAGTGATGATGATCAGGTCATCATGTTATCGGATCTGTATGGTGGTTCGGTCAATAATACGATGTACACTTATTTGACCAAACCGAATCGATTTTTGGTGGCCGGTGTCAATTTGGCATTGGTGATTGAACTGTTGACGCATCAAAGCATTACCAAAGAAGAATTGGATGAAATCGTCAATAATGCCAAAGGCATGATGACGCAGCTGGTCAATGATGATCAACCGGTACAAGCAGAAGAAGACTTCTTCTAAGTCATATAAAAACGAAACGAATGTAAAGGAGGACAAGACATGATTACATTACTTCGTCTAGATGAACGTTTGATCCACGGACAGATTGCCATTAAATGGAGCCGTCACACGGGTGTGGATCACATCGTGGTCATCTCCGACAACGCCGCTGCGAATCCAATCATCCAAAAGTCGCTGATGATGGCAGCACCCGCAACCTGTAAGGTTGCGATCAAAAGCATGGATGCTGGATTGAAATTATTACAGGATCCACGGTGCCATGCCATGAAGATCCTGGTTTTGGTCCAAACACCGGATGATCTGCTCAAGGTCGTGGAAAATGCACCGGATATCGAAAAGATCAATGTTGGCAACTATGGCCGTGTTGCAGCTAAACGTGCTGAAAGTGAGCGGACACGTTATGGCAATAATCTGTATTGCTATGATGATGAAAAGGACACATTGAAAAAGGTTCTGGATGCCGCTGGAAATGTGGATGTGATTTATCAAACCATTCCGGATGAACAGCCGGAAAAGTTACGCGATGTACTGAAATAATAAAAAGAAAGGGAGGTTATTATGGTACAAAGTGCGATCGTCGTGGCACTAGTTTATTGGTTCATCAATGTATTGGATCAATCATTCCTGTCATGGCAATGTTTGAGTCGACCAATCGTGGTTGCACCAGTGGTTGGCTTGTTACTGGGTGATTTCCATACCGGTATATTAATGGGTGCTTCGTTGGAAGCTATCTTTATGGGAATTTCCGCGATCGGTGGGTCAATTCCGGCAGATCCACTGAGTGCAACATGTATTTCTGTTGCATATTCCATTCTGACCGGAGCAGATGCCGAAACTGGTATTGCATTGGCACTGCCGATTGGTACGTTGATGTCTTCATGGAATGCCATGCTGACACCGATCTTTGCTTCTTTGGCACCGTATTGGGAAAATCTGTGCCAAAAGAATATCAAAGCATTTACTGTTCAAACATTATTGTTTACAACATTTGTTCAGCCGTTGGTCAATACAGTGGTATTATTCATCGCTGTTGCCTATGGTATTGAAGGGTTGAATGCCGCCTTAGCTGTTTTGCCGGCTTGGGTCATGACAGGTTTGGGTGCCGCAAGTTCTATGATGACCGCGGTCGGATTTGCTATCCTGGTTTCCATGATCTGGAGCAACGAAGTTGGAATCTTCTTCTTTGTCGGATATGTTCTTTCTTCTGTTACCGGATTGGATTCACTGAAAGTTGCGATTATCGCTGCTGCCATTGCCATTACGATGTTCTTTGGTGAAAAACGGCATATTGATACGAAGAATGCGATGGCTAACAGTAGTGCAGCTACTGCTGTCAATGATGAGGAGGACTTCTTCTAATGGAAAAGAAACAAGTTACTCAGGAAGAACGCAAGGTTCTTAAATCCATGTTCTTGCGGAGCCATTTGGTTTTCACCACCTTCAATATGGTAAAGATGGAAGCCAATGCTTACACATTGACCATGGCACCTGCAATTGAATCAATTTATAAAGATGATCCAGAAGAAAAACGGGAAGCTTATTTAAGAGCGAATCAGTTCTTTAATACCCATGCGGTTCCGTTCAGTTTCATTGCTGGTTTGAACTATGCGATGGAAAAACAACACCATGACAATGGGTCGATCGATGGTACGACCATTAATGCGATTAAAACGGCGTTGATGGGACCGACCGCTGGTATGTTCGATAGCTTATTCTTCAACTGCTTGCGGATCATTGCTTCTGGTATTGCGATTGGTCTGTGCTCTCAAGGTAATGTCTTGGGTACATTCCTGTTTATTTTGATTTATGGTGTTTCTCAATCGGTTGTCAAATATCTGTTTGTCAATTGGGGTTATACCTTTGGTACAAGTTTCATCGATGCGGTTTACAATTCTGGCTTGATGCAGGCCTTGACCAAGGCGGCTGGTGTCATGGGTTTGATGATGATCGGCTTCATGACGGCTTCTACGGTCAATGTACCGTTGAACTGGACTATTTCTATTGGTGAAACCAGTGTGGTCGTTCAAGATGTCTTGAATTCCATCTTCCCGGGTATTCTGGGTGTTGGATTACTGTTCTTGATGGTTGGTGCGATCAAGAAGGGATGGCGTCCGACACAATTGGTATTGTGTATCCTGGCTTTCGGCTTAGTCGGTGCATTCTTAGGTATCTTCTAATCACCGTTTGTTTCAAATGCGGGGCTTCGGCCCCGTATTTTTGTTAAGATTGAATTATGTTAAAAGACTGGTTAATGCGTTGTGCAGTCAGTATGCCGGTACGTTACACCAAAAAGCAACGGGCGAAATTTATTTCCGCGATGCAATCGTATGGCAATGAAAAAGGGTATACCACAGAAATCATTTCGCAAGAAGGTAGCAAATGTGCCCATTTGGCTTTCGGTAATATCGATGCAGCCAAAGTGATCGTTGCTGCTGGGTATGATACCCCATTGATGTATTGGTTCAAACCAGGTTATTATCCATTCTATAATGAGGGGAATATTCATAATACTCGAATCGAATTGACCATTCGTACACTGATTGGGATCATGATCATCTTATTGGGATTTGGAGCATGGCTTGGATTACGTAATACCCAATTTATTGTGGGGATCATCATTTTTGCATTGATGGTCATCTTGGGTATCTTTGGTATCATCACACCCATGAAAAACAAAACCAACTTTGAGCGTAACAGTGCAGCGGTGAGTGTTTTGATGGAAATGGTTGAAACCAATACCAATCCGGATATGGCATTTGTGTTGATGGATCAATGTGTCAATTCCAATGTGGGGATCGGGGTATTGGCCAAACGGATGAAGCATCATCCACTGATCATCATGTTGGATGGTTTGGCCAATGGATCGGTGATGGTAGTCGCTGAAAATGATAAGACCATTCAATCTTTGGTTTTACCTGAAGACATGGCTGCACGATATCATCATTATGATGAAACCAAACAAGGCCAGAATCGATTCATGTACTATTCACCATTGATGGTGATCTCTTGTGGTGAGATCCATGATGGTCAATTCATGATCCCACTGGCGAATAGCAGCAAAGATGTTTTATTGAATACACAACGTTTACAACACTTTCCAAAGTGGATCAATGCACTAGCAGATCAATGGATCAAAGGAGGATTTTAACCATGATCATTCACTCTAGCGCCATCTATACCGTCAATGGAAGACAAGATGGCTATCTGACCATCGAAGATGGTAAATTCACTGGTTTTACCAGCGAATATGATGGTCCAGTCGATATCGACTATGGTAACCATCGGATCATCCCGGGCATCTTCGATACCCATAACCATGGGACCTGTGGTTATTCCATGATGGGTGGTTCTGATTTAAGCGAAGAAGAAAAACGATATCAGGTCAAAGGATATCTGAAGGGTCTGGCGAGCCAAGGTGTGACCACGATCTTCCCTACAGCTGGTTTGGATATGATCAAAACGGTTGCCGATATGGCCAAACAAGATCAGGATGGTGCCACCATTGTCGGTATCCATTCTGAAGGTCCTTGGTTGAACCGTGTCGGTGAAAAAGGCATCAAGACCGGCTGGCCGGAAGTATCCTTGGATACCGCTAAAAAAATGGTGGAAGATGGTCAGGGTCTTTTGAAATTGGTTGCCATCGCACCAGAAATCCCGGGAACAAATGAAATCATCCGTTACTTCAAGAACAATGGTGTCACCATTGCGTATGCCCATTCCGATATGAATTATGAAGAAGCAACGGAAGCATTCAAACAAGGGATTACCGTGGCTACTCATACCGGCAATGTGATGAGTGGTCTGCACCATCGCAATATGGGTGGTTTGGGTGCATGTTTATTGAATGATAATATGCAGTATGAAGTGATTTGTGATGGATTGCATATTGGTTTACCGATGTTGAAACTGTATTTTATGGTTCGACCATATGATAAATTCATGATGATCTCGGATTGTACTCCATTTTCCGGTGCTCCTGCCGGTCATTATGATTCCATGGGTGGCATGGATATGGCCATCAATGTTGGAGAAGATGGATTTGTCTTGAGTGATACCGGTCGTTTGATGGGCTCTAGTCAACCAGTACTCTATGGCATCGGCAATCTGGTCAACAAATTGGATATTCCATTGGAGACTGTGGTCAAAATGGCATCCTTGAATCCGGCTCGCTTCTATGGTTATACCAATAAAGGCAGTATCGAAGTCGGCAAAGACGCGGACTTCGTCGTGATCAGTGATGATTACAAAGCCATCGCGACTTATGCCAATGGACGCAAGGTCTATGATCAAAGCGAAGGCAAGATCTTCAACCCACATTTTTTTGACTAGAACCAAATCAAGGATAATGAATCAGGCAACGACGAGACGCGTTGCCTTTTTTTGTTTGGTGATTTATTCGAAAATTAAAGTTACTTTTGCCGAAATCTTCAAGTCAAAAATGCCAAAATCTTCAGGTTAAAAATGCCGAAATCTTAAAGTTATCAAATATAATTTGGTAAAATGGGATAAACTTTATATAGGAATCTATTATGAAAAAATATTTACCAAGAGTAATTGATCAATTATTGGGTAATCGTTTACAAAGTACCGGAGCGCTAGTAATTGAAGGACCCAAATGGTGTGGCAAAACGACAAGTTGTGAACAACAGGCAAAGAGTGCGATTTACATTGATGATCCAGAAACAAAAAAAGCGAATTTGGAAATGGCAGAATTGGATCCATATTTTTTGCTTCAGGGGGATAAACCGCGATTGATCGATGAATGGCAATTGGCACCGAATTTGTGGAATGCAATTCGAAGGACCATAGACAAATCCGATGAATTTGGATTGTTCCTTTTAACAGGTTCATCTGTTCCGGTCGACCTTGATGATACTGCTCATACTGGCACAGGAAGATTTAGTTGGATTCTGATGCGCCCGATGTCGCTATATGAATCAAGTGTTTCAAATGGGAGTGTCAGTCTTAGTACGCTGTTTAATTGCCCACAAACGATTCACGGTGTATCCGATTTGACATTGAAGCAACTCGCTGAGTGGGTATGCCGAGGTGGGTGGCCTCGGGGTGTTAGTTTATCCGTCGATCACGCAATGCAATTGCCGTTTGACTATATTGACAGCGTGATTAAACATGACATGCATCGCGTTGATGGGATAAATCGTAATGAAACATTGGTTCGGCGCTTTTTTAAGTCTTATGCGCGTAATCAGGGCGCAGCGACACCATATACGAAAATCGCGCAAGATATCGACGTTGGAGAAGGTATATTAAATAATCAAACCGTTTCTGAATATGTAAGTGTGTTAACCAAACTGTTTATTATCGAGGATCTGACTTCTTGGAATCCCAATATTCGCTCGCGTTCAACGATGCGTCAAACTCCAGTGCGTTATTTTGTCGATCCTTCAATTGCCACGGCAGCACTTGGCGCCACTCCAGCTGATCTACTGCTCGACTTGAATACTTTTGGTTTGTTCTATGAGACGCTTGCGATTCGTGATCTTAGAATTTATGCACAATCGCTTTACGGAACGGTTTTTCAATACCATGATCATAATGGTTTAGAGTGTGATGCAGTGGTCAGTTTGCGTAATGGTAAATACGGCTTGATCGAAATCAAGTTGGGTGGTGACAAAGCGATTGAGTCGGCAGCAGCTTCGTTAAAAAAACTTGAAAATATAATCATTCAATCCGGAAGAGAAGAACGTCCATCATTTTTAATGATACTTGTAGGTGTCGGAAAATATGCCTATCGACGTAAAGACGGCATCTACATTGTACCGATCGGTTGTCTTAAAAATTAGGTATACAAATCAATTCAAAAGCCCATCAAATAGAACTTGAAGGGCTTTTGATTTAAATGATTATCGTATTATCAAGGTCCAATGTTTCTCCCGGACGTAGGATCACAGAGTTGTCTGCCTTAAATTTCTGGGCTCGATTCAAATCAAAGAGTGATTGCGGCGATGTATGGTATGGAATGACATGCTTGGCTTGGATTATATCTGCACATTGGATTGCTTCGTCAATATCCATATTGTAGATGCCATCACAAGGTAAAAATGCATAATCCAAATGACGATCTTTTAATGATCGCATCATATCTGTAGTGGATGTATCACCCGCAATATAAATGGTTAAACCATTGAATATCAGAAGAAACCCAACACATTCGTTTTTAGAATGGTTTTTGTTATAAGCTTCCACTCCTTCAACAGTGATTTCATGGAATGTTTTGGTTTGATAGATTCCATTTTTCAGCAAATCAAAATTTTGCCAGATGGTACAATCATCGTTTTTGGCAGGAAGATCAATTTGATTATGATCATAATGCTGGTGCGATACCAAAATCAGATCAGCTTTCTGGTCATAACCATCCCCAGCATATGGGTCTATGTAGACAACGTGTCCTTGATCCGTGGTCAACCGTAAAGAAGCGTGACCTTGATAAAAAATACTGTTCATAAACGAAGCCTCCTGATAAGCAAATTTTATCACTCATAAAGCCAGTTAGGTGTATGGATATGGCCATCAATGTTGGCGAAGATGGATTTGTCTTAAGTGATACCGGTCGTTTGATGGGCTCCAGTCAACCAGTACTTTATGGCATCGGCAATCTGGTCAACAAATCGGATATTCCATTGGAGACTGTAGTCAAAATGGCATCTTTGAATCCGGCTCGCTTCTATGGTTATACCAATAAAGGCAGTATCGAAGTCGGCAAAGACGCGGACTTCGTCGTGATCAGTGATGATTACAAAGCCATCGCTACTTATGCCAATGGACGCAAAGTCTATGATCAAAGCGAAGGCAAGATCTTCAACCCACATTTTTTTGATTAGAACCAAATCAAGGATAATGAATCAGGCAACGACGAGACGCGTTGCCTTTTTTTGTTTGGTGATTTATACGAAAATTAAAGTTACTTTTGCCGAAATCTTCAAGTCAAAAATGTCGAAATCTTAAAGTTATCGAATATAACTAAATTGACGAAGTTAGGAATATTACTGATTTTCGATTAGCAGATTATAATAATAAAAACACCTGTACCGTCCAGTTTTCGCCTAAATGAACGGCGGATAAATAAAAAAATTTGCAGGGAGGAAAAAAGCAATGGTCATGCGGCTTGATCACCAATTGCGAGAGCAAATATTCCGTAAACACACAAAATTTCCAATCACATATTTTCAAGATGAACTGGCTGAGCTACCACAGTTCACTGGCCCTTTACATTGGCACCCAGACTTCGAATTGGCTTCAGCGGAATTTTCTATTTTAGAATATCAGATTGGACAGCAGCGCATCCTGTTGGAGCCAGGAGACAGTATATTTATCAACAGAAATGTGTTGCATGGTGTTAAGCAGTTGGATGGAAGCCAAACGGAACCAATGCCTAATATCGTCTTTTCTGGCAGCGTAATCGCACCGGAAAACAGCATCATTTTTCAAAAATATATCAAGCCAATCGCACTGTGTGATCAGATGCCCTTTGTAGTGTTTAGACATAACGATATCAATCAGGACGAAGTAAACAACTGGCTAAAAGACATTTATTCCCGATTGCGCAGACAAGAAAACTGTTTTGAGATGGCGGTTCAGCGTAATCTAAGTAAAATATTTGAATATTTATTTCGCAATTTTGAGTGCTTACCAAAGACAGAGGTTCCACGCATACAAATCACCGCACAAATACGAATCCAGAAGATGCTTTCATACATTTATGATAATTACTCCAATGCAATAACACTGGAGGACATTGCAAATGCGGCTAATATCAGTCGTAGTGAGGCGGGGCGGTGCTTCAAAACTTATATGGAGTGCTCTCCTGTTGATGCTTTAATCCAGTATCGTCTGCAAATCGCCCATGAGTTACTTGGCGATAAATCCTTGACGCTGGAGAAAATAAGCTGCGCCTGTGGATTTCATTCTGTTCGCTATTTCAATCGTCAGTTCAAAAAGAAATATGGCCACACTCCTCATGAACTGCGAAAGTTGGGTAAATAGTACCTGCTTACGGTGATAATAAGGCTTTAAATTCCTGTTTTTTGGTGATATAATACCCGAAAACTACGGAAGAGAGGTCTGTTAGAGATAACATGGCAGAAAAAAAGAACTATAAAAAGACATTGATAACTTGTTACATCGGCTTCATCACACAGGCAATTGTGGCGAATTTTACGCCGTTGTTGTTTTTACGATTCCATAACGAATATAATATCCCTCTTGGGGAAATCGCTTTAATTTCTACCGTATTTTACGTTACACAAATAGTTGTAGATACACTTTGTGCGACAATTGTGGATCGCATAGGATATCGAAAAAGTGTTGTGATTTCTCAATTTCTGGCGGGAGTGGGACTGGTTGGTTTGGCAACCTTACCAAACCTGCTGTCAAATCCATTTGCCGGAATATTGATTAGCGTGATCGTTTATGCAATGGGCAGCGGAATGATAGAAGTGTTGGTAAGCCCTATCGTTGAGGCTTGTCCATTTGAACATAAGGACAGCGTGATGAGTTTACTCCATTCCTTCTATTGCTGGGGCGCGGTTGGGGTCATTTCCCTTTCAACGCTTTTCTTTGCCATTTTTGGAATAGAATATTGGTGGATTCTGGCCTGTCTATGGGCGCTACTTCCGTTGTTCAACATCTATAATTTTATGACCTGCCCCATTGAACGCTTGACACATGAAGGACAAGGATTGTCGGCAAAAAAACTGCTCAGCATCCCACTCTTTTGGGTTTCCCTCTTGCTGATGATTGGAGCAGGTGCCAGCGAGGCCTCTATGGCACAATGGGCATCGGCTTATGCGGAATCCGCATTAGGATTTTCTAAAACCATCGGGGATATCGTTGGGCCATGTATGTTTGCCGTCTCAATGGGACTCAGCCGTACCATTTACGGAAAGTACGGACACAAAATGAATTTGGTAAATTTTATGATGTGGTCAGGCATTCTGTGCCTGGTTTGCTATTTGCTTGCCGCCGTTTCTGCCAATCCTGTTTTGGGACTAATTGGCTGTATTGTCTGCGGATTTTCTGTTGGAATTATGTGGCCCGGCTCTATCAGTATTGCATCAAGTAAAATTCCGCTTGGTGGAACCGG
>CALVGN010000007.1 GCA_944327105.1 uncultured Erysipelotrichaceae bacterium | reverse complement strand
TTTGCTTACAGCCTCGGTCCATTTCCCGGTGGAGATAGCTTTTGCTGATGGGAAACATCCGGCTGCCCGGCTCCACTCCATAGAGTTGCTTGAGGTAGTCCTGCAACTCGTCACACAGGAACTGGGGAATCTGGATCACTCGATTGCTCTTGGGCGTCTTAGGGGTGGTAATGACATCCTGCTTGTTGAGCCGCTGGTACGACTTGTTGATGGTGAGGGTGCGCTTCTCAAAGTCGAAGTCTGCCGGGGTCAGGGCCAGCAGCTCTCCCTCCCGGATGCCGCACCAGTAAAGCACCTCAAAGGCGTAGAAAGACAGCGGCTTATCCATCATGGCTTCGGAAAACTTAGTGTACTCCTCCCGTGTCCAGAACAGCATCTCCTTTCGTTCCTCCGCCCCCATGTTGCCCGCCTGCCGAGCCGGGTTGAGGTTTAGGCCGTAAAATCGGGCAGCGTGGTTAAAGATGGCGCTGAGCTGATTGTGAACCGTTTTCAGGTAGGTTTTGGACAGAGGCTTGCCGTGGCAGTCCCGCATTTCCCGAATCTCGTTCTGCCAGCGCATGATGTCCTTGGCCGTGATCTCCGACAGCTTCCGCTTGGCAAAATAGGGCAGGATCTTCTTTTTGATGATGCTCTCCTTGGTGAGCCAGGTGTTGAGCTTCAACTTGGGCTTAATGTCCCTCTCGTAGAGAGCAACGAAGCTCTCAAAGGTCATGTTCACATCGGCCTGCTTTTCCATCAGAAACTCCCGTTCCCATTCCAGCGCCTCTCGCTTGGTGGCAAAGCCCCTTTTGAGTTTCTGCTGGCGCTCACCCTTCCAGTCGGTGTAGCGGAACTGCACATACCAGGTGCCGTTGTCCTTGTTCTTAAACGCTGCCATAATTACTCCCCCTTTCTCGTCGTCTCGGTTCTCGTGCCATAAAACTTCTCATGGAAGAACTTGCGGTCGATCCGGCCGGAAATCGTGATGCAGCCGGTTTTTGCCAGTTCCTCGTTCATCTGCCGGATGAGCTTATAGGCGTAGGGTACGGACACCCCCAGCTCTTCGGCCACTTCGTCCACACGCATAAAAATCTGATTTGCCATGGTAAATCCCTTCCTTTCGTTGTTGTTAATGACTGCTGCCTGCAAGTGTTGTGTTTCATAAATGCCTCCTTACTTATGTCCGCCACTTTTTCTCGGTTTCGCAACCAAAAATCTGACGGGCCATTTGATTCGCTATATTATCTAAGCTTATCCGCTTAGTATTCTTATAATACTATACATATAAGCTTAGTTCAAGCCTTTTAGAAGAAATATTGTTAAATAAATTTGCTTAGATTATCTTGACAGAACTAAGCAAATATGCTATGTTTCATATAAGGACAACCATAGATGGGAGCTGGATGTATGGCGATCGGCGAACGGATTCACTTTTTCCGTCTCCTGCGGGGGATGACACAAAAATATCTCGGTATGGCGCTGGGCTTCCCGGAGAAGTCTGCGGATGTGCGCCTTGCTCAGTACGAAACAGGGTCAAGAACCCCAAAGGCAGACCTTACCGCTGCTTTGGCCCAGGTACTGGATGTCTCGCCCCATGCCCTCTCTGTCCCGGATATAGACTCCTATGTGGGGCTGATGCACACCCTGTTTACCCTGGAGGACAACTACGGGCTCAAAATCAGCGAGACGGATGGAGAAGTCTGCTTGAAGGTCGATGTGCGGAAAAATAAAGACGCCGCCCGACTGCATCAAATGCTCTGCTCCTGGCAGCAGACTGCTTCCAGGCTGGAGGCTGGTGAGATTTCCAAAGAGGATTACGACAAGTGGCGCTACCTCTACCCGGAGTTTGACAAAGCCCAGAACTATGTGAAAGTGCCGCGCCAAGACCTCTTTTGACCCCTCACTTGTAGGCCACGGGAAAGGCCATTTGTTGCACAAAATAATAAAAAGTGTTGCCAAATCGTTGCCACGATGCATTTCAAAAGCCAAGAAACCGATTAACTATGCGGTTTTTCAAGACCTTGAAATCATTCGAACTCGATCGTTCCAGGCGGCTTACTGGTAATGTCATAAACCACTCGGTTGACATGGGCGACTTCATTGACGATGCGATTGCTGATCACATCCAATACCTCATATGGGATCTTGGCATAATCTGCTGTCATCCCGTCGATACTGGTCACTGCACGGATGGCAACGGCATAATCATAGGTTCTCTGATCTCCCATGACGCCCACGCTACGCATATTGGTGCAGCAGGTGAAATACTGCCAGATTTCTCGACTCAATCCGGCTTTTGCGATTTCTTCACGTAAGATCGCATCGCTTTGACGGACGATTTCCAAACGCTGCGGTGTGATCTCACCAATGACACGGATACCTAAACCAGGTCCTGGGAATGGTTGTCGCCACACCATCTCTTCCGGCAAACCCAATTCAATGCCCAATGCACGGACTTCATCCTTGAACAAGGTATTCAATGGTTCGATCAATTTAAAATTCATATCCTTGGGCAAACCACCCACATTATGGTGACTCTTGATCGTCTGTGCCGTGGTCGTACCACTTTCGATCACGTCCGTATATAACGTCCCTTGGGCCAACCAATGGATATCTTCGCTTTCCACCAGTTTTTTCACTTCTCTTTGGAAGGTATGGATAAACTCGGCACCGATGATCTTTCGCTTTTGCTCTGGATCACTGACTCCTTTGAGTTTTCCCAAAAAATCATCCGCCGCATCAATGCGGGTGATATTCAAATCCTTGCCTTCAAACATTTTCATCACGGCATCGCCTTCATTCAAACGCATCAAACCGTGATCGATAAACATGCAATACAATTGGCTGCCGATGGCTTTATCCAATAAAGCGGCCGTCACGGATGAATCCACTCCGCCACTTAATGCCAGCAAGACTTTATCATTGCCAACTTTTTCCCGAATTTCATTGACCTTCATATCGATGAAAGAGGCCATATTCCAGTTGGCTGTGGCATGACATACATTGAATACGAAATTTTTCAACAATGTATTGCCATATTCACTGTGGCGCACTTCCGGATGAAACTGCACGGTATAGATGTTTTTATGCGGATTGTAGCTGGCGGCATACGGGCAGGTGGAAGAGGAAGCGATCACTTCAAACCCATCGGCCAGTTTGTCGACCTGATCCCCATGACTCATCCAGACGATCTGTTGATTCGGTGTACCCTCAAACAACGGATTGGGTTTGACCACATCGATACTGGTTCGACCATATTCTTTCGTTTCACACGCTTTGACATTCCCACCCAACATATAATGGGTCATCTGCATGCCATAGCAGATGCCAAGAATGGGGACACCCAATTCAAAGATTTTTGGATCACACTTGAATGCATGATCATCATAAACACTGTTGGGACCACCACTGAATACGATGCCTTTGACATCCCCAAATGCCATGATTTCTTCAGCACTGCGTGTATGCGGTTCCAATTGAGAAAATACATTGAATTCACGGATGCGACGGGCGATCAATTGATTATACTGACTGCCAAAATCCAATACGATGATCTTATCTGCCATAATTTCTCCTCTGTATACTGGTACAACCATTATATCCAATGGTCAAACCATTCTTTAAAAAAATGTCATCATTGCAGGCAATGATGACATTCGGAAATGATTCGACACGCATTTCCTTCATAACCAGATCATTCCCGGAAAACTCCGGTAAGACCATGACCGTAATTGATGAAGGAAACACCCCTAATTGTTTGCTTCATCGTAGTATGACCATTTACGGTGATCATGTAGAAACTCCATTGCCCTATTCAATGGAATATACGGTTCACGCACAGTATTATACATGGTTTTGACCATGAAATTATGTGATTTATTCTCCCTTGGTCTTGCATGCATCCACAAATCCTTTGAATAACGGATGCGGTTTGTCCGGACGACTCTTGAATTCCGGATGGAATTGGACTGCCACAAAATAATCACAATTCGGGTTAACGATGGCCTCGACCAATCGTTGATCGGGACTGGTTCCAGCAAATTGCATCCCATGTTCTTTGAATATCGTTCTGAATTCATTGTTGAATTCATACCGATGACGATGCCGCTCACTGATGCGATTGGATGCATATAATTTTTCAAGCAATGTCCCTTCGGCGATAGCGCATGGATATGCGCCCAAACGCATCGTACCACCTTTATCGATCTCATCGCTTTGATCACTCATGAAGTCAATGACGCGATATGGACTTTGCGGATCGAATTCTCTGGAATTGGCATTTTCAAGACCACAGACATTGCGTGCAAATTCGATGCAAGCGATCTGCATACCTAAACATAATCCCAAATATGGAACGTTGTGTTCACGGGCGTATTTGGCCGAAGCGATCATCCCTTCGATCCCTCGATCTCCAAAACCACCGGGAACGCAGATGCCATCCACTCCTTCGAAAATCGATGCGGCGGAAGCATCCGTGACATCTTCGCTTTCAACCCATTTGATATTGACATTGATCCCAACAGCATAAGAAGCGTGGCGCAATGATTCGACCACTGATAAATAGGCATCATGCAAGCGGACATATTTACCGACCAATGCAACAGTGACTTCACCATGGCGGTTATGGATCTTGTCGATCATTTCATTCCAGCTGCGCAGATCACACGGTGGTGTTTCCAGGTTCAATTTCCGACAGACAATGGAAGAAAGACTTTGACGTTCCAGCATCAAGGGTGCTTCGTATAAATCACCCACGGTGATATTTTCGATGACGCAATCTTCATCTACATTGCAAAATAGTGATATCTTTCGCTTGATATCTTCCGTCAATGGCAGATCGCTACGACAAATGATGATATCCGGATTGATCCCGGAACTTTGCAATTCCTTGACGGAATGCTGGGTCGGTTTGGATTTGAGCTCATTGCTGCCCGGGATATAGGGAATCAAAGTCACATGCATGCTCAATACATTTTCTTTTCCCTGTTCCAAACGAACTTGACGGATGGCTTCAACAAATGGCTGACTTTCCAGATCGCCGACGGTTCCGCCGATTTCGGTGATGACCACATCGGCCTCGTCGGATTCACCGACTTTGTAGATGAACCGTTTGATTTCATCGGTAATGTGCGGGATGATCTGGACCGTAGAACCCAGGTATTCACCTCGACGTTCTTTGCGTAACACATTCCAATACACTTTTCCGGTGGTCAAATTGGAATACTGATTCAGATTTTCATCAATGAAGCGTTCATAGTGGCCCAGATCCAGATCGGTTTCGGCACCGTCTTCGGTTACGAACACTTCCCCGTGTTCGTAGGGCGACATGGTACCCGGATCCACATTGATATACGGATCGAGTTTCTGGGAAATGACTTTTAAGCCGCGGCTTTTGAGCAATCGGCCCAATGAGGCCGCAGTGATGCCTTTACCGAGACCGGAAACGACACCGCCGGTTACGAAAATGTACTTCATGATTCTCTCCTTGTCTAACGGGTGGTCGGACCAAATAAAAAAAGGTTTAGTCCAAACCGAAAACGGTTTTTTTTAAACCTACCTTGATAGTCTACCATAGAATGGTATGGTCTGATCATTGTTTTCAAGAATTTAACCATTACCCTCTGTTTCCATGGTCAAACCATAGTAAAATATGAACAAAGGAGTCATGCATGAATAAACGCATTGCTTATTATGTTGTCGCTGCGTTCGCCATCGTTGCCCTAGTGGCCCATTTTGCGATGCAGATCATATCTAGCCATCCTTCTGTTTCCAATGATCCGGATTATCCTTCCCCGATCTATCGTGAACCTGGCGTGATTTACATTAGCGAACCCCCGACCTATTCCAAACAAACCTTGATGGACAACATCGAATACGATGTGTTTGAAACCATGAATCATGATCTGGTAGTATCCATTACCAATCACAACAGTATCAGTGTGGATGTGACCATCGAAATCGAAGTCGTGGATGAAAACGGGATCGTCACGGATGATGATTATGATTATCTGGATGCATTAGACAGTAACAAAACCGTCTATGTCCTTCCGTATCTGGAAGGTTATACACCGGATGAAGTCAGTGTGTATCTCGATTGTGAGGCAGCAACCAGTGTCTCCTTGGCCCAATACATCACCTTTGAGACCCACGAAGTCGATGAATATGGGGATATTCCGGTCACCGCCACCAATACGAGTGATTATGAACCTTCCAGTGTATATGCCAATTTGATTTTCTATGATGAAAATGAA
The DNA here is from genome assembly GCA_944327105.1 of uncultured Erysipelotrichaceae bacterium. Classification (GTDB taxonomy): domain Bacteria; phylum Bacillota_I; class Bacilli_A; order Erysipelotrichales; family Erysipelotrichaceae; genus CALVGN01. Next base: position 43,103 of record CALVGN010000007.1, on the reverse strand, counting down.
ACGATCGTTGGCATACGGCCAGCTTATTTCTTTGATTTGTATGCCAAGGCCAGTGAAACGGATACGGTGATGCCACCCTTTGATGAGAATTATGATGCTATCCCGTATGATCATTTTGAAATCCAGGTGGTCAGTGCACCCTGCTATGATGTGGAATACATCGAATCTGAATAAATCAATATATGGTTGAACCATAACACAAGGACCCGTCAATTGACGGGTCCTTGTGTTTTATTCATGACCATCGCCATGATGACCATGGTTATAACCATGACCATAACCGCTGATATCCATATCCACACCTTCATCTTGTAACATATCCCGGATTTGACGCATGCTCATGGCATTGACTTCTTCAATCGTCAGATTAGGATAATATTCCAATAAAAACTGATACATGGCATAGCGGCCATACGACATGCCACAATCATGGGCACCCTGCAGTTCTTGTTGATCTTCGTGATGACATTGCATCTTTCCTTCACACTGGACAGTGGTATTGATGGTTTCGACCATTTTCAAACAATGGTCACTGTCATTTCCAACCACAGTGATATTGGCGATCCCATCATTGGATAACAAGGAGGCAATGGTTGGATCATCCATCAATGTATTCAATGCATCCGGATACGATTGATACTGGATATCCAGGGTATCAATAATGGTTTGACCATCGGAATTATAAGCTTTGACATCGATCACCCGATCCAATCGGTTGATCGATAATTCGATAGAGGGATTGATATCCACCGAGATGGTAACCACCGGGATGAAATAAAGCCAATAACCCCCACCAATCAATACCATCATGATGGTCAAACCCATCATCAATTTGGTTAAACCAAACGACTTTCTTTGTGGTTTTTCCATTCGTTGCATCACACTGGACTTGGTTTTTGCCACCAGATCATACGATGCATGCATCGAAGAAAAGGTATTTTCAAACATTTGCTTCATAACCTTCCTCCTTCAGTATCGTTTTCAATTGATCTTTGGCTCTTTTAATCCAGGTGTAGATGGTATTGACATTTTTATGCATGATGGAACCAATTTCTTTGGCATTGTATCCTTCATAATATTCAAGGTAGAGTACCATCCGGGAATTGGATGGCAGTTTTTTCAATGCATCATATAAAAATCCATAATCCGGTGGATCATCACTGCCTGGTTCGATCCCATCATCCAGATCTATCCTTTTGCTGCGAAAGAAACTTTTCAAGGTATCCTTGCATTGATTGACCGTGATTTTGATCAGCCATGCTTTCAGATGATCATCATTATCAAATTCTATGGTGGATGTGGCGTACTTGAAAAACACCGTTTGGAAGATGTCTTCCGTTTCCGCGGTGTTTTTCAAGTACACCATGCAGATCCGTTTGATGGTATCAGCATAGGTGTCGATGACACGTGCCACATCCGATTCACTGCGCATGTTATCCCCTTATGGTTCAACCATTAATGACAATGGTGATTGCCATGATGATATCCATGGTGATGACCATGATATCCATTGGTATTACCATTATTATTCGTGGTATTGACCAGCGGTGTCGTAACCCCATTATCTGTGGTTACATCATTATTGATCCGATAGCAATGATCACAGATCCCATCTTTGTTTTCATCCACATAATAATTGCAATGATGGGCATAACCATCATGGAAGCAACTGTTGCCGCAATAATTGCGGCATCCTTTGCCATTGTACCCGGCATTCACATTTACCGATGATACGACCAATGCACACAATGCCAATCCAGCAAATAACTTCATACTCTTTTTCATATTCATTCCTCCGTATGATTCAACCAAGCATTTACCCTGCTTTCATCATTAATACGAATGAATATGATCAAACCATTCAAAAAAATGTAATTTTGCAATTATCCAACTTTTCATGAAAGAATCGTGAAAAACAGAGCCCTCACGGCTGTGAATTTTCATGGATATACTGAAATTCGACGGTGTAATTATCCGGATCTTTGAAAAAACAGGAATATACCGGAAACAATGCATGGTGTTGAGGTGGTTGGACCACTTCTACGCCCAGGTCTTTCACCCGGTTGAATTGTTGATCAACGTCCTTATCATCATGGCAATTAAAGGATATGCACAAACCACCATAAATGGTACGACCATCGTTATACTGACAAAAACCAATAAAACCGTAACCACTGTCATAAATACGGCACTCACTCGCTTCGCTTTTTTGGATCTGATGCAGTTTCAATCCGATTTTATTGACATAAAAATCATGGGTGGATTGGATATCTGTTACCGGAAAAAAGACAATACTGCTTTCTATGGCCATATCCTTCCTTTCAATGGATCACATGATCCAGTATGAATCGACCCACACCACCTTCATCATTACTTAACGTGATATAACGGGCAGCCTGCTTGATGGTATCCACGGCATTATCGACCGCAACACCATGGTAGGTGGATATCATTTCCAGATCATTGGTGGTATCACCAAACGATAAGATTTGATCATGGTTGATACCATAATTGGATGCAATGACATCCACACCAGAAACTTTGGATAAATCCTTATGCAATACTTCAATCAAATTATGCTCACAATGGACCAGTTTGATCGGATCAATGCCATGGTTTGCATAATCGGATACGATAGCTTCCAATGTAGCTGATGGTGCGATCATCAGCATCTTTGGTTGATCTTCAGTCAAATAATCATGCATATCCACCGTCTGCATTGCAAGATGGGCATAGTTGCTGCGCTGGATATAATCTGCATTCACTTTATTGGTGAGTAACGTCTGACCAAGATAACGGCAAATCGCTACATCCCAATTTCCATAGCGATCCAATAATTGGATCGCTTTATCCGAAGGAATAAAATGCAGATGCATGGTGGAACCATCGATATAACTGTATATATCTGCTCCATTATTGGCCACAACATGCGTGATCACATCATCCAATCCCCACGTTTCAATATCCGGCAATATCCCATCCAAGGGTCTTCCGGTCGCAACCACGACCGGGATCCCTTTTTGATGAGCTTTACGGAATGCTTCAATGTTGATATCGGGAATCGCACGATGTGAATCGACCAATGTCCCATCCACATCCGTGACGATCAATTTGATCTGATCAGAAAAATCCAAAACATTATTGGTTGGCATATTCAGCATACTCCTTGCTTTTCTTTCCGATGATGATGGTCCCATCATCCCCGATCAATAACGGTCGTTTGATCAGCATCCCATTGGACGCCAACAAAGTCAGTTGTTCATCTTCACTCATGGAAGTCAGTTTGTTTTTAAGATCCAGTTGTTTATACACGTTACCACTGGTATTGAAAAAAGATTTCAATGGTTTTCCGCTGTGGTGAAACCATGTCGTCAATTCATCCACCGATGGGGTTTCATTGACGATATCTCTCAATGTTAATTCGATGCCAAGTGATTCCAGTTCTTTTTTGGCATTGATACAGGTAGAACAGCGTGGGTACCAGATCAACAATGCATGTTTCATAATGATCTCCTAATGATAAATTTCAAAATATATGCAATAATATAAGTGAACTAACTCGTGAAGGAATAAGGCTGGGTTCTCGAATGAGAGTAGGTACTTACCAAGAATTCCTTTGCCCCTGGGGTTAGTTTTTTTATTTATTAAGCCGTCTTTTTACACTATTCTTAAGGTTATTCACTATATTATTTGGATCTTTTTTGATTTCCTCAAAAATCAGATCAATTGCATGTATTGAATACGTATATTGTGGTTGTGAAAACTGGCGATGAACATAACAAAACTTAGGATTCTCCTTAAGACCATATACTTTGTTGAACAAGCCAAAAACGTAACTATTCATTATTGGCTGAAACCCAGCTTTCAATAATCTGGAGTTGATTTCCTTACATGCAATCTTCATTGTGAATTTGTGCGTTTCATTTACATCTTGAATTTGCTTGATTATTTTTACTCCTGTCTCGGCTTTATTATCAATTTTAACAAATGATGTTGCCTCATCCCTATTTTTCGTTAGGTAATGGAAATGTTCGACCTTAATTGCAAACCTCGAATTATTCTCCTGAATCAATGGTGTCAATTCATTTTTCGTGTTTATAATTCGTTCCGCTATTTGCTGAGGATATTTTACCTTAATGGTTTCCTCGTCCAATGCTTTCATACTCACAACCAGCGTTAGAAAATTCTGTGGTATTATTTCCGTCATATCAATCGAATGATATTCATTCATTTTTTCCACAAAATTCAAAACACACGCCTGAAACAATGGAATATAAACCATTTCATATTCTTCGGTAATGAAATGTGTACTTGTATTTCTCAACTCAATTATTTTTTCCAAATTCCGTCGCAATGGAGTTTTCTCATTAGTATAAATTTTCCTTAGGCAGCCTTCTAAACTAATCGTACGAGTGGGATTATCTTTAAAATATATGCTCCCCAGCCCATCCCTTCGAATCAAGTGAGCCTTTAGCATCAATTCCCAAGCATTGCAGATAAACAAAGCAAATCCTTCAACTCGATAACGTATTGTCGGCTTATTATAAATTTCTATCGCTAACACAAAACATTCTTTCGACTTTTCAAGGAGTTTTTCGATAATCCGCTTATTCTCATCAATCACTGAACTTCACCTCAAACTCTTATTGTTCAATTTTAATGGAGGACATTGAGCTAGGATAATGGCAACAAACATCAGCACACATCCAAAGATTTCCCGAAAACTAAGTACCTCTCCCAAAAGCACCCATCCGCTTAACACGGCAAAGACACTTTCCAATGAAAGGATCAGACTGCTCAATGTGGCATCCAGATGTTGTTGACCGATGATCTGCAGGGTATACCCCACACCACTGGACAAGATCCCGGTATATAGGATAGGGATGATGGAACCACTTAACTTCGTGATCGAAAAATCTTCAAACAATATGGCGGCGATCAGCGTCACTGTGCCACATACCAGAAACTGGATCATGCTCATCAATACCGCATCCCCGCGTACACCAAAATGAGCAATGACTAAAATGTGAATGGCATACAGGAAGGCACAGAATAAAAGGAATCCATCATAAATGGTAAAAGCGCCATCATTGGTCCAACATAAAAGATATAAACCGATACAGGCCAATACTAGTGATATAACCATATTCAAATTGGGTTTATGTTTCACAAACAATCCCATGATCGGTACAATGACGATATACATGGCGGTGATAAAACCGGCTTTGCCGGCCGATGCATACATCAACCCGTATTGCTGCGCATTGGAGGCAATGGCTAAAACCACGCCACATACGATCCCACCAATGACGATGGATCTGTTCCAATGGTTTTTACCAGGTTTGGGATGGGTTTTATGATGGATCAATATGGGCAATAGTGAAATGGCTGCCAATATGTTTCTGGCGGCATTGAATGACAAGGGGCCGGCTGCGTTGCCCATGGATTGGGCAACGAAGGCGGCGCCCCAGATCAATGCCACCAGTAAAAGTATGAGTGAATACTTAAATGATTCCTTGTTCATGGTCAATATTCTACCAGTTTTATGTAGTGGTGGAACCAATGTTAAAGCAGATGATAATGGTTTAAACCATTCCATATGCCATCATCATCGATATCAGCGGTGACATAATCTGCGATTTGCTTGACCGCATCCAAGGCATTGCCCATGGCAATGGAAATGGATGCATAGTCAAGCATATCGATATCATTGTCTCCATCACCAATGGCCATGATTTCTTCCCTGGTATAACCATAGATTTCCTGAACCTTTTGGATACCTTTGGTTTTACCACCATCATTATTGATGATATCGATCCCACCATTGGCCCAATAAGTCGTCTTTAATGTACTGGGTAATGATTTAATGATTGCCTCAGCTTGGATTGGATCCGCATAAGCACATGCCATATACACTGGATCCCCGTGGTATTGACCAATGGATGGTATGGGCGAAGAGATACGCTGTTGAACGGCTTGAACCATCTCATCAACATAGTTGAGATAGAGTCGATCTTTTTCAATAAACAGCAATGGATAACTTTTCCTATTAAAACAGTTGACCATGAATTCAAGCGTGTGTTGGTCAAATGGATCTCCACAGATAAAATTGGTCGAACCATCCAATATGATCTGACCATTCAAACACACGTATCCATCAAATTCCATGTCCGCAATCGGCAGATCTACCAATTCCAATTTATGACGTCCGGTGCATAAAAAACATTTAATTCCTTTCGCACGAAGGACCTCGATTGCCTTTCGTGCCGATTGCGGGACAGATTTGGTTTTGTGTGAGATTAATGTGCCATCGGCATCAAAAAATATGGCTCTGATCATATCTTGTACTCCTATGGTTCAACCATAAATAACGAACGACGAAAGGTCAAGAATCTACAAAATATTACTATTTTATGTACCGCCTATACACGTTCTATCACAAAAGTCCGAAGTAAAATGCCGCAAAAGTACGAAACGAAGAATAAATGTTACTATAAGCGTAAAATTACCAAAACCATTAGCGACGACCACAATTATGTAAAGTATTTACCCATATTTACTGCGAATGAAATATATCAATCAACGCAGTACTCAACCAATCGCTAATATCATCAAATGCTCCGTTCCGATTCACTCCTACGTAGCAAATCTTGCGATTCGATTGCACCGGTTTATAAACACAGCCTGGAACAAGAACAGTATCTGGATTATAAGATGTCAAAGTCAGCGCACAATCCTTTTTTAAATCCGCGATCATAACCGGCAAGTCATCATAATATTTTATTTTATATGAAATGGATTCAATGCCATTATCAGCCATAAAAGATTCAATAGCAGGTTTTATGAATTCCAAAGCATAGAATCTGTAACTGTTAAAATCATCCGGGACAACATATTTGCGAACCGCCAAATCATGATCCTCCCTCATGAGACAATGATATGGCTCATGGATTAGATCGTGCATCGAAATTGATTTCGGCATGTTCCGTGTACGACAGCGAAAAGTCATTAAATAATCAACAACTCCTGACATTAGCGGTTCAAGCCCCTCTCTGAAATCACACGAACGAATTCGAAATTTTAAACTTGAATACTTCAAAGTGAATGCGCGCGTAATTTCGTCTTTATACCGATAAATAAAAGATGCCGGCAATCCTAGTGTAAACTCCTTTTCTTCGTCGATAGACTGGGCTTTTCGAATGATTTCCCGATATTGTCCCATCAGTTCACAAATATGGTTGTAATAATATTCTCCAGCTTTTGTCAGAATGATCTGATTTCGTGTGTGATAAAACAGACGAATCCCAAGATCCTTTTCAAGTGTTGCCAATCGGTACGACACTGTACTTGCGGATAGAAACAGTCGTCTCGCCGTTGTTGAAATACTTTGCGTTTCCATCAAATTTCGAAGCAATTCAAGGTCATCTAAATTCATGAAAGAACCTCCAAAAAATTCGTAAGTCTCCTACTTATAAGCTCGTTATTATTTTAACAGGAGGAAAACTTATGACTAAAATAAGTAAAACACTGATTTGTGGTGCCCTGGCACTGACACTTTCCGCATGTTCATCCACATCTACGCCATCATCTTCACCACAATCGACTGCATCTGCTGAAACGACAGGCACAGAAACATCTACATACGATCCAGCCGGATTGATCGAATGGATGAATGAAAATCCAAATGCTTGGATGTCAGTAGATAACGGTTATTGGTCCGATGATCCGGCAGATCAACCAACACATGAAGAGCTTGAAACAATGCTCAACACAGCGATCAAAGCCCAGCTTGCCGTCCAATACAGTGAGGTATTCATGGTTGTACTGACAGACTATGAAGACCAGTTTGATGTCATCGGAGACTATTGGGACAACTCTGGTCAGGCAATTGGCCCAAGTGTGACAAACGGCACAGTTACCGTCCTATTTTATGCCGATAAAATAAGAGACCAGGAAGACCATGCCCTACCTTATGGTACTTATACCTTAGCAGACGGAACAGAAAGTCCGTTGGGTTCATATTACCAACAAGCAGCATCGTCCTCGTATATGGACACAGGCATTACCATCGCTTGGCTTCAGTTTGCCGCTCATGCATTGGGCTATAACACACACATTTTCGGATCTTTACAAGGGGATGTGGCTGTAAGCAATCCTACTTACTATCTCGAAAACCAAAACTTGATGCGCGGTTGGGGCTTCGCTCATACCTATGGCGAAGATATCAAAGATATCCCCGTAGACGGGAATATGAATCTGGTCGCCGCAGTGGTCATCGGCAAACCGGCAGCAGATGTGGATGCGACAACGGCTGCATCCAAGCATATGCGTCCAACAAATTATTCCTTCTTTGATGAATCAAATATCGTTGAACCAACTGACCAGAATGATGCTCAGACCCAGGTGGATGCATCGGATTCAGATACATCAAGTTCTGCGTCAACCGATGCACAAACATCGGCAACAACTGAAAACGCAGAGTAATTCTGGATAGTCGAGATCACATCAGTAAAAAGATGACTCAAGTTCACCCTGAGTCATCTTTTTTTATTCGATCGGAGTCAATTCACCAAAATCATAACTGACGGTATAACCATAACCATGATTGGGTTCAAGGTAGTATTGATGATTCGCATAATCCCGATATGCGATGATATCGCCCATTCCATTGGTGAATGTTCCGGCATTGTACAATAACGCGGGATCATACCCATATTGGATCAATAAATTGATCATATAGGCACTTTCCACACCGGCGGTACTCATGAAAACGATGGGTCCGTCATCCTGGAAAATCCTATTCAAAACGGATTCACTTTCTTCATAATTGGGATAAAAGGTACCGACATCGCCTAAATACACATCTGCATTAGTCATATCATCCTTACGCATGGTAAACAACACATTTTCTTTGAAGTCATATGAGACCAATACATCATAGAATGGAATCACTTCAAAACCAGCGATCATGCCTTCGGTTTGCAGTTGCGCGATACTTCTAAGATCGACATATTGCACACCATCGATAAACAGATATTGATCGATAGTGGTGGCATCGATCGGACTGTCAATGGCTAAAGGGGAATCGGGAATGGATTTATCAGGTAAGGATGGTTGAACCATTGTTGATGTGGATTCGATCGGCTCATCATTGTTAAGCGGTGATGTGCAACCGGAAATCAACATGGTCAAACCAAGGATCATCAAAGAACTCCTTTTCATTGCAGTACCTCCACTTCATAAATATTATCCGCTAATGTATCTTCGATCATCAATGCATCAAAGCCACTGGATAGACTCAACGTGCCCCCATCAGCGTCATAGGGATGCAGGAAGGAATATTCAATGGTGATACCATAGGCTTCTTCGATGGTTTTGATCAATTCGATCCGTTGGGTATCATCATCGATATTGAACAATGCCGTACTTAATGCATCACATATCCCATTGGTGCCCATGGTTGAAACCAAGGTCACCATGCGCACACTGTTATGGGGATAACCACTGATCGGATCAAGGATATGATGGCGGATGATATAACCATCCCCACTTGGATCCGGCAACAAGAAATAATTCCCATCATCCCCACTGCTGGTAAAAGACGCGGTATTGGTTAATTGCACATCATAGCTTAAAGACACTCTGGCATAAGGATCACGCACCCCCACATACCAATAATGGTCCATATCATCTGGGGTATAAGCCAATATGGAACTGGTTCCACCATTTAAGATGAATGGTTCATTCATTTCACTCAATGCTTTTGACACCAGATCCACCGCATAACCTTTGGCGATCCCGCCCAGATCCAAGATGACTTGACTATTGCATCCAGCATAAGTATTAAACGTTACGGTATGGTTGGAATCATCCAATACGATCGTATCCATCATATCTTCTGGTTTGACCACACAAGTTAACGCTGTATCGATCGTTTCCTCACTTGGGTCTGTATTTTCCATCGGAAATGGCGTGAACTTATCCTTCCATACGTTGGATAATGCCCCGATGGTCGGATTGAATGCACCATCGCTTAGAATGGTCAGATCCATGGATAATTTCAATAAATCATACAATGGTTCATCCAATTCAATGGTTTGACCCGTACCATAGTAAGCATTGATCATATACAGATTATTCATGGTCGAACCATCTTCATTGGTATATTGGTTATAACCATCAAATAACTTTGCCAGATATGTCATCTGTTGATCAAAGATCGGATACAACAGATCCATGGATTGCTGATCCAATGTTTCCAATGAAATGGTGGAATTGAATGGTACGACCAGATCCTCCCCATTTTCGATCATTTCGAGATTTTCATAAACTCGTGTTTCATTGCTATCCGGATAACGCGTTTCTTGTGGAACGAAAGATTCCACTGCTACAGTGGTTTGACCATGCTCCATACTGGTACAACCACACACCATCATGGTCAAAACCATCACTAATTCTTTTTTCATACTTCCTAATTGTATTGAAAATCAAGATTCTGTTAACAACTCGTTCATCAAAATTCACAAATCACACACATTTTATTTGGACTTATGCTAAAATATTCACGACTTATAAAGTCCAAAGAAAGGAGAACCATGAACACACTGAAAAAAGTGTTTACCGGAGCCTTGACATTGGGCCTGCTGGCCGGTTGTTCCTCAACCCCAGCCACCAACGATGCCACTACCCCGGCAACCACTGGCGAAACCACCGCTACCGCTGAGACCGCATCCACCGGAAGTGGCTGCTCGATTGAATCCATGGATCTAGACATGATCAATGAATATCTCAATACCAGCGCTGACTTAGGTGAAGGCACCATCGGTAACGCTGTCGCCATCATCCCCATTGACCACGTCAATGGTCCGCGTGAAGAAAGCAAATTCTACGCCTTCGTCAACTTCAAATACGAAGCCCGCAACTACATCAAGTACCAGGTCACTTATCTTTCCTGTACCTGCCGTAGTGCCGATGTCAACTATTGGATGACCGCCTATGTCGAATTGACATTGCCCGATAGCGGCGATATCAACGATTCCCAGATCCGTTTCCTGAGTTTCGATCGTGACTCCCAGGATAAATATACTGCCGGTTTCTGGGGCGATTCCAACCCGACACCTGCCGGTGCAACGTATGAAGACTTCAAGGAACAGTACATCCCGTTCTTTGTTGACAAGGATTACCGCTACATCCAGACATTAAGCGTCATGGAAGATATCGACCCGGCTGACTACAGTGCCGGTGAAGGTCGTGACGGCTATACCATCGATACCTTCTCCGGATCCAGCGTATCCGCCAACAACATCATCCGCATGCTCAACGCTTTGTTTGAATACCATGCAACCGATGACTATTTCACCGGTGAATAATCAAGATTTTTCTTAAGGAGTAATTTTTAAATCATGAAAAAGATTCTGAGCACATTGGCTCTGGCTGCTTTGCTCGCTGGCTGCTCCAGCGCTCCGGCCGCTACTGAAACCACCCCGGCTGCCGAAACACCGGCTGCTACCGAAACCACCGCTGAAGTCAGCGAAGCTGCTGCTTTACCGGCTCCACGTGACACCAGCAAAATGTACACACCGGGTGAAGGTGAAGAAGAAGTCAACTGCACCGAAAACACCTATTCCACCGCTTGCTCCAGTATCGATCAAACCAATCTGACCGAATATCTGGGTCGGGATGATGTGCTGTACATCGATTTGCGTGACTATAGCGACTATGCCAAGAAGCACCTGCGCAATTTTGAATGCATTCCTTACTTTGCATTGGTTTACAACACCGAACCCAGCTATCAGCTATATAGCGGTGAATTGACCGCTCCGGTCGCTACTTATGAAGAAAGCGATGATCTTCTGGAAGAATTCTTCCCGAAAGACACCACCATCTTCTTCATGTGCCAAAGCGGCGGTCGTGTCAGCCAGTTGATGCAGATCTTGGAAGCCAAAGGCTATGACATGAGCAAGATCTACAACGTTGGCGGTATGGGTCAGTATACCGACAAAGCATTCGATGAATGGACCGTCGACAGCGCTGAAGTGGTTGTGGATGCAACCTATAGCTTCGAAGGTCTGACTCCGGTCGCTGAATAAGCCAAGCGTTCGATCCGTATTCAAAACCCACTGTTTCAAAAGCAGTGGGTTTTGTTTTCGCTTAACCCAATGCCACATGGGTTTAGAATAGGGAATAGATTGTGTTTCTTGATTACTCCGCGGGTTTGAAATGGTGGACGATCAACCAATTTTTTTCAACATTCTCACCAATATTGCAGAAGATATCCTGACTGACTTTTATCACGATTGAAATCGTGGGCTTTCCAATCGTCGTCGTAATCGAATCAAAGCATCACACAATACTACAATAGCGAAAAACAAGAATCTACATGCATTATTAGTCCTGCAAGATCAATCGAGTGTTCTCAGTTCATTACACGTAGGATTACTTTTTTAATTATATATTTGTTGATTTTCCCTAGTAACTACCTTAAAATGGTAGTTACTAGGGAAAACATATGATTTTATCAACAAAAATGCTAACAGATCAACTGACACAATACAGCAATATTCCAAATAAAATCAGACGAATGATCCAATCACGGCAATTATTTCCACTTAAAAAAGGACTCTTTGAAACTGATAAAACCGCAAATGGCGCGCACCTTTCACAAGTTATTATCACTCCATCCTATCTGTCCTTTGAATGGGCGTTATCGTATTACGGATTAATACCTGAGTCTGTTGTGAACTTCACATGTGCAACGACCGGCTATAAAAACAACAAATGTTTCAACAATCAATATGGTACGTTCATCTATACCGTTCTACCGGCTCGTGTCTTTCCTTATGCCATCGAGTATAACGGAAATGATGATGAAGGTTTTTGGATCGCATCACCTGAAAAGTCTATATGTGACAAATTGTTTACATTGGCTCCGGTCCACAATTTAAAATCAATCCGAAGCTTGCTGTTCGATGATCTTAGGATCGATGAAAACAAATTTTATGCGCTTGATCCGTTGATCTTCAGCGATTTAGTCGATCGCTATCACACATCCAATATAAAACTCGCATATAAAGTTTTTAAAGGAGGAAGTATTGATGAGCGAAAACATGCTTAGACAACTGATTATCCGAAAATATTCGAACATTGATATCCAGGTTTTAACACCACTGCAACGCACCACTCTCATACGGGAAGTTCTCCAGGAATGTCTGCTGTATGCTTTATCCCGTACAAACTTTTTTGATCATGCTGCATTTTATGGGGGAACGGCGTTGCGCATTTTCTATAAACTTCCACGTTTCTCAGAAGATTTGGATTTTTCTTTGACTTCCGCGAACCCTGATTTTGATATTACGCGCTATTTTAATCAAATTCATCGCATACTTGCTGAACTGGGTCTATCCATCGATATTCAAGTGAAGCACAAAACAAAAAAAAGTACCATTCAATCAGCTTTTCTAAAGGGCAACACACGAATACAGATCTTGACCTTCTATTTGAACGAGGAATATGCACGACAATACGCGTCAAACGAGACAGTAACCATAAAATTCGAAGTGGATACCGATCCCCCAGAAGGGGCATCGTATAAGCATCATTTTTCACTTTATCCGATTCCATATGAGGTCAAACTATACGATGGACCATCATTATTTGCCGGAAAACTCCATGCAGTTCTATGTCGTAATTGGAAATCAAGGACAAAAGGACGTGATCTATACGATTACGTTTTCTACCGCCAAATGAATATTCCATTCAATCGAGAACACTTGCGTCAACGTTTGATTCAATCCCATTTCATTGATCATTCCAATGCATGTACGCTTGAAGAGATTAAGTCATGGTTAAACCAACGGTTCGATACGATTGATTATACTGCCGCGAAAACCGATGTCTTCCCATTTATCGAAAATCCACGGGAACTCGATGTTTGGTCAGCCGAATTTTTCAAAGCAATCACCTGTGATCTCCAGGCGGCATGATGCAAAATTCCGTATTTTCCTATTCTAAAAGAAAAAGCATGGCATTAACGCCATGCTTTATTCATTTGAACCAAGCAATACTAATGTTTGATCATGGTTTCATTCCATGAATCATAGGGTTTGATACCTAACAGGTCAACGATGGTTGCAGCAATATTGCTCAAACCAAACGTGCCGTCTTCAACATCCTTCAATTCGACATTTCCGCCATTGTAGACGATAAAGGGAACCAAGGATAAGGTATGACTGGTTTTCGGCTTGATCGGATCGGTATCCTTCTTGCGTTTTTCAGCCATTTCATCGGCATTGCCGTGATCAGCTGTGATCAATAATACCGCACCGGCTTTATCGCAGGCATCTTTGATGCGTTTTAAGCACAGATCAACGGATTCCACACCGATGATGGTGGCTTCATAGTCACCGGTATGGCCGACCATGTCACCATTGGGGAAGTTGGTTCGTAAGAACTGATACTTGCCGGATTCGATGGCTTCGACCAATTGATCGGTGATTTCAGCACTCTTCATCCATGGACGCTGATCAAAGGGGACCAAATCAGATGGGATCTCGACCCAATCTTCGAGGTTTTCATCAAATTTTTCACTGCGGTTTCCGTTCCAGAAATAGGTCACGTGACCGAATTTCTGGGTTTCGGAAATCGCATAGCTTTTCACGTGGTTTTCAACCAGTAATTGACTCAATGTATCTTTGATCTTTGGTGGTTCGACCAAGAAATTCGTTGGGATCTTAGCATCCCCGTCATACTGCAGCATGCCGCAGTAATAGACTTTTGGATTTTTGGTTTTGACAAACGCATTGAAGTTGGGATCATCGAACGCCTTGGAAATTTCGATGGCACGATCACCTCTGAAATTGAACAGGATCACGGAATCACCATCATTGATGGTTCCCACCGGTTGTCCATTTTCTGCAATGACAAAGGGAGGGAGGTATTGATCAACGAAGCCGCCTTCGTTGCGATAGGTTTCAATGGCTTCTTTAGCACTTTCAAACTGACGGCCTTCCCCACAGACATGGGTCTGCCATCCTTTTTCGACCATACCCCAATCGGCTTCATAGCGGTCCATGGTGATGACCATGCGACCACCACCGGAAGCGATCTTGCCATCAAATGTATCATCATTTAAGGATTTCAATGCATCTTCCAATTGATCCACATAAATCAATGCACTGGTTTCCGGTGTGTCACGACCATCCAATAAAATGTGGACACGAACATGATGGATGCCTTCAGCTTTGGCTTGTTTGACCATGGCGATCAGATGACTGATGTTGGAATGGACGTTGCCATCACTCAACAAACCAAGGAAGTGCAAGGTATGGTCTTTGCAATAGGCTACGGCATCTTTCCATGCTTTGGATTGATAGATCTCACCGGATTCAATGGATTCATTGACCAATTTGGCACCTTGGGAATATATCTGGCCGCAACCAATGGCATTGTGACCGACTTCGGAATTTCCCATATCGGCGTCACTGGGTAAACCGACTGCGACACCGCTGGCTTTGATGCGGGTATGCGGGCAGGTGGACCATAATGCATCCAATGTGGGTTTGTAGGCGTGTTTGACGGCATTGAGGTTATCGGTATCGTTATAACCGATACCATCCATGACGACAATAACAACAGGTTTGCTCATGTTTGAACACTCTCTTTCTTTCTAAAAAAAGTATAACACTGCTTTGAGGATATACGTGATTTACACCATTAAAGTTATGGTTAAACCATGGTTTCGATATGGAAATATTCTTTTAGAAACCATCCAACACCGTCATGATTGTTATCATTAGCCGTAATGTACGCGTATTTTCTTTTCATGGTGTCGGATGCGTTTTTCATCACTACCGGTATACCGACGATATCCAAAGCCGACTCATCATTGCTTGCATCCCCGAACATCATCACATCATTCATATCCCAGTCAAAGTGATGGCATAACCACTTCAATCCACTGCCTTTATTGACGCGAGGGGCCGTGACTTCGATATTCGTTGAAGCACTGGATGCTACTTCCAATCCCAGTGATTTCAACCATGATTTCCACTGTTCCCTCAAATCATCATCTACAATAAAAATATTGACACGCTGGGCTTGCCGGTCGTTTTCTTTCATATACGTATATGGATCATCAACAATGGTTCGACCACCGCGGATCATTTTGGCTAACCCCGTATTCCCTTGCACATAATATTCGATATGGTCGTAGGTAAATGGATCGGTAAAGATCTCATCACCACTGAAATAATCGATATCGATATCTTGATTCAATCCTTTCTCATGGATCAAGGTAATGATGGTTGGATCAATGTTTTCACTGTACAGACATTGATCACTTTTCAGATCATAAATGGTACTGCCTGTACCCAATACCCCATAATCACAGACGGTGAGAATGGTTGGACCAATGGTACTTTTGCCTCTTCCGGTACACACGATGGGAATATGTCCCATTGATTTCAATCTCTTTAAAATATTCAGTGTAAATTCAGAAATGGTTTTATCGTCTTTACATATGGTTCCATCCATATCCATTGCGATAATCATCAATTGTTCCCCCTATCCTTAAATTTATAAAAATCAGTACTTCCCTAATCCGTGTTTTAGCCATGATTTTACATGGTTTTTTTTGCATTAAGGCTTTCAATATGGTCATTACCATTGTATCTTAAAGTTAGAGAAAGGCGGTGCATTATGTTAACACGATACACCCCCGAGTTGAAAGAAATGGTCATTGATCTGATCATCCATCAGCATCAATCCACTTCCAAAACCGCCAAAGAATTCGGGATTCCGTTAAAAACCGTCGAAAAATGGATCACCACATATAATAAAGACCACGGGATCTATGTCAAAACGTATGATCCGGCAACCAAAATGGAAACCCAACAACTGGTCAAAACCATCATTGCACTGCGTAAGGAAAATAAAAAACTGCGTAAGGAACTGGTCAAGACCATTGACCGTTATAACATGGTTATCACCAAACTTCCCCCTGGCAAGCATGGCCGGCATTACAAGCCCATGGTGATCCCAGCGGATTTAATGGAAAAAGACACATCGGACCACTGAAAAGTGGTCCGATGTTGTTCATATGTTTCAATATACACAACTCTGTTTTGCTTAATGGAAAAACCGCTTGCTTGTTAATCGATATTCTCAAATAACGCCACATCTTTTCCAATTGTGCTTCTAAAATCAACGAATAATCAATCAACTTTGAGACGGTTCTACGGAAACAGACGGTGTATCGGCAGTGATCCCTTCACCGACATTGGGAACAAAGTGACTGTAAATGGCATCGATCATAAAAACGATGGTCAACACCATAGCAATGATCCGTGCTTTGGCATGATTAAACTTCATGATCACATTGTCCAATAGTGGGGCCACCACATATACGACAGCCATCCCACCGACACCAAAGACCAGTAACCCTTCCGCACAGATCCGTCCATTTAAATTCAGAAAGAATCCCGTATAGTCCCACCAGCGGATACCGGTGGAAAGTTCCATGACATAACTGGTCATATATTCGAGAAAACCACAGAGTAATATGGCTAGACCAAACTCGAGTTTGGGATTCTTTCTAAATCGATACAATACCGTTAAGATCAATATCCCGCCAAAACCATAGATCGGTAACCATGGTCCATGCATGCTGCCTCGGTTGACCAATATCCCTTCCGTGACCAGCATCAATGCCACTTCATAGATCCACCCGATAAACGCAAAGATAAAAAACATCAAAATCAAAGAAGTCAAGGTATAGTGGCGGATATAGTGGATATTGGCTAAAGATGATCGTTTGGTGGTTTCACCAATAGTATATAAGCGTACCGGATAGCTTTGACCATTGACCTGATCGATCAGATCTTCAACGCGTTCTCTGTCGAACTGGTCCTTTTCATACGCTTTCTCTCTTGCATTGGGCATCAACAGGATGCCGAAGTTTTGCATGAGAAAGCCTTTGAATCCATGGGGTATTTCCAGGGAAACATGGGGTCGATTCAGAATATCAATGACATCTCCATAGGCATTTTCGATGGTTTCACCATCGGCTTTTGTGTACAGATACAAATCATTGAAAATGGTATAACCATCGATTTTCTGGTCGATGGCTTCTTCTCTTAACAGGGTGAAATATTCATTGAATGTTGCGGTCTTATATGGATTCAAAAAGAAAAGATTGGATAATCCAAACGTCAAACCGTTAAGTAGATACCACCCGATAAATGAAATTTCCAATACAAATGCATCCCACTTATGCCCATCCATCATGCGTCGGGATAAACCAATCGCTTGTCGTGCAGTGATATTTGGATTTTCTGCCACGATATAGGGGACCATATAATACGAATAGCGTTTGATGATCCCACCGATGATGGTCAAAGCCCATAAACTGAGCAATACCGTTTTCACCGCCATGATCCATGCCGCTTTACTCCATTTTTTGATATGCGAAAGATACATGAAACGTGAAAACGGTGTTTGATCATAGACTCTGGATTCCATCATCATCCGTCGCATCAATACTGGATACAGATTCTGGATATAAAACCAGAACATGAAAAAGAAACCAAATGATGCCAATACAAGAAGCATCACTGCGACATTGGTCGAACCAAGGATACTGGATATGGTTGAAACCAAGGTAACAAAGATCGATCCGGATAAAATCGATGAAACCACACTGGCAAACACCCCGTTGGTCGTACCCAGGATCGGATTGTCAAACGATACCGGCTTTTCATCCACTGGCGGATCACTTTCAGCGATATGGAATTGTTGTGCAATTTCTAAAGCATCATTTAAATCCACGCCCCAGTCCTTGGAGGTGGTTTCAACCATATTTTCCGATGGTGTTGAACGCACTGCGGCCAACGTATCCGTGAATTCTACCGATAGAAAAGCGGCGATCAGACACAATGCCACATAGAAAAAATAGTGCGTTTTGAATGTATGTTTTGCTTTCTTTTTCAGCTGTGTACGAGCTAAATGATCCAATTTATTCATATGGTACAACCATACCACAAATATGGTTCAATCACAGTAAAAGGCGCATGGTTCAACCATGCGCCTAATGTGGGATTAGTGTTCATTCTTCCACTGCATTGAATGCAACGAAGTAACTGTTCCCAGTTTCCCCGGTAGTGTAATATTCGACAAATGCCATCAAATAATCGACTGCATCATCCGGCACTTCAAATAACAAAATCCCTTCTTTGCTTTCCCCGATCGGTATTTCATACGTGATCGGTAATTGCAGATCACTGAGCGTTTCATAGGATTCATATGCACTTGGATCCTCTCCGACTAATACACTGACCGGATACACCGACTCGATATCCGTATTGGTGGTATTGATGTTCCATGTCAGTTCAAAGTCATCATCAAACATCGGTAATGTCGTCAGTTGTGTATTGATGATATTGATGGTCACGACCACATATTTATTCCCTTCAGCCGGTGTGAATCCATCAAATTCATGGGTGGTATACGCGTCTTCAACGACAAAGTCGAGAAATGCCGTACGCATGGTATCGCCCATATACCCATAAGCACTTCCCTCTTCGTCTGGTTCGACCACGTTTCCTTCCGTCGCACTCGTTTCGTTTTCATCCACCGTTTCATCAGGTTGCACCGTTTCCGTTTCTTCGATCACCGGTGAAACGGATTCTACCGTTTCAACCGTTTGCGGCGTATCGGTTTCGCCCACAGATAATGCATTATCGATCTCATCGCCACTGCAACCCGCCAGTAAAGTCAGTGCAAGCAAAGATGTCAGGATCTTTTTCATAAATGTCGTCCTCCTATGGATTCATTATAGTGGAATGAAAAGCACATAAAAGAAATGAAGCGATCAAATTTTGGCAATAATTTTCAAGAAGTTTTCATTTTTACCGACATCGCAATCGTGGCGAATAGAAATGACAGATATGCACGAATGCTGCATTCGTTCGCATTATTTTGACGATTGCTTTGGCTTGGATCTCATCCTTGCAAAACCCAAATACAGTGGAACCACTGCCCGACATGATCGCACCATCACATCCCAGACTTAATAATTGATCTTTCAATGATTTGATCTTCGGCACCAGTTGCATTGCTGGTTGTTCCAGTGAATTATTGAGCAAAGCACACGTTTTCAAATAATCCCCATCCCGCAACGCAAATTCCAGTTCATTGTTGATATGACCATCTCCCTGATCATTGCATAATTTGAAGCATTCACCCGTCGACACACCCTGACTTGGTTTGACCAGGATAATAACAGGGTTGAGCTGATTGCGAAAACGTCTAACGTTTTCGCCGATCCCTTTGACCCGGCTAGGAGCGTTGGCGATGCAAAACGGAACATCCGCACCGATCTTGACACCCAGTTCCATCAATTGTGCCATGGTCAAACCAAGGGAATACATGCGATTGATCATTTTCAACGCACACGCACCATCTGCACTGCCACCACCCAATCCAGCCTGAGAAGGGATGCGTTTGATCAGTCGAATATCAAAGTGATCCGTAATCTGCGTAAATGTGGTACGCATCAATTTGATCGCATCCAAAACTGTATTATCGTGAAGAAAATGTTTTCCACCAATATTGCAGAAAAAGTGATCCTGGTTTGAGCCATTGGGTTCAATGGTCAAAATATCATACAGATCCAATGGCATCATGATCATATCCAGATCATGATAGCCATTATCGAATGTGGCCAATACTTGCAATCCAAGGTTGATCTTGGCATAGGCATGCCCTTTCATTGAACCACCTCTTTATATAATGATTTGAATTCATCCAGTGATAACTGTTCAGCCCTTATGGTTTGACCTGGTTTATTCTGGTTCAACCATGCATTGACCTTGGTCAGATCATATCCGCTGTGTTTAAGATTATTCGTCAATGTTTTGCGCCGTTGGGCAAAACATTGACGCACGAACGTAAAGAATCCCTGAGTATCCTTGATCGTGGGATCCAATGGTTTGGGTTTGAATACCACCACCGCACTGTCCACATTCGGTTGCGGGCTGAATATATTACGGGATACATCAAACGCAATGGTTGCATCATAAAGATATTGCGCCAAAATGGTCAAACCATTGTAATCTTTGGTATCTACCATGGCCGTAAACCGTAATGCCACTTCCTTTTGCATCATGACCGTGATCTGAGCCAATTTGTCATGGCTTTCAAAACATTTCAACAATAACGGTGTGGTGATGTAATACGGCAGATTGGAAACGATCTTGATCGAATCATAGGTATTGGAAAGCATCGCTAAGATATAGTCCAGATCCACACTGAGAAAATCATGATTGACCACTTTGACATTGGGATAGTCCTTCATGGTTTCACCAAGGATCTCGATGCAAGCCGGATCGATCTCAAATGCATAGACCACTTTCGCTCTTAGTGCCAGACATTGGGTCAATGCACCCAATCCCGGTCCGATCTCGATCACACAGTCCTGCATATCGCATCCAATGGATGCGATATTGAACACTGTGTTGTAATCGATGATGAAATTTTGACCATACCCTTTCTTGGCATGACCATTGTATTTATTTAATAAATAATTAGTGGTTTTATACGTTGCGATCTTTTCCATAATCGATTTTTTCCAATTCTTCTTTGCGAATATGCAAATAATTCAATCGTTTCAAACAGGTTTTGGCATTGGTCGAACCAATGGGATAAATGGTGGATAACACATTTCGCTTGTATTGACTGTCGCTTTGACCACTTAATCCCAAGTCCATCATATCTTTCATGGTCAAACCATCCGAATGTGCCATATCATAACTGGCTACGGTGTTCAACGATCGGCAAATACTTGCATCATCGCCATGCTCCACCCCCACTTTCGTTTCGGTATGTGCATGTTGCTTTGGGATATGGGCATGTTTGACTTGAGGATAAACCGCCATGATCTTTTTTCGAATCATTTCCCCAGGTGCATCCGGATCGGTAAAGACGATCACTCCCGGATGATCCACATACTTTCCGATCAAATCCAATGTATTTTGATCCAATGATGTGCCATGGGTGATGATACAATCCACATCATAGAGTGCTTTCAACCGCGCTGCATCATGCTTGCCTTCCACGACCACTTTTTCCTGAATGGTTTTCATACAGAATCATTATAGCTGATGGTCAAACCATCTTGAATCGAAACGCAAAACGACCTATAATTTTAGCAGTCGCTCATCGAGAGTGCCAAAGGAGGAAATAGAATGAGCAAAAAACAATTCAAATCTGAATCCAAACGACTGTTGAATATGATGATCAACTCCATCTATACCAACAGTGACATATTCTTAAGAGAACTGATCTCCAATGCTTCTGACGCACTGGACAAACGCTATTACATGGCATTGACCAACAATGCCGCGATCGACCGTTCCACTTTGAAGATCACCTTGACCCCAAACAAAGAAAATCGAACATTGACCATCACCGATAACGGGATCGGTATGGATGAAAAGGAACTGGAATCCAATTTGGGAACCATTGCCAAAAGCGGCAGTGAAGATTTCAAAAAGCAAGTAGAAGCCAATACGTCTGATGTGGATATCATCGGTCAATTCGGTGTTGGGTTCTACTCTGCCTTTATCGTGGCGGATACCATTACCGTACTCAGTCATAAAGAAGGCTGTGATACCTATCAATGGAAAAGTGAAGGTGCCGATGGTTATACCATCGAAAAGATGGATGAAGCACCCATTGGTACCACCATCACCCTGCATTTGAAAGCCGATACGGATGAAATGAATTATTCCCACTATCTGGAAGAATATGAAATCAAATCCCTAGTCAGCAAATACAGTGACTATGTCCGCTATCCCATCCAGATGGAATGTGAAGTGAGCAAACCCAAGGGTGAACCCAAAGAAGGGGAAACCCCGGAATACGAAACCGTCAAAGAGATGCAGACCTTGAATTCCATGGTTCCTTTATGGAAAAAAGACAAGAGTGACATCACCACGGAACAGTACAATGAGTTCTATAAAGACAAATTCATGGACTGGCAGGACCCCTTCAAGATCTATCACTATTCCGTCGAAGGCAATGTCTCCTATACTGCCTTGCTGTATATCCCAAGCCAGGTTCCGTATAACTTCTATAATTCCGATTATCAAGGGTCATTACAGTTATATTGCAAAGGCGTCTACATCATGGATTGTGCCAAGGATCTGTTGCCCGACCACTTCCGTTTTGTCAAAGGATTGGTCGACAGCGATGATCTGAATTTGAATATCTCCCGTGAGTTATTGCAACAAGACTACCAAGTCAAGCAATTGAAAACATCATTGGAAAAAAAGATCAAACGTTACTTGGAAGATATGCTCAAAAATGAGCGAGAAGACTATGAGAAGTTCTGGGATAACTTTGGTTTGACCATTAAATACGGTGTCTACGCCAACTATGGTGCAGCCAAGGAAACCTTGCAGGATCTATTATTGTTCAAATCCACCAATAATGATGGTTATACCACCTTAAAAGAATATGTAGATCGCATGAAAGAAGACCAAAAAGAAATCTACTATGCCTGTGGTCCAACCATCGCTGCAATCAAAGCCTTACCACAAATGGAAAAGATCCTGGAAAAAGGTTATGAAGTGCTCTACTTCATGGATGACGTGGATGAATTCGCCATCATGATGATGCACAATTACGCCGAAAAAGATTTCAAGAGCGTCAATAAAGGCAATCTGGATCTCGACAGTGAGGAAGAAAAGAAAGCACGAGAAGAACTGGCCCATGCTAACAAAGGCTTATTGGAGAAAATGAGCGAAGCGCTCAAAGACAAAGTCAAGGAAGTCCGCCTTTCCGATCGACTCAAAAGCCATCCAGTCTGCTTAGTTGCTGAAGATGGTGTGTCATTGGAGATGGAAAAAGTCTTGAATGCCGGACCGGTCAAAAATAATGTCAAGGCCACCACGGTATTGGAGATCAATCCCAATCATGACTTGTTCAAAACATTACAGAAAATCTTTGATTCCGCTCCGGATCAAATCAATGATTATGCCGATGTCTTGTATGATCAAGCACGATTGATCGATGGTTTGACCATTGAGGATCCTGTTTCCTATACCAATAAGATCACTGAATTGATGATCAAAGCCAATCAATAACACAAAACCAGCAGATGTTTAAAAACATCTGCTGGTTTTTATTCGATGCAACTGATCAATGCATCATAACCACTGACATACGCATCGGCTAACGCCATCAACCGATCTTTATCCTGTTCACTATAGGGATCATGGATCACGATGGAATCCATACCGGCAGCCACTGCTGCCTGGATGCCGATCAAAGAATCTTCGAAAACCAGACATTGATCATTGGTTACACCAAAATCATCCATGACTTTTAGATAGATCTGAGGATCGGGCTTGATCTTGGTCGCATCCTCTCGGGTATAGACCACTTCGAAATAGTCATCGATATTGGCTTTAGAAATGATATTGGTATTGACCGTTCGATAAATATCCATATTGCGGCGTTTGGTGGTTGTGGCGATGGCCAGATGGTATCCCTTGGATTTTAATAATTTGATAAACCGATCGGCGTGTGGTTTATAATCCACTTTCTCTTTGAGATAGCGATCAGCGATTTCATAACGCAATCGATGCAATTGGTCTAAACCATATGAAGATTGATACAGATCTTTCAGATATAAAAAGTAACATCCATAGGGATCGATCTGATCATGATTCAAGGTTATGATGCGATCACGATTGGTTTGGATATCTTCTTTGATGATGGTCGAACCATCGTTACGAATGGTTTGGATGAAGGTTTCATCCACTGCATTCCATATACCAACAGAGTCGATCAGTGTTCCATCCATGTCAAAGATCATGACGGATTTGTTTTTAAATAAGGATTGGATATCTTTCATGGTTTCAACCATATCAGATGATGGTCTAAACCAAAACATTATTTTTGCTGTTTTCCATAGGCGTGTCAAATTTGCTTAAGGTTCGCTTCGGGAATAGAATGAATCTATGGAATTTATACGTATCGACGATAAAAACAACCCATGGTTCAACCATATCCACACTCTCTATACCCAATCGTTTCCAATTTTGGAACGCCGCGATATGGATACATTATTGGATAAAGCGAAGGTGGATCAAGTCAACATCTATGCGATTGTAAAAACCAATACATTCATTGGTTTGACCATTTTTTCCAAAGGGGATCGATTCGATATCTTCGATTATCTGGCCATTGATCCAGCGCATCAACATAAAGGATATGGTTCAACCATCCTAAAACATGTGTTGACCATGTATCAAAACCAACCGCTTTTTTTAGAAATCGAAGCACCGGATCCCTGTGCCAGTAATGCAGACCAACGTCAAAAACGATATGACTTTTATATCAAAAATGGTTTCACTGACTCCCATATGTTGGTCAACCTGTATCATGTGGATTATCTGATATTGACCAATGGTGTTCCCATTTCATTCGATGATTATGTCCATGCCTACCAAACCGCCTATGGCAAATCATTTACCCAGATGCTCCATCCAATCTATATTGGTTCAACCATAAAACCTGAGGATTAAATCATGAAACTGAAAGATGAATTCGAACAACTCAAGCCATCCAATCAACACTTCATCGATCACACCAAAACATTGGTGCGCAAACAACTCGATGATTTAGCCATCGATGCCACCGATGGCTCCATGGATGACGATCGTCGGTCCAAATTACTCGATATCGCCAACGCCTTATCCAACGCCTCTTCTTTCTATTTAGCCGCCCATGAAACCTGCGAACATCTCTCCGATGAAATCAATACACAGATCAAGGAATATACCAAGTGGCACAACCAGCTCAAGAAAGGCCGTCGGTTCTTCAAACCGACGGAACCCAACAGTGAGATCGACTATCAGGAAAAGATCACCAACCATTTCACCCGTGGGTTGAATTTCTACAAATTATTCTGGATCTTTTTTATCGGTTGCTTTGGGGGTGTGGTAATCGAAACCATTTTCTGTCTGATCACCCGTGGGCATTATGAAAGCCGTACCGGCTTATTGATCGGACCATTCAATCTGGTGTATGGATTGGGCGCATTGGCGTTAAGCTATACCCTATATAAATTCAGAAACCGCTCGGCTTCCCATGCCTTTTTTGGTGGATTTGTCGTGGGCAGTATCATCGAATATTTGTGTTCGTGGTTTCAGGAAATGGTATTCGGATCGGTTTCATGGGACTATTCACGTTTTCCATTTAATCTGGATGGGCGCATTTGCCTTTTATACTCCTTGTTTTGGGGAATATTGGGTATTTTGTGGATCAAAACCATCTATCCGCGCATGAGTGTATGGATCTTATTGATCCCCAATAAGGTCGGGAAGATCCTCAGTTGGATATTGGTGGTTTTCATGTTGTTCAATTCGATATTTACTGGGATCGTGGTATATCGTTGGACAAGAAGGGATGATGGGATCACACCACAGAATGGTTTAGCGGTATGGATCGACCAGCATTACGATGATTCAACCATGGAAAATATATTCCCCAATATGATGTTTATCGATGAATAGGCCAAAAGAAAAGGTGGTTCAACCACCTTTATTCTTTGGTTATTTTAACTGTGATCTGTTTTTCTTGAATCATCTTTGCAGTAATTTGGATCAAATGATCACACTGTTCACCCAGATCATTCGTACGGTCCAAACCAAAGAATGTTTCACATTGAGCAAATGACATCTGTTTGAAATCATTGAAATAATGATCCCATGATCCGTTGTAGCGCGCAAAATCCTCACCAACTGAAATCGTATACCCATCGAATGAGATGCCATTGAATCTTAAACGATGCAATAGATCTTCCGCGTCATAGCTGATCAAGCATGTGGCAGCATCCAATACTTTACGTATTTGTGGTCGATAATATCCGAAACGATGGTTCAAACCATCCGCATCATATCCGATCGATCCGTCGAAAATGATTTCATGCCGTTTATCCATCATGATAAACGAACGTATATCCCGCTCATTGTCACTTGGTTCAACCATGACATAAATGGGATTAGCCATGGCTTTGGCTCT
This sequence comes from uncultured Erysipelotrichaceae bacterium, assembly GCA_944327105.1. Taxonomy (GTDB): domain Bacteria; phylum Bacillota_I; class Bacilli_A; order Erysipelotrichales; family Erysipelotrichaceae; genus CALVGN01. The sequence goes on along the minus strand of CALVGN010000007.1, from coordinate 16,019 downwards.
AAATCTGGTTTGCTGTTCAATGCGATATGCTGCTGCGTTTTTCAAACGCAGTTGCATATCCAAAAGATGATCTTCACTGCGTGGCCGATTGATTCCCGGCAATGCGACATTGCTTTTGATTTGTGCCTTCGCTTCCTTACGTTTTTTCAATAAGCGGTCAACCACAACGATCAATGCGAAAATAACACCCCAAAACGCAGCAAATTGGATCGCTTCAAGCAACCAAGAAATGATCATACCGCCTAGTCCTAAAATAATGAATAAAACGATCAAAGCATCCATGGTTATCTCCTAATTATGATCGGGTTTGATCACAGATGATCGCATCGATGGCTAAAACCAGACATAAACTGGCGAGCATGTCATTGGGATCATGGACATCGATGCGATAGGTATCACTCCAGCTTAATATGGCTTTGGAAATGATGGCGATGGTCGAACCAAGATCATCATAGATCGTATAGTTATAACCAAGTAGATCCCCTTCCACGTGCCAGTTCATGAAGTCGATCTCAAATCGTGGTTTGAACAAGGTCAACTCTTTGGTGATGGTTCCAACTTCATGGTCAAGTATACAAACGGTAAACCGAGGAAGAAACGTTAACAGTTCCTGTTTGATGGTCGCAACATGTTGATCGGTGGTCGCATCATAAATGTTGAATTTATGTCCCCAGGCCAATTGACCCTTGACGGTATAAACAGGGTTTTCGAATTCATCATAGACATCATAGTTGTCAAACCAGGAAAATAATTTTTCCTTGATAAATAATGTTTGAATATCACTCATGGTTCAACCATATCATATTTTGGTGAAATCCATATAAAAACAGGGAGGAATTGATCTTACGATCAATTCCTCCCTGTCATGGTTTGAACCATTACTCGATCATGATCCGGGTATTTTCTTCGACTTTGGGTTGTTTGTTGCTCGGTACACTCAATTCCAAGATACCATTGTTGAAACGCGCTTTGATATCTTCGCTTTTCACGTTTTCACCCACATAGAAACTACGGGTGGCGGAACCAAAGCGACGTTCACTACGGATCACATTCCCTTTATCATCCTTATCTTCATTGGTTGAACCATGGGATGCATTGATGGTCAGATAACCATCTTTAAGATCAAGTTTGATATCTTCCTTGGTATAACCGGGTAATTCCACCTCTAACAAGTACTGTCCATCCTTTTCGTGGATATCGGTACGCATCACATCGCGTTTGGAATACGCCGGTGTATATGAATCGTTGAAGAAATCATCGAACATGTCGAATACAGATGGATAATAACGCATAATTTTTACCTCTTCTTTCTATGGTTAAGCCATACTATTCAATGGCGATCGGATCGGATTTGGTTTCGATCTGTTGGTTACTGGTATCCGGTACGGTCAATGTCAATACACCGTTTTCAAACTTTGCAGTCACATCTGTGGGCTTGACATCTTCACCCACATAGAAACTACGGGTGGCGGAACCAAACGAACGTTCAGTACGGATCACATTGCCTTTTTCATCTTTGGTTTGATCATTGGTATCATGATGTGCCGCAATGGTCAGATAACCGTTTTTCAGATCCAGTTGGATATCATCCTTAGCATACCCTGGTAAATCGACTTCGATCAGATACTTACCGTCTTTTTGATGGATATCGGTTTTCATCAGATTGTTGCGACGGGTAAACCAGGAATCATTGGCGAAAGCGTCATTGAAGGCGTTGTCGAGTACATCGAATAATGTTGGAACATACTTCATAAATCTTCACCTCAGCTTTTCTTTCTTTACTATGGAGCTTATCCATTCATCAGAAGGTTTCCTTTCTGGTTACCCTTATATTGTAACACCACTTTTAGCACTTGCAAGAGTAGAGTGCTAAAAAAGTTAATTATGTCGAAATTCACAAAATCCTGTCATCCAACCATAAAAAAGGGGATATTATGGTCCAACCATAATATCCCTTGGTTCCGATCAATCCAGATCTTCGCCATTACTTTCAATGACCTTGCGATACCAGTCAAATGACTTTTTCTTCGTTCGCTCATAGCTGCCTTGATTATAATCATCCAAATCGACATAGATAAACCCATAGCGTTTACTCATTTGCGAAGTGGATGCAGATACGATATCAATGCAACCCCACGAAGTATAGCCCATGACTTCAACACCATTTGCAATGGCGTCACCAATGGCTTTGAAGTGACTTCTGAAATAATCGATCCGATAATCATCATCGATGGTTCCATCATCCTTCAAGACATCGCGATATCCAAGACCATTTTCCACGATCCATAATGGTTTATGATACCGATCATACAAATCGATCAATGATATCTCAAGTCCTTTCGGATCGATCTGCCATCCCCATTCACTGGTTTGTAAATAAGGATTTTTGACACCGGTATTTAAATTCCCGCCCACTTTCTCACGCTGCATCGCATGAATGGACTGGACCATGGACATATAATAGGAGAATGAAATAAAATCGACCGTATGACACTTCAATATCTCTTCGTCCCCTTCGGCCATGACGATATCAAAGCCTTTATCTTGCCATACTTTCTTCACCCATAATGGATATTCACCATTGACTTGCACATCGGTATAAAGATGATTGACCCGATTATCCATCAACGCCAAATATACATCTTCAGGATTGCAGGTTTCCGGATAAGTCATCGTTTTAGTGACCATGCACCCGATCTTGACGCCCGGGATCATTTCCCGTGCGATCTTGGTCACTAAACTGGATGCGACCAATTGATGATGCAGTGCTTGATAAATGGCTTGTTCCGCCATCAATTTATTGGGATAGTTCTCTTCGATGATCCCCACGGTCGTAAAGGGATGGCGGAACACCGAATCGATTTCATTGAACGTTAACCAATATTTGACATATTTACCAAACCGTTTGAAGCAAACGGTAGCAAATTTAACGAACATATCGACCACTTCACGGGAAGCCCATCCTTCATAGTGCTCACATAGATAGAGTGGCATCTCATAATGGCTCAGTGTTACCAATGGTTCGATGTGATGCTCAACTAAGCATTTCAATACATCGTCATAAAAGGCTAAGCCTTTTTCATTGGGTTCGCTTTCATCACCATGGGGGAATATTCTTGTCCAGGCAATGGATAGTCGTAATGTTTTAAAACCCATTTGGCTGAACAATTCGATATCTTCTTTATAGTGGTGATACCCGTCGACACCATGGCGTTTGGGAAAATACACCACATCGTCACTTGATTTGGCCAAGGCAATATCATCCTTGGTCACACGGAATTGTGCAACATAATCTTTGACGTCGATGTCCGGCTTGAAGCGGGCCACATCGGCCACGCTCAAGCCTTTGCCATCGATGTTATATGCACCTTCATATTGGTTGGCTGCGATCGCGCCACCCCATAAAAAGTTTTCTGGAAAACGAGACATATTGACTCCTTCATTTTAAATAGTGGTTAGATCCACAATTGATAGCAATACACCATTAATGGCATGGTGAGGATCAATGCAGTGACACCAATGACATTGATCATGGATGCATATTGGACGTCTTTACCATATCCACTGGCCAAATTGGCAATAGTGGCAGCAGCGGAAGAACATGTGGCCATGAAGACGATCATCAATACCGCTTTACCATCATTGATCAAATACGCCACATTACTGATCTTGATCAACAGCAAAAAGATGAGCGGTGAAATGATCTGTCGCGCAAAGACGATCCAATAGATACGTGTATTGGATAAATGTGCACGGATCTTGGCATTACCAATAGCACACCCGATCACCAACATGCTCAATGGTGCGACCATAGCGGCAAAGCTGTTGATGGTCGACGCAACGATACTTGGTAAATGGATATTAAAGATGAACAAACAAAACCCAATGATGATCGCGATCACATTGATATTTTTGAGTAGCCCGAGCGGATTTTTGATCTTTTCCCCCGAGATCAACGCATTGCCATGGGTAAACATAAAACACAATTGCACCACCAAATACGCACAACAATACACTTGCATCTCTTTGGATAACACACTGATCACGATCGGGATCAAGATATCACCAGAATTTGGATAGGCGATCGAAGCAACTTCGATCGCATCCAAATGCAGTGGTTTAGCCAATAGGGATGGTACGACCACTAAGATAATATTAGCGATCAATGCCATGATGAACGCATAGATCATATTGGTCATCACTTGTGGAGTAAATTCGATCGCAAAGGCATTGATGATCGTGGATGGCAATACCACATAGATCACGATCTTGGATAAATAATCCGCCATGTTGGCCGGGATCCATTTCCCTTTGGTCAAAACCACACCGACCATGATCATCAATGCCATAGAGACGATGGACTGTAAAATCAATAACGCGATTTCCATGATTCAACCATTACAATTCTTCACCATTGAAAGCGATCACTTTTTTGTAATAATCATAACTGGCTTTTTTACTGCGATGGTAATCCCCATGACCATCATTGAATCGATCGACATAAACGAAACCGTAGCGTTTCTTCATTTCTCCAGTACCAGCAGAAACGATATCGATCGGTCCCCACCATAAATAACCAAGGATCTCACAACCGTCATCGATGGCGCCTTTCAGCGCTTCAAGATGCATCTTGAGATATTTGACCCGTGCTGGATCTTGGATGGTTTGACCATCGACTTCCGTTTCATCCAGACCGATCCCATTTTCAACTGGGAACAATGGTAATTCATAGCGATCATAGAGTTCATCACATACATAACGGAAGCCAGTGGCATCGATCGGCCAGCTCCATGGCGCTGGACTCTTTTCTTTTAAATATGGATTGTCAACACCAATGGCGCCACCCGTATCACTTTTCATCTCGACATCTTTGCTAAAGACCGAAGAACGATAGTAGGAGAAGGCGATGTAATCATTGGTATAATCATGGATCAATTGAAGATCACCATCTTCCATCGTCGGTGCACAGTTTTCTTTCTCCCATACCCGTTTGATGTAATTTGGATAATGACCACGGCACATCACATCGGTATAGAAGTAATGATTACGTTTGAATAAATGGGTGCCTAATACATTATCCGGATCTGGATTGATCGGATAAGTCGCAATGTGGCTAAAGGAGCACATGACACCACAATGCGCACTTGGATCGATCTCTTTGCAAGCTTTGACGGCTAATGCATTGGCAACGAACATGTGATGGCAAGCTTGATAGACCATTTGATTGGTCAAACCATCCAATGCATGTTCACCTTGTGCTGGATCGACGACCACACCAGCTGCGGCAAAGGGGATCTTAAATGCATTGTTGATCTCATTGAACGTCAACCAATATTTGACCTTTCCTTTATAACGTTGCATAACGGTACGTACGTATCGCTCAAAGAAACCGATCAATTTACGATTGGTCCAACCACCGTATTCACTGATCAAATGTAATGGCGTTTCATAGTGACTTAACGTGATCACCGGTTCCATACCATAGTGCACCATGGTATCGATTAGATCATCATAGTATTTTAATCCAGCTTCATTTGGGGTCTGTTCATCCCCATTTGGGAAAATGCGAGCCCACGAAATGGACGTGCGGAAAGCTTTGAATCCCATACCAGCCATCAAGGCAAGATCGTCTTTATAACGATGGTAGAAATCAATGGCATCATGGCTCAAATACACCTTATTTTCTTTAAGATCCATCACCCAATGTTGACCGTCCCATTTGATATCCGGGGTTTTCCCATCTTTGATGATCCCCACCATCACATCCGTGACATTGGGCAATTTCCCATCTTCCAACCAGGCGCCTTCACATTGATTGGCCGCTACTGCACCGCCCCATAAGAAATTATCGGGGAATTTAACATTCGTCATATCGTTCTCCTTATTCTGTTTTCTATAACTATTGTAATCGTTGAACCATAGCAAACAAATAACCGAAAAGCAGATGCTTTTCGGTTATTTGATGGTTGGATCAAACCAACCGATCAGCCATTGGCTTTTTCACTTGCTGCTTTAGCAGCTTGTTCTTTTTTATATTGACGATTGCTGATCAATACGAATGGTGTATATAACAACACACCAGCGGCTAAGATGACCAATTGCAATACGACACCTTGCCAACCATGACCGATGAATGCAGATACACCGATCGGGAATCCAAATGGGACATCCACGATATTACATGGGACAAAACCGATACTCGTGGCTAATAACAACAATCCGGTACCTACACCACCCGCTAAAATGAATGGGATCGCATAAGTAATGTTCAATACCAACGGTAAACCAAATACGACAGGTTCACTGATACCAAAGATCGCTGGTAACAATCCTAATTTTGCGATCGAGCGTTCATCTTCACGTTTACTGAACAGTAGCAATGCGATGACCAATGACAAGACCAAACCTGCACCACCAACGACGATGAAGCTGACCAATGCACCATATGTGATCGGTTGATTTGGTACTTGACCTGCTGCGGCAGCAGCCACGTTCGCAGCCAATGCAGAAGCGATCAATGGGTTACGGATCGGGGTGATGATCATATTGCCATGGATACCCAAGAACCAGAATACTTGAGCAGCAACGAACAATGCGATCGCACCGACCGGGCTTTGGAACAATGCTTCAAGTGGCGCTTGAACGACAGAGTAGATCCAATCATTCATATACGTACCGGTCGCTAAGAAGAACACTTGTCCAGCGATACCAGCAACTAACAAGCAGATCAAGATCGGGATCAATGTATTGAAACTTTGAGAGATCGCGGTTGGAACAGATGGTGGCATCTTGATCTTGATGGCATCGATCTTCATCAGTTTAGCAAACAACTCACTGATCAATAGTGAAACGAACATAGCGATGAACAAACCTTGTGCACCGATCGCTGCACTTGGAAGACCGCCGCCGCTCACTGCTTCGGCCAAGCCTTCGACCGTGACGGAAACAGTTTGTGGGATCACGCAAATAAAGGCGCATAAGCTAATGATCGCACCAATGTGTTCTGGCACTTTATTGCGTTTGGCCATTTCTAGACCGATCAAATAGCAGATCGGTAAAGCCATGATGGATAGTGTGGCATAGTTGACCGCCGTGAAAGCTGGTGCCAATTGGGCAGCAGCTGGGACAATGGCAGCTAGACCGGTAGATGTGGAACAAATCAAGGTGTTGAAAAGTGACGCGAAAGAGCCGACGATGATAAAGGGCATGAATGCGGTAAAGGCATTCTTGATCGCACCAAGGTACTTATTGTTGTCGACTTTTTCAGCAACGACGATCAAGCCGTTTTCAAACTTTTCGCTGAATTTGGACATGTGGTATCCCCTTCCTTTCTTGTTGTAAACATATCGAAGCTGATTAGACCACGGTATCTGTATGAGCAATGGATACAGTGGTCGAACCATCATTGATCATGATGGAACAATGCATGCAATTGACGATAGATCTCAATGAATTCTTGAGCTTGTTCGATCCAATTCATGGCAATGGTCAAATGATCTTGCGCATGGACCATGATCAGATCAACAGATGCATTCAAATCTTTACATTGGATACATTGATTGCTCCATTGCGTGGCACTCTTCAATGCATCTTTGGCTTGATCAACCAACGTATCGGCTTGGTTGAAATCATAGTGGCGTGCAGCATCGATCGCCATCTTGGCATATGCATGTGCATTGCCGGCAGAAGCGATCAATGGTAACGCCACTGTATTGCTTGGATTGATCAATGATGCTTTCTCTTCCATACCTTCGTTTACAGTTACTACCTTATTAAAAATTTCTCGATCGCGCCACACACATAATTTCCACATATTTCCACGGAAATATGGAAAAAGATAAATTTGGATCGAACACATGCCCATCCAAAAGATGATGAAGGAATCCCTTTATTTATTGATAAATATCACTTAAAGGGCCTTCAATGTTAATTTAATAAAAATCACCATCATTACCAATGATAACGATGGTGATATTACTTAGTGAAGCAAGCAACATCTATTCTTTCCTGAACCAACACGGCTTAATCAAACTGCTCACCGATGTTCGTTCACCATTTCGATCGTATCCTTCAATACCTTGGTACCATCTAACGTACCATAGCTTTTATTATCGATCATTGCAATTGGAATGGTTTGACCATAGTCTTCCACTAAACGTTTATACATATGTTTCAATTGCGGTGCCAATAATAACACATCATATTGATCGATCACTTCTTCGGCTTTTTCGATATCCAAGACATCGATGGTATCATCACGATCTTGTTCGATCGCACTTTGACGCATGGTCTCTGCCAATAATGATGTACTCATCCCGATACAGCAGGTCAATAAGATCTTCATTTTCGCACCTCTTTTTCGATGGTCGATACCATACGCATCAACATGTTAAAATCTTTTTTAATGATCAATTCATGGACATAATTGCGATTGACCAATAACTTTGACGACACTTTATAAAAAGCCATCAGATCCCGATCTGGATTATTCTCCATGCTCATCAAATATACCAATTGCACCCGTTTCTTATCCCAAATGATGGGTTTGTTCAAGATCGCGATACATACGAATGTTCGACTCGTCATCGCTTTGAATGGGTGAGGGATCGCGACATCATTACCAAATTCTGTGACCGCTAAACTCTCCCGGTGCATGATGGCATCAAAGAAATCATGAGGAGTATCTGGATAAACGGTATGGATGGTATCGACCATCGTTTTCAATACATCTTCCTTGGTCGAACCATCGATATCCGTTAAGAACAATCGTGGATCAAAATACTGTCCCATGGTCAACCCATCGGTATCATTCAAGAATCGTTCGATATCCTTGATCGTTTGCTCTTCCATGAATGCACCGATCTGCAAGATCGGTACCGGTACCGCCGCATGGATCGGTACCGTAGTGATCACATAGTCCACTTGATGAAAATCAAAGCTTTCGACTTGCATCACATCTGCAGTATAGATCTGATTCAAGTATTTTCCAAAGTGATCCAAGAATTGATACTTCATCAATTGCGCGGTCCCGCGACCTGTGGAACATACCACCAAGATATTCTTTTTACCTTGGGTTTGTTTGCGACGCTCCAGTGCTAAATTAAAATGCAATGCAAAATAACCGATCTCATCTTCACGGATCGCTTTATGGTAGTGGCACGCCAATTCATCACTGGCTACGACCGCTAAGTTATACGCCATTACATAATTGGTCTTGATATCTTTCAATAATGGATTATGCAATACAAGATCATATGCCATTCGTATGCCAAATGGGACCAAGTGCAATGCCAACATCATCCGTAATTCCAGATCATCCCTAAGATCGATCTGATAGGCGCTATAGACCGCATCCAACATACGTCCAACGATCTGATAAACTTCGCTACTGATCACTACATTGCTTTCGCTATGATCGATGGTCACGATCTTTTTTGCGGCAAGATGCACGGCGATATAAGCGATCTCATCACCAACAACAGTGACTTTGAATGCATCGGAAAGATCGTTGCAAATGGATTTGGCCAATCGATACTCGTCCCATGCCATGATCTCTTGGCGTTGATGATCGCTCATCGTGGCCAATTGATTTTTCTTGATACGGATCAATGCGATATAGATATGCGTAACAAGATTTTCAAACGAGACTTCGGCCATTTGATAATTGGCGGCACTAAAATTTCGGTAAAGGATCGTGCGGATCACAGCAACGACTTGATCTTTTCCCCAATGGTCATCGATCAAGTCAAATAGCCAATCACTACTGATGGCCATCAAGGCATTCCGTACATCCAACTCATTACCAACAACTTGGATGCCTTGGCTAGCTTTAGCGATCAATTGCAGATTATACGTGGATAAACGCGCACGTACTTGTTTCATACAAGGTGTCAAGGCACTGGTAGAAACGTATAGCATATCGGCAAGATCATCCAATTTGATAGGGGTTTGACTGTTCAGTAGATAATCCATGATAAAGATGACGCGACCATCGAAGGTATTGGGGATACCGACTTTTTTAGGAGTATCATAATTTCGATAAGCGGAATATAATGCTGCATCGTTGATCACTAACCGATATCCTTTTTTGGGTTTGGATTCGATGGTTGCACCATGGTCTTTCAATTCACTATTCAATAAACGGATGTCATTACGGATCGTCTTGGAACTGATCGCTAAAGCCGATGCTAATGCATCGGCAGTGATGTAGTCACCGCACAATGTAGTTAATAGATACGTTCGTCGATCATTATTCATGCTACACCTATTCTACCAAAATTGATGGTTGGACGAACCATACAAACCATGTTTATACAATGAATATGCCATCCGTTATAAGGATGGCATATTCAATCAATTTCTTCATAATTCAAGATGATGGTGGAATCATCTTGTACCGTGATGGGATCACCCAATTGAGTGGTACTACCAAGAAAGACCTCATGGACTTCATGGATCTTCCCATCGTCATACGTTAAAGTGAATGTACCATGATCAAGGCCATAGTGGATATGGTCAAGATCATTACATGTGATCGTAATGGTTTGATCAAAGGGATCATTATCTAACGTGACTTTCGATAATGCGAACCATGTATTCGTTTCACGCATTTTATTTTTCCACCATGCTCAAACCGATACGTTTGCGTTTCGCATCCACCTCGATCACGGTCACATCCACCACATCATTGACCTTGACCACGTCCAATGGATGTTTGACAAACTTCGTGCTCATCTTGGATTTGTGGACCAGACCATCTTGATGGACACCAATGTCCACAAATGCGCCAAAGTCCGTGATATTACGTACGGTACCTTTTAATTTCATCCCAGGTTTAAGATCATCGATGCTTAATACATCGGCTCTTAAAATCGGTTTTGGTGCTTCATCACGGGGATCTCGTCCAGGATTAGCGATTTCTTTTAAGATATCGATCAATGTGGGTAGACCCACATTCAATGATGTGGTCAAACGATTAAGTGTCGATGGTTGTTTCAATGTCAACTCAATAATCTTGACCATCTGCTCATGATCAAGGCCATTCAGCTTCAATGCTGTCATCAAAGCTCGCGTAATGGCATAACTTTCAGGATGGACACCCGTATTGTCCAATGGTTCTTCACCATTGCGGATGCGTAAGAAACCAGCCGCTTGTTGATAGGCCTTTGGACCTAATTTATTGACATCCAACAATTGATCACGCCGACTGAATTGACCATGGCTTTCCCGATAGGCCACGATGTTTTTCGCCAAGGTATGACTGATACCCGCCACATGTTCCAATAAAGCATACGATGCTGTATTGAGATCCACTCCGACACTATTGACACAGTTTTCCACCACACCATCCAATGCGATACCCAGTTTCTTCTGGTTCATATCATGCTGATACTGACCCACACCAATGGCTTTGGGGTCGATCTTGACCAATTCCGCCAATGGGTCCTGGACTCTGCGGGCAATGGAAACGGCAGAGCGCTGTCCGACATCGAATTTTGGAAATTCTTCCGTTGCGACTTTGGATGCACTATACACGGACGCGCCCGCCTCATTGGTAATGATGTATTTGACGTCATGGTCACATTGTTTGATGATTTGGACAATGATGGCCTCGCTTTCGCGAGATGCCGTTCCATTGCCGCAGCTGATCAAACTGACATGATATTTATTGATCAATTTGACCACTGTATCGATCCCGGCTTTGATCTGGTTTTCTTTGGCAGGTGCAGTGACATACACCACGGTGGTATCCAAAACTTTACCGGTAGGATCCACCACCGCTAATTTGCAACCGGTACGGAATGCCGGATCCCATCCTAAAACGATCTGGTTGGCTAATGGTGGAACCATTAACAACTGATGCAGATTGTTCTTGAATACATCCATGGCGCCATCCTGCGCGTTTTCCGTCAATGTATTGCGGATATCCCGTTCGATCGCCGGAGCAAGTAAACGGGTATAGCTGTCACGGATCACGTCCTGCAAGAACGTACGGACTTGGTTACAACCACGACGGATCAGCATCTCATGCATTTTGGTTAAGATCACTTCTTCATCGATTGTTATCGAAACTGTCAGGATATTCTGGTTCTCACCACGATCCAGCGCCAGGATCTGATAGCCTTGCATTTTGCGGATGGGTTTTAAAAATTCGTAATAGATTTGAAACACTCCGTCTGGATCTTCCGCGTTTTTCTTTTTGGATGCGCTGATCGAACCATATTTAAAGGTGGTATCGCGCACATACTGGCGCACTTCCGCATCATCGCTGAATCGTTCAGCCAATATATCGGATGCATATTGTTTGACCATATCAACCGTGGTAACTTCATGTTCATCACTGAGATATTTTTTGGCTTCTTGATCCATATCCTGGACTAAACCCAGGATGATCGCATTGGCAAAAGGTTCGATGCCTTTATCGATGGCAATCGTTGCCCGAGTTTTGCGTTTGGGTTTATATGGACGATACAGATCTTCTAAGGCCACCAAAGTGGTACAGGCATCGATCGCTGCCTTCAATTCATCCGTTAATGCACCGGCAGCGTCGATGGTGGAAAGCACGGTTTGTTTGCGATCTTCCAGATTGCGCAAATATTCCAGCTTTTCACTTAAATCACGCAGCTGCTCATCATTCATCGCACCCGTCGCTTCTTTGCGATAGCGGGCAATAAAGGGAATCGTGTTGCCTTCATCGATCAGGTTGACCGCAGCTTGAACACGGGTAAGGGAAATGTTTAGTTGAGAGGATAGGTGTTGGATAATATCCATGAGTGGCTCCTTTTTATATGGTTGATACCATGTTATTCACTGGTTTAGTGGATGCAATTGCCGCAATCATGATAGCCATAATCATAGGCTTGTTGCAGGGATTCAAAGATGATCTGATTCTTTTCACTGGGTAAATTCTCACACGATGGGGAATGGACCACATGGGAGTTGGTATTACCAATGTAGTATGCTTCATACTCGATTAACGGTGGTTCATACTTTTCCGCAGAAATACCAAAGCCTTCATAAGGTTGACGTACCGTGGTCGAACCATCCATGACACAATGGATATCACCATCCAAATCGGTTCGATAAGTGGTGATATCCGCATTCGATAGTGTTTCCATGGTCTCATCATGGGGATAACCATAGTCATTATCCAAACCACAGCTGATCAAGGCAATGGATGGATCCATTGCCTTGATCAGTGATTCACTGGTCGAGGTATACGATCCATGATGGCCGATCTTGATCAAATCGGCGTGATGGATATAACCATCATTTAATAATGCTTGTTCCACTTCCACTTCAGCATCCGCCATAAAATAGGCCGTGGTATTCCCCGTGGATAATTGGGTGACGATGGATTCATTGTTTTTGTCTTCATCGGGATCAATGGGGTAATGATACATGAAGATGGTGGCACCATTGAAATCGATGGTCGAACCATTTTTTGGAACGATGACTTCAGCTCCATTATCCGTAACATGTTCCATAAAGATTTCAAAGACTTTGGCCGAATCATCTAAAACCGGGGTATATACCACATCAACGGGATAATGCTCTAATATATCCTGTAACCCTCCGATATGGTCTTCATGTGGATGAGTGGCGATCATGTAATCCACATGATCGATCGCCAATGTATCCAATACATGCACCATCCGACCGCCATCATCCACATTCCCACCATCAATGACCATGACCATATCATCACTGGTTAGAACCATGGCATCCGCTTGCCCTACATCCACCATATAAATATCGATGGGATCATTGGATGATGCAGTGGAAACGGGTGCAGCGGCTTCGCTGCACCCGTTTAACAGCATGATTAAACCAAGGAATACACTAATCTTGTTGTTCACGGTTTAAAATCTTACGCAATATCGGATATTCCCGCAATATGGTTTCATCATTGATCATGTCGTTGCAATCACAATCTTCACAATGACAGGGTTGCTGACAATCCATTTCCTTACACCCACAGGGTTTGCTCTGGTTATTTTCCATATCGATATTGTAAACAATGGTTCAACCATTTGCATCTTTTATGCTATTTCAAAACTTCCTTGTAAACTCTTAATACATTGCCACCCATGATCAAATCGATCTGTTCACCGGTATAACCCGCATCATGCAATGCTGTGCATAATAATGGCATCTTGGATGCATCTTCCAATTCTTTTCGCGGTGCGATCCCATCAAAATCCGTTCCCATGCCAATGACTTCGATCCCGGCCACTTCCTTGATGTGATCAATATGCTTTACCATCATAGCAATGGTTCCGTTCCCATCATCACTTAAAAAATCATGACAGAAGTTGATGCCCATGACCCCACCTTTTTGATATAACGCACGGATCATGTCATCGGTTAAATTGCGTGCAACGGAACAGATGGCACGGGCATTGGAATGGGATGCGACAAAGGGTTTGGTGGTGATATCCACGACATCCCAGAATCCTTTATCCCCTAAATGCGAAACGTCCACAATGATCCCTAATCGTTCCATTTCTTTGACGTACTCTTTTCCAAAAGTGGTCAAACCATCGACCGTATTGGTTGTATGGAGCATGTCTGACCTGGAATCATCACCCGGGGTGAAATTGGGATGACCAATACCATTGGCATAATTCCAGGTCAGACAGATCATCCGTACCCCAAGTCGATAATAATCTCTTAAAACCGCCAGATCGTTGAAGACCACGCCACCTTCTTCCAAAGTCAGCAATGCACTCATCGTATTATTTTGGATATTGGTTTGAATATCTTTATAAGAAAATACCGGTTTGATCAGATCTTGGTTTTCTTCCATGAGCTGATAGAACATATCAATGCCTTGAAGGGCGTGATGTTCCGGGGATTCGACTTTCCCAAATGGGGTGAAGATGGCAAAGTTCTGTAAAAGATAATTGCCTTTTTTCATCTTGGTTAAATCAATGTTTAACGGGTTTTCCTTTAATCCGATGGTTTCACCATTGTTTCGTTTATTCATGATCGAAACCACGGTATCACAATGCATATCCACTACTTGCATGGTTGTATCCTCCTGTTATTTGTGAAAGATTATAGAATGGTTGAACCCTTCCATCCCACGGTTAAAACCACAATCATGAAAATCCTTTGAAAATCTTTCTGTATCCGCTTTCATCCCATGGTTAAACCACCTGCTTCCTTTGTTAAAATAAGCATTATCAATCAAAAGATACGAGGATATCCATATGAACTTCATCTTCATCTCCCCCAATTTTCCAACCAATTACTATCAATTCATCGAAGGGCTTTCCGTTTATGGCATCAATGTATTGGGCATTGGTGACAGTGAATACGATGCACTCTCCGGTTCACTGAAATCCCATTTGACCGAATATTACAAAGTCAATTCCTTAAACGATTATGATGCTGTTTACCGAGCTGTCGCCTTTTTTGCTTTCAAATACGGCAAGATCGACTGGATCGAATCCAACAACGAATACTGGATGGAACAAGACGCCAAATTGCGCGATGATTTCAACATCACCACCGGCATCCATTCCGATACCATCATGGGGTTGCGTTATAAAAGCGCCATGAAAGCTTTTTATAAAAAAGCCCACGTCAAAACCGCACGGTACCACCTATTGGATGAACATGTGGAAAATGCAGTTGCATTTGCCAAAAAAGTGGGATACCCCTGCATCATCAAACCGGATAACGGCATGGGTGCTTCCCATACCAGCAAAATCACCTGTGAGCAAGACATTCATGATTTTTACCATGAATACGACTGGCACGAGATGATCATGGAGGAATTTGTCGATGGTTATCTGGTCAGCTTTGACGGGGTGGCTGATTCCAAACGCAATATTTTGTATTGCACAGCGCATTATTATCCCCAGCCGATCATGAATATCCTGCACGATCAGACGGATTGCTATTTCTATTCGTTTGTGGATATTCCGGAAAAATTAAAGAAGGCCGGCGAAAATGTCGTTAAAGCATTCCAGACCAACTCCCGCTTTTTCCACACCGAATACTTTATTTTA
>CALVGN010000006.1 GCA_944327105.1 uncultured Erysipelotrichaceae bacterium | reverse complement strand
TTATTTCTTCATATACTATTTGAGCAGTCAAGTTTGGGACATGGGCCTGTAGCTCAGGTGGTTAGAGCGCACCCCTGATAAGGGTGAGGTCGATGGTTCAAGTCCATTCAGGCCCACCATTGACTGTAATGGGGTATTAGCTCAGCTGGGAGAGCACCTGCTTTGCAAGCAGGGGGTCAGCGGTTCGATCCCGCTATGCTCCACCATTTCTTAAAATGAACGCGGAACATGTGTATGTTCCGCTTTTTACACATATTTGATCATAGTTGATATAAATCATCCAGTGTGTAGAGGATAAGTGAATCATCTTGTCTCACAAGCACAGAATGATCATATCCGTTTTTGGAGATAAAACCATAACGATATGGACTCAGGCCGGATCCGTTGCTTTGCTGGATTTCCTGTTGGATTTGTAGATTGGTCAATGGCTTGTTCTTGTACTTTGCTTCATATGTCATGAACCCATTTGAATCCTTTGTCACAACATCAAACTCATAGTTTCGTTTTGCTTTTGCGATATCGTCCGATCGTGAAAAATAGTGGTTGAATTTGAGTTGATCTGTTTTTGAGAATCAAAACTTCTTTTAAATTTGTTCAAATACTTTTTGCACAAAATAACAAACAAATTCGAATTCAAAAGCTTTATTTTGATGTATACAAGTTTGTCGGATAAAACCGACTCGGATTAAACCGACAAAACTAATACAAAACACTGCGAAGTTAAATTCAGTTTCGTGTATAGTGGATTTACAATATTCGACAAGGAAGGGTGTTATGGAAAAACATGATAATAAATATCAAGCATACATTCGTATATTGAACTCGGAACTCGTAAAAGCCATGGGGTGTACCGAGCCCATTGCATTGGCATATTGCGCCGCTTTGACAAAGCAACTGCTTGAAGAATTGCCAAATCGCGTCGTTGTCCATGCCAGCGGCAGCATCATCAAAAATGTCAAAAGTGTGATTGTGCCGCATACGGGACATCTTAAAGGAATCGAAGCAGCGGTGGCTGCAGGTATCGTTGCCGGAGATCCGACCCAGGAATTGGAAGTGCTGGCAGATATCACCGAAGAACAAATCGAAACTATCCATCAGTTTCTCAAAGCAACACCCATTGATGTGAAGTATCTGGATCAAGGGTGCGTATTTGACATGATGGTGGAATTATATGGTCCAAACCATAGTGCGAAAGTTCGAATCCAGAATACCCATACCAATGTGGTTTACCAGGAAAAAGATGGTTCAACCATTTTGAATAAATTAGAAAACGGAAAAGATGGTTCGATCAATCCCGATTATATGTTATTGGATATTGAAGATATCGTCGATTTTGCCAATTCCGTGGATATAGAGGATATCAAAGAACTTTTAGATACCCAGATCGAATGCAATGGTGCCATCGCAAATGAAGGATTGTGTCATGATTATGGTGCCAATATTGGCAAAGTGCTGCTTCAAACCCGGGGGGATGATGTACGCACCCAAGCCAAAGCTTATGCTGCTGCGGGCAGTGATGCCCGTATGAATGGCTGTGAAATGCCGGTGGTGATCAACAGTGGTAGCGGCAATCAGGGGTTAACGGCATCTTTGCCGGTAATGGTCTATGCCAAATACCTTTGTTCGACCAACGAACAGTTATATCGTGCATTGGTCATTTCCAATTTATGTGCCATTCGTTTGAAACGTCCCATTGGTACATTAAGTGCGTATTGTGGGGTGGTTTCCGCCGGCGCGGCGGCAGGAGCCGGTGTCGCGTATTTGAAAGGGGCATCCTATGATACGATCAAGCATACCTTGGTCAATGCACTCAGTGTTTTAAGTGGGATGATTTGTGATGGAGCCAAAGCGTCCTGTGCCGCGAAGATCGCATTGGGTGTAGAAATGGGATTGTTTGGTTATGACATGTATCTTTCCGGCCAGCAGTTTTATCATGGGGATGGTATCGTTCAGGATGGTGTGGAACAGACCATCGAAGCGGTAGGTCGAGTTGCACGGGAAGGCATGCGCAGCACCAATGATGAAATCATTGATATCATGATTCACAACGACTGATCAGCGTTGCTGATCAGTTTTATAATGGATTAAGAAAATGAAACACGAGATTCGATGGTCATACCATAGTCCACTTGGAGAAATGACGATCGTTGAAAACGATCGTCACTTATCCCAATTGCGATTCAAAGCAGATATTCATTATCCGTTTGATTTAGATCGATTGCCATTAATGCAGTCACCATTGATCCATCAGGTGTGCGTTTATCTGGATGATTATTTCCAGGGTATCAATCCGATTGTGGATTTTCCGATTCGATTCAAGGGAACGGATTTTCAAAAGAATATATGGGATATGCTAATGCATATCCCATATGGTCAAACCATGACGTATCAGGATTTAGCCCGTGCCTATTGCAATGTATATGGTTGCAACCAGATGAGTGCTCAAGCAATCGGTCAGGCAGTCGGACATAATCCGATTGCCATCGTTATACCATGTCATCGTATCCTTGGAAAAGACGGCAGCCTGACCGGATATGCTTCTGGTATTGATCGTAAAGCTTATCTATTGGATCTTGAGGGGATAAGTTATAAAAAGAAAACGCATGGTTGAACCATGCGTTGTGTTTGAATGGTGACCAGTACGGGATTCGAACCCGTGAGTGACGCCGTGAAAGGGCGTTGTGTTAAGCCGCTTCACCAACTGGCCAGATTACCTTTCGGCTTGCATATGATACCATAACGTAAAATAGGTATGCAATAACTTTTTTCAAAGAATTTTATGGCTGGACCATGTCAACTTTTTGAAAAAACACTTGCACGATGGTTCGACCATGGTTATTATATTAGGGCAGTGCCTAATTAGCTCAGTCGGTAGAGCAAACGGCTGTTAACCGTTGGGTCGCAAGTTCGAGTCTTGCATTAGGCGCCATTGAAAATTCAAGGAGTGCATCGCACTCCTTTTTTCGTGGTTGAACCATAAATGTATAAACTGTTGCAATTGCGACAAACTACAGATGTGAAAGAGTATTGAATAGAACTCGGAAAACGTTTATGCGCATCGGTGGATTTCAGAAATTGACATTATTGGATTATCCGGACCATCTGGCAGCACTGGTATTCACCATCGGCTGTGATTTACGATGTCCATATTGCCATAATGCATCCCTGGTCGTACCATCATCATCCGTTGAAATGGTTGATGAAGTAACGATTTTGGATTATCTGCACAAACGTCAGGGTGTTTTAGAAGGTGTGGTCATCAGCGGCGGTGAGCCGCTGATGCAATCGGATCTTCCGGATTTTATCCGAAAGATCAAAGCATTGGGTTATTTGGTCAAACTGGATACCAATGGATCCTATCCATTGAAGTTAAAAGAACTGATGGATCTTCAATTGGTAGACTATGTAGCAGTGGATATCAAGCAATCTCGAAACAACTATGGTAAAGCCATCGGATTGGATGGTTCAACCATCGTTGAACGGATTGATCAAACCATTTCCATCCTAGAAAATTCCACCATTTCCCATGAATATCGCACCACCTTGGTCCAAGGGATCCATACGTATCAAGATTTGGATGATATCCTGCATTGGTTACCTGCTCAGTGTCATTATTATCTTCAATCGTACACCGACAGTGGATCGATCCTTGATCCCAAAGGCCTTTCATCCTTTGATCCCACGACATTAACCACATGGTGTAACCACGCCAAAACCCTGATCCCATCCACCACATTGCGTATATAAAAGAGGTAAATTATGGAAAACTATCACGTTAAAAAAAGAGATGGCAAAATCGTTGAATTCAACATCAACAAAATCATCAATGCCATGGCCAAAGCCTTTGATGCCATGGATAAACACACCCACGACTCCGTTTTACAATTACTGGCTTTACAGGTGACCAGTGATTTCGATGACAAGATCGAAAACAATACCATTGCTGTTGAAGACATCCAAGATTCCGTTGAAAAAGTGCTCAGCAATGCCGGATATGCGGATGTGGCCAAAGCGTATATTCTTTATCGCCGTCAACGTGAAAAACTGCGTGAGACCCAAAACACATTACTGGATTATAAAAAAACCGTAGACAATTATCTGAAAGTCAATGATTGGCGGGTCAAAGAAAACAGCACGGTCACGTATTCGGTGGGTGGTTTGATCCTGTCCAATTCTGGTGCGATCACGGCCAACTATTGGCTATCTGAAGTGTATGATGATGAAATTGCCAAAGCCCATCGCAATGCCGATATTCATATCCATGATTTATCCATGCTGACCGGCTATTGTGCCGGATGGTCATTGAAACAATTGATCCAAGAAGGCTTGGGTGGCGTGCCGGGAAAGATCACCTCAGCACCGGCCAAACATTTGAATACCTTATGCAACCAGATGGTCAACTTCTTAGGCATCATGCAGAATGAATGGGCTGGTGCTCAGGCTTTCTCCAGCTTCGACACCTATCTGGCACCTTTTGTCAAAGCGGACAATCTGAGCTATGACCAGACCAAAAAATGCATTGAATCGTTTGTGTATGGTGTCAACACCCCATCCCGCTGGGGCACGCAAGCTCCCTTTACCAATATCACCTTGGATTGGACCGTCCCCAATGATTTAGCGGAATTGCCGGCGATCGTGGGGGGCAAAGAGATGCCGTTTAAATACAAAGACTGCAAAAAGGAAATGGATATGGTCAACAAAGCTTTCATCGAAGTGATGATCGAAGGCGATGCCCAAGGCCGTGGGTTCCAGTATCCGATCCCGACGTATTCCATCACCAAAGATTTTGATTGGAGTGACAGTGAAAATAACCGACTGTTATTTGAAATGACCGCTAAATATGGAACGCCATATTTCTCCAATTACATCAATTCCGATATGGAACCATCCGATATCCGATCGATGTGCTGCCGCTTGCGTCTGGATCTGCGTGAATTGCGCAAAAAAACCGGCGGGTATTTCGGCAGTGGGGAATCCACCGGCAGTGTCGGTGTCGTCACCATCAATATGCCCCGCATTGCCTACCTGGCCAACGATGCGCAGGACTTCTATGCGCGACTGGATCGTTTGATGGATATTTCCGCGCGTAGTCTCAAAGTCAAACGGACGGTGATCTCTCAATTGCTGGAAGCCGGCTTATATCCGTATACGAAACATTATCTGGGCAATTTCGACCACCATTTCTCTACGATCGGTCTGGTGGGCATGAATGAAGCGGGGTTGAATGCCAAATGGTTGCGCGCCGATATGACCCATCCCAAGACGCAGCAGTTTGCCAAGGACGTACTCAATCACATGCGTGAAAAACTGAGTGATTATCAGGAACTGTATGGCGATCTGTACAATTTGGAAGCCACTCCGGCCGAATCGACTGCCTATCGTTTGGCCAAGCACGATGTTGAGCGTTACCCAGATATCATCACCGCTTCTGAACCTGGTGGTACGCCATATTACACCAATTCCAGCCATCTGCCGGTCGGTTACAGCGATGATATGTTTGCGGCACTGGATGTGCAGGATGAATTACAGACGTTGTATACAAGCGGTACGGTATTCCATGCATTTTTGGGTGAGCGATTGAATGACTGGTCCACCGCGGCGAAATTGGTGCGCAAGATCGCTGAAAATTACCGTTTGCCTTACTATACGATCTCACCGACCTATTCGGTGTGCAAGGACCATGGGTATATTGCTGGGGAGCAGTATGAATGCCCGATCTGTCATCAAAAGACGGAAGTCTACAGCCGCATTACCGGGTATTATCGTCCGGTACAAAACTGGAATGATGGTAAATTGCAGGAATTCAAACAACGCACGACGTATAAGGTCGGGAATGGTACATTTAATGATAGGGATGGTATCAAGGTGAAGATGCCACAAGGTGGTTTGACCAAGACAGCGATGGTTGATCCACAGGATGGTTCTCACCATCTTAAGCTGTTTACCACCTCCACTTGCCCAAATTGCAAAATCGCATTGCGTAAGCTGGAAAGTGCCGGGATCAAGCCGGAAGTGATCAATGCGGAAAATGATTTGGATGATGTTGCACGATATGGTATCATGCAGGCTCCGACATTGGTGGATGAAGTGGATGGCACACCACAGTTATACTGTGGGGTATCTGAAATCATAAAATTCATTGAAAATGCATAAATGATAAGATGACCGTCGATCCGTGAGGATCGACGGTCATTTATCATGGTTTGAACCATTGTTCGCGATGGTATAATCACCATGGATGAACCAACAATTGCAACGATTGAAAACACAAGCCAGGAAAAACGGGATACCGGTGATTTTTGATGATGGGTTGAAGTTATTGTGTGATACGGTTATCGCCACCAATGCTAAAACCATATTGGAAATCGGTACGGCTGTTGGCACCAGTGCCATGGCCATGGCATCATTATCTCCGGATATCACCATCGATACCTATGAGATCGATTCCGATCGGTATCATCAGGCGGTTGAAAATATCCATGAACTTGGTTTTGATCATCAGATCAATGTGGTTCATCAGAATATACTCGAAGCATTGATATCCCGTAAATATGATTTGATCTTCATGGATGGTGCAAAGAATCATTATTACGATTACATGGTCCATACCATCGATCACATCCAGCCATATGGCTGTTATGTGATCGATAATCTGAACTTTCATGGCATTGTGGATGATCCGACCCTTACCCATAACCGTTCTACCGTTCAATTGGTGCATAAAATAAAGCGATTTCGTCACTGGATCACTACAAATGATATGTTGAATACCGTACTTTACGATAAAATAGGGGATGGTATCGCCATTGTATGGTTGAAAGACAAAACCAGAATATTCGAAACCAAGGAGTACGGATTATGAAAAAAACAGGTTGGATCATTACCGGTATCGCTTCCGCAACGGCGGCAGCGGCTACTGTTTATGTGCTCAACAAAGTCAAAAAGCATCGCTTAAGTGAACAACAACAGCATTTGATTCATCTGAATGATGAACTGGATGCACCATTAACGGCTATGGAAAGCATGGAAGATACGGATGATAAGACCATTCATACCATTGTCCAGGATGAAGATGATCAAACCATCGATATGCCTGAACTTGATCCAATGGAACGCAATGCGCAGATCATGCGGGAAGTCAAACGAATGAGTATTGATGAAGATCAACGGGATCAACAGGATCCGACCATGGATCAGGATGATCAGCGGATCGTGGATGAATTGCAAAGCGTATATTCCCATTTAAGCCGAGGATTCATTGTGGAATCCATCGGCAAATGTGAACGCTTTGCCAAAGATTTTGCTGATCGTGCAGTAGTGACGATCAAATACCATATTGCTTTTGATACGACCAATGACCAATTGGCATTTGATCAAACCATCAAATCTTTAGGGTATACCAGTGAACAGGGATTATTGGAAGATCAGATGAGTGTCAAAAGTGTGATCACGCTCAAATATGTCAAATTATTATCGGATGTATTGACCGTTGCCAATCAAGTCAGTGCTTGCCATGGTCATTTACTGGGATATGAAGTGGAGTAACCATCCGGATTTATGGCATTAAAAGCAGTTTGGTTTGATCTGGATGGGACATTGCTACCTTTTGATCGTAAAACGTTTGAAAAAGCTTATTTCAAACTGATTTATTCGACTTTTTCGGATCAGGATGATCCAAAAAAAATCGTCAATTCGGTCATGGCTTCGGTTGAAGCCATGACCCAAAACCATGGCCCCAATACCAATGAAAGGGTATTTTTGGATTATTTCATGCAAGTCAATGATGATCATCCGTTATCGTTTTACATGGATCGATTCATGGACATGTATACCCATGGTTTCAACCAGTTAAAAAATATCTGTGAAATGGAACCATTATCCAAACCATTGGTGGATATGGTCAAATCCTATGGTTTGACCACAGTATTGGCGACCAATCCATTATTTCCCAAAGTGGCCACATATGCCCGTTGCAGCTGGAGCGGTGTGGATCCAGATGCATTCGATTTTATCACCACTTATGAAAACAGTATCTCCGCCAAACCGGATCCGTATTACTTCACGTGGTTATTACAGCATCTTGGTCTAACCAAGGATGAAGTGATTTTGATCGGCAATGACTGCATCGAAGATGGTGCAGCCGTATCGCTTGGCATCGATGTGATGCTGGTCAACCGGTATCTGGAACATCCGGAATTAAAAGATCAAATGCCATTTATCGGGACCATGGATCAAGTGATGCAACGATTGAAGGAAAGGATCGAACACCATGGCTAAGGTCAATTATCATACCCATACCTATCGCTGTCAGCATGCCAAAGGGGATGTGGAGGATTATATTCAGTATGCATTGGCCAATGGTTTGACCACACTGGGTTTTTCAGATCATACCCCTTGGGTTTATGAAGATGGTTACATCTCTCCGATTCGCATGCGTGTGGATCAATTGGATGAGTATGTCCAAACCATCAATACAGCTAAAATCAAATATGATGGTCGTATCCAAATCTTTAGTGGTCTTGAAGTCGAGTATCATCCGGATAAACTACCCTGGTTGATCGATTTGGCTACCAAGCATGGTTTAGACTATATGATCCTTGGTAATCACTCTTATCCTCATGATGAATACGGTTCACCCCAGTGTCATGATTTCTTCGCTATCCATGATATAGATGATATTCACTTATATGTGGATGTATTGACCAAAGCGGTGGAAAGTGATCTATTCAGCTGCATCGCCCATCCGGAAGTCTTCATGCGCGGTTATCGTAAACTGGATGATACGGCACGTCTGGCATTCGAGCAGATCATCACACTGGCGAAAAAGCATGATGTGGTGCTTGAATATAATCTCAATGGTTTACCCTTTGATCATCTGTATGGTATCCACACTTATCCGCATCCTTTGTTTTGGGAAATGGCCGGCAAGGCCGGCTGCAAAGCCATCATCGGCTATGATGCCCATTTTCCCGAAGCATTTGAACAATGGGAAGATGAATATCAAAAGGGAATGGATCTTCTGAAACACTGTGGTTGCACCATCGTGGATACGATCCCACTTGGAAAATATAAAAAATAGACGATGTTTGATGCAAACATCGTTTTTAAATGGTACGACCAATGAACTTTATGGTTGAACCAAACGTGACGATTCGGTATGGTGAATCGGCGTGTTAAACGTGAAAAGGAGAACAAGCGTGAAAAATTCAAAAAACTGCTGGTTGCAGCCAGCATGGTTTTGACCATGTCTGCCTGTACCACGGATTCCGTCGATGCTTTCACCGGCGGAACGTTTGAGGGAAGTGCCCAGGGTTTTTCCAGTGAAATCAAAGTATCACTGACACTGGATGAAACCAAAACCATCACGGATGTGACCATGCTGGAAAGCGGTGAATCACCGGATATCGGTGAAATGGCACTGCCCTTGTTGGCTGAGGAAGTGGTTGCAACCAACACGGTCAAGGTCGATACCATCGCCAATGCCACCGTAACGAGCAATGCCTTTATTGCTGCAGCTACCGCCGCATTGGAAGTAGCCGGATTGACACCGGAAGATCTGGTCGCCAAAGAAGGCGAAACAGCCGGTGGTGAAACCACCATCGAAACCGAGGTGGTCGTCTTAGGTGCCGGTGGTGCCGGCATGAGCGTTGCCATTGCTGCCGCTAAGGAAGGCGTGGATGTAGTGGTGATCGAAAAAGCTGCATTCGTGGGTGGCAACACCAGCCGGTCCACTGGCGGGATGAATGCCGCGAAAACTATGTATCAGGATGAAAATGAATTTACTGAAAATGCCGGTGTAGAAGCCACATTGGCCAATTCCCGTGAAAATTATCCAGAATTGAATGAACTGACCGATACCGTGGAAGCGCAGTATAACGAATACTTGGCGTATCCACAGGGTTATTTTGATACCGTCGAATTATTCATGTTGGATACAAAATCAAGGACTTTTTCGAGGGTGTCGGCGGGGGCCTGATAGATTTATCCTCTGACCCCCAAAACGGCCCTCTAAATGCGTACAGAAGCCCAAAACGAATCCCAAGGAGGAACCCATGTCAGACAATCGAAAATATTACTATCTCAAGCTGAAAGAAAACTTTTACAACAGCGAAACGATGGTTATTTTGGAGAGTATGCAGGATGGCCTACTGTACTCCAATCTGCTGCTGAAAATGTATCTCATGTCACTCAAAAGCGGCGGTATCCTCATGTTCAATGACCATCTGCCCCACACGCCCCAGACCATCGCCACCTTTACCCGCCATCAGGTGGGGACGGTGGAACGGGCCTTGAAGGTATTTCTTGAATTTGGCCTTGTGGAGATTTTGACCGACGGGGCCTACTACATGGCCGACATCCAACTGCTGATCGGCCAGCCCTCTACTGAGGGAGAACGGAAAAAGAAAGAGCGTATGCGATTGAAGCGTCAAAAACTGCTCCCATCCGGCGGGGCGGACATTTGTCCACCATATAGCCGGGGGGACATTTGTCCACCAGAGATTAGAGATAAGAGATTAGATATTAGAGATGGGAGTATAGAGAATAGAGAGAGTGAGAGCGCCCGCGCCTATGGCCGTTACCAGAATGTTTTCCTGACAGACGAGGAACTGGCAGACCTGCAGGCCAGCTTTCCCACCGTATGGGGCCAG
>CALVGN010000005.1 GCA_944327105.1 uncultured Erysipelotrichaceae bacterium | reverse complement strand
ATACATTGATTTTTTAAAGCAGAGGGAAGCATGGCATTCACATCAGCACTGGTATATTTATTGATACACAAGCCATTTAAACTATCAGAAACGAGATTATTTACAGTATCGATATACTCCATCATCGTCATGACAATAAGATTCCTCTGCTCTTTTGGCAAATAAAGTTTAATAGTTTCTGATAAATGCATCTTTAACTCCTACATATATTTTTGATTCTCTATGTACTGTTTAATTGCCGAAAGCGAAAGATCACCGACCGTGCTTACAAAATAACTGTTTGACCAAAGCGTGGGTAGCCTCGATCTAAGCCAGGGAAATTCTGATCTCAGCACTTTAGATGAGTATCCTTTAATTCGTTTAATTGCTTTATGTATTCCGAACTGGGGATCAACTTCCAAAAGCAAATGCACATGATCTGGCATAACTTCCATTTCAATTAGTTCGACGCTAAGTAGTTTACAAGTTTCGATAATCAGTTTCTTTAAGCGAACATCAACTCCATTTATCAAAACAGAACGGCGATACTTAGGGCACCACACTACATGGTATTTACAGGAATAGACAACATTATGATTTGATTTGTATTTCATACCAATATTATATAATGAATAACAATATATTGGATAGTTATAAGAGCGATTTATTGAAAAACTTTGAAAATCGCCTTATATCCCCACAGCTAAAGCAAGGGGCTTTACGGCGAATTTGGTAAATACTTGAAGGAGGCCATGATGGGAGAAAAGATTGTTATCACTAAAAACGGAAAAGCGATTGCGCAACTTGTTTCGGAAACCAATAAAAATCAATTTGTAGTCGATCGGCTTCGAGGAGTTTTAAAAGGCGGACCTTCTTTGGAAGAGACCCGAAAAGAAAGGTTGAAGGACAAGTATGGAGTTGATGATTGATACAAATGTCATTTTCGATGTATTGATGGAAAAAACGCCGTATTTTGATGCGTCCTACCAAATTTTGCAATTGTGTGAGTCGAATCTATTTCATGGGCATGTCAGTACGGTGGCGATAGCTGACTTGATTTATTGCTGTCGCAAACAGCTTTCGCCCGAAGCAACGTTGAATGTTTGTCTGGATTTTTCAGAAATTCTAAGCATTGAAGATTTAAAAGTGGAAGATCTATTTGATGCTGCGTTGTTGAAATGGAAAGACTTTGAAGACAGTGTTCAATATATGATTGCCAAACGTATTAAAGCGGATTTTATTATTTCGCGTGATCTTAAAGGATTCCACCAATCGGATATCCAAGTCATGACGCCGCAAGAGTTTGTTGAAAATGTTCTGCTGCAGCATGTGTCATAGAAGAAACCGTTAATTGTGCTTGATTCTGATGTTGCACAAAAACATCATCCGCGATAAAAAAGAACCATGATCATTCATAATGTGCGTTCATGGCGGATTCTTTATTATCTGACCAGTGTCAAAGATACGGCGACCGCAGAACAACTCGCGGTCTATTTGGACGTTAGCCCGCGAACCGTTAAAAATGATATGAAAGATGTGCGGATACTGGCCATGGACAGTGGATGTGAGCTGATCAGTCAGAAAGCCCGTGGTTATACCATCGTCGTCAAGAATGAAACCATCTATAATTCCATGAAAGATTTACTGTTCATGAATTTTAGCGATGGGGAATACATCAGCAATCAAGATGCCAATGAATATCAGATCATGCGCCATATTTTGATGGCGGATGGTTGGATCACCGAAGAAGCATTGGCGAATGCCATCTATGTATCTGTCGGTACCGTTAAAGCAGCGATGCCGTTTATCAAATCCTTTTTCCAGGATTTCAATGTCTCCATCGAGATCAAACCTTCTTATGGTTTACGCGCCATCGGTTCGGAGATCAACTTGCGTTGTTGTCTATTGGAATTGTTGATGAAACATCATCACGAAGCGATTTTCCTGTTCGATTATCCCGAATATGAACGCTTGTTCGATTTTACCAATGTCCGATTGAAAGACGTGCGCCATATCTTTATGGATCAATTGCGTAAAGGAGATCTGCATTTAGTTGATACCCACGCGCATCGGTTTGTCCGCTATATCGCGTTGATGTATAACCGCGTGGCACACGGGCATACGGTGTGTTTTGAATCCAAGTTCTTTGAAGCGGCATCCCATTTAAGAGAATATCGGTTCGTGGATCTATTGATCCGAAAATTGCATCAAAACTATGGTTTGCCATTATTGAGCGAATCCGAGATCCTGTCCATGACGATATTGCTGTTATATTGGTGTGATGTGGATTATCGGTGTGATATTGAAAAGAATTACGGCAAATGGATCGATACACAAGTCAATGGATTCACAGACGAAACCATTGACTTGATCAAAACCATCTGGCATCTGGATATTTCCACATTGCCATTGGTACGGCCATTGCTCAATTCATTGTTTATTTCCATGGCGTTTCGCTATCGTTTCCCATCGATCCCTTATAATCGCACTATCACGCGTAATTTTATCCGCAATGATATTTTGGTCTCAGCATTGGCCACATCCATGGCACAATCGGTGATCACCATTTTGGATTCTCGCTATGGTCTGAACAGTGAAAGCTTTTTTGTCTATGAATTGGGTGCACGCTTGACCGTGATCTTACAATCCGTGGAAATTCCTTATCAAAAACGACGAGTCATCGTTTCGATGCGCCATGGGTTGGACAGTGGTTTGATCACGAAAAAATGGTTGATCGATCATTATGGTGCAGATAAATTCGAATGCATCGATCTGAAAGAATTCTATGAAGTCCGTGGTGTGGACAAACAGTTATATGATGCGGTGTTGGTCAACAGTGACATGTATTATTATCACTATGATATCCTGCCCATCATCTGTCGGACGTTTCCAACTCAACAACAAGCGCAGCAGATCCATGATCAATTGATGATGATGGGTTATCCGTTTGAAGCGTATGTGGATCGATTGGGATATCCCCATGGTTTGACCATCGATCAAATGGACTTATCGGATCGTAAAGAGGCATTACGCATGCTCAACTATCGCTTTGCCATAAACGCTGATAAACAACAGTTGTACCAATACCTGGAATCGATCGATGATGCATTCGTGTATCACGATATCGCATTGATCATTTTACCTTCGATTCTGGTCGGGTCCAATGTGTTTGAAATCATGCATCTGGTTCGAACCATCAACTGGTTCACCCAAAAGGTCAATCATATTTTGTTGGTCAGTGTGGATTGCAAAGATGATCTGGTGGCAACCAAAATATTAAGTTTGATGATTCGCTCCATTGTCATGGATGGTGAAACCATCCATACCTTGAGCAACGATCCACGATTCGACCAATTGTTCCGCTTGATCCGTGAAAATTCATTGATTTAGACAGTTCATTACACTTACTCAAATGAAAACAGGTGCATTGCACCTGTTTTTGTTCAATATTATCACTCGAAATTCCCATGGTCATACCATATTCTTAACGTGTCACAGATCTGTTGAACCAAGGGAAGGAGTGTGAGGTTTCATGCAATATCTGATCGCCACACACGGAACACTGGCCTCCGGCTTCGCCTCGGCCTTATCCGTGTTACTCGGAACCAACGAAAATATCCATGTCGTCGACTGCTATGTGGATGCTTCCAATCCAAAGGAAAAAATCAAATCGGTCATCGATTCGATCGGTGAGCAACCGTTGTTGATGTTTTCGGATATTGTCGGTGGTTCAGTCAATCAGATACTCAATGAGTACTGTACACGTCCGAATACCTATCAGATTTCCGGCGCCAATCTGGCTGTGATGATCGAGATCATTGCGCAAAATCGTGAAAACTGGAGCAAGGCAGAACTGAAGGAAACCGTTGAAAACTGCAAAGCTTCGTTGCAATTGATCGAGATCGATCTTACGGATAGCGGCGACGGAGACGACTTTTTCTAAGGAGCAAATCAATGATCAAATTTTTTCGAATCGACGAACGTCTGATCCATGGTCAAATTGCCATTAAATGGAGCCGTCATACCGGTGTCGATCACATCGTGGTCGCCAATGATGCTGCCGCCGCCAGTCCGATCGTGCAGAAATCATTAAAAATGGCGGCACCATCCACGTGCAAGACCGCCATCAAAAGCGTCGAGGATGCCATCAAATTGCTCAACGATCCACGGTGTGAACCATTGAAATGTCTGGTGTTGGTCAATTCACCGGAAGATGCCGTCAAGGTCGTCGAACACGTCAAGGGCATCCCGTATATCAACATTGGCAACTATGGCCGTATCGCACAGGAAAAGCCCGGTCATCCGCGCAAACGTTATGGTAATAACATTTACGCCGATGACATCGAAGTGGAATCGTTCAAAAAGCTGATCGCCACCGGACTGAAGTGCATTTATCAGACTACTCCGGAAGAACCTTCCGAAGACATTACCAAATTGTTCAATTAATTCAATAAGAGGGAAATTATGATTATCAATGGACTATTGTGTGCATTGGCTTCCATCCTGGTCAACGGTGTCGACCGTGTGCTGGCGTGGCAGACCTTTACACGGCCGATCGTGACTGCCCCGATCACCGGTTTATTGTTGGGTGATTTGACCACCGGTATCATCATGGGCGCTTCACTGGAAGCCATTTTCATGGGTATTTCCGCTATTGGCGGATCGATCCCGGCTGATGCAACTGCTGCATCCATCGTGGCGGTGGCCATGACCATCTTGACTGGTGCAGATGTGGAAACTGGTTTAGCCCTAGCAATGCCAATCGGTACCATCATGGCAACGGTCAACGAACTGTGGAAACCCGTATTGTGCTCGTTTGCACCGTATTGGGAACATTTAGCAGAGGAAGGTAAAGTTTCCACCTTGCGCTGGCAGTCAATCTTCTGCGGTATTTTCTTGGATAAATTACCCGCACATCTGATTATGTTCATCGCAGTAGCCTTCGGTATCGAAGGATTGGAAAGCGTGATCAATACCTTACCGGCATGGGTCATGAGCGGCTTCTCCGCAGCCAGTGGTATGATGACTGCCGTCGGATTTGCCATCCTTGGTTCCATGATCTGGAGCGGGGAAGTCGGCGGATTCTTCTTCGTCGGTTTCGTGTTGGCAAAATTCTTGAACATGGGTACATTGCCGATCGCAATCATTTTAGCGGTGGTCGCTGTGATGTACTTCCTCAATGATAAGAAAATCCTGGATGCCAAGAACGAAGCGATGGCAGCTGCCGGCAGTTCTTCAGGCACAAGCGGCAATGATTCGGAGGACTTCTTCTAATGTTAAAGTTTGATTATAACGATACAGAAAAGAAAACGTTACGTAAAATGTACTGGAACTCCGGTCTGGTGTTCTGCTCATTCAACCAGGTCAAGATGGAAGCCAATGCCTTCTGTTTGACCATGGCTCCGGCATTGGATGAACTGTACAGTGATCCGAAAGAAAGAAATCTGGCGTTGAAACGTCATGATAACTTCTTCAACACCCATGCGGTATTGTTTGCCTTCATCGCCGGTATCGCCTATGCATTGGAAAAAGACAAAATGACCAAAGGTGGGGTGGATGATGACACCATCGAAAGCATCAAGGTCGCTTTGATGGGTCCGACTGCAGGTATCGGTGATGCGTTCTTCTTCAATTGCGTACGTGTCATTGCTGCCGGTATCGGTATCGGTTTGTGTACCACCGGAAATATTTTAGGAACATTATTGTTCGTTCTGTTATACGGTGGATCCCAATTGGTGGCCCGTTATTATCTGTTACGTATGGGTTATTCCATGGGTACCAGTTTCATCGATTCCTTGTTTGGAACCGGTTTGATGCAGAGTTTGACCAAGAGTGCTTCCATTTTAGGTATCGGTATGGTCGGTGCCATGGTCGCAACCATGGTCAATGTCAAACTATCCCTGCCGATCAGTGTGGGGGATACCAGTGTTGAACTGTTCTCCATCATTGATTCGATCATGCCGGGTCTGGCATCGGTTGCATTATTCTTCTATCTGATGCATCTGATCAAAAAGGGTGTACGCCCGATTTATCTGGTCATCGGTATCCTGGTTGCAGCCATTGCGATCAGCTTTATCGGCAGTCTGTTGGGTGCTTAATTTCAATGGATGAGTCAAGGCAGTACCCATGCAAGATGGGTACTGCCTTGTTGCTTTTAGCGATTTAAGGAGAGATTCATGATCAAGGACGATATTTTGGATTTGGCCATTGCGATCCCAAGACGGTTTTATCAACATGAAAAAGCCATGTATATGGAAGAAGTATCCAAACGATTTGAAAAGCTGGGATATAAGGCGATGGTCCAACCCGAGAATCCAAAGGGGAAAAAGATCCACAATGTGATCTTTGGTGATATCACCAAAGCGAAAGTGGTCATTTTAAGTCACTATGATACCCCGGTCAAAAGTTATAAACCCAAATATCGTTATTATCCGTTCAGTCCAAGTAAAAACCTTAAACAAGAACGGATTTCTTTGTTGATCCAATTGCTGATCGGTCTATTCATGACAGCGATCGGATTACTATTGGGGATGCATGGTTTCAAGCAACATGGATGGCTCAAATGGGTCGATCTGATCGTGGCGGCCATCTTGATCATTGTGGGGATATGGTTTTTCCAATCCCATGGGAATAAAGCCAATATGACCAAAAATTCGGCCAGTGTGGCATTGATGCTGGATCTGGCCAAATCATTCAAAAAAGATGTGGCGTTCGTCTTGTTGGATCAACAGGCGGACGGTTATCGTGGGTTGGCCTATTTTGGAAGTCAATATGGTTCGAACCATAAGGAACAGATCTGGATCCAATTGGATTGTGTGGCGTATGGTTCAACCATTGTATTCGCACATGATCAAGCCAATGATCACTTGGTCAAATCAATGATGGATACCATGCAATTATCCAATGGTTATGATAAATCCTACAGTCATGAATATGCATCGGCATTGGGATTGAATACCCATACGAATATGGTTTGCATCAGTGTCGGTGATATTCAAGATCATGAATTTTACGTCCCCTATACCAAGACCAAAAATGATGTGCATATCCACATCGATCAATTGATCGATCTTTCACATCGTTTGGAAACTGCCATTTCTACATTGATCAAACAATAAAGCATAAATTATGAAACAATTAATCATTCAATCCGATGATCTGGGCATTACCCGTGGTGTGACCAACGGGATCATTGAAGGCATCGAATCCGGCATGGTCAAAAATACCGGATTGTTTGCCAATATGCCAAGCAGTGCATACGCTGCCTCGATCATCAAACATTATCCACACGTGTGTCTTGGCATCGATATCAATATCGTTGCCGGTCGACCCTGTGCAAATCCGAAAGATATCCCCTGCATGGTCCATGCAGATGGTTCTTTTTATACCTCCGGTCAATCCCGTCAATTGGATGAAACAGCCGATCATCACGACCATTTGGATTATGGGCAATGTGTCAAAGAGACCAAAGCTCAGATCGAACGGTTTTATCAATTGGTCGGCAAATATCCCGAATACATCCATGGGCATTCGTATTCCACCGCAACATTGGTGAAGGCCATGGAAGATGTAGCCAAAGAATATCAGATCCCCACGACCCGTGGTTTGACCAAGGAATATGGATTGGTCAGACCATTAAAAAACTGGAACAAAAAGCCATTTACTTTGGACGATCAATTGCATGCCGATCAATTGGGATGCATCATGACGGATGAATACCTGAAAGCAGATATTGGTTATATCATCTTCCATTGTGGTTATGTGGATGCCCCATTATTCGATGTATCCACGTATACGTTGATTCGCCCCATGGATCTAAAAGCCTGTAACAGTGAAGCATTGAAGCAATGGATCCAAACCAACGGGATCGAATTGATCTCATTCCGTGAATTAACGAAAGGAAATGTATGATCACGTATTATCGCAGCAAAACCATCGTCACACCCCATGGTGTGATCGATGGGGCATTGAAAGTCGATGATACCACCATTTTGGATGTGGTTGAAACCATTCCTGAGGATGGTCATATCATTGATTATTCTGACTTTATCCTGATCCCGGGGATCATTGATATCCATAACCATGGTTTTGCTGGCTGGAGCATGACCGATTCAATCGAGCCTAACGATGTCTATGGTTATACCAAGGCATTACCCAGTGTTGCCGTTACCGCGGTATTACCGACGGCTAAACCAGAAGCATTCCAAGCGATCGCATCCGTTATGGATCGTCACGATAATTCCTATACCCGAATCCACGGTATCCACTTTGAAGGCCCATTCTGGGCCAGAGGGGGAGAAAATACCGTGGGTGAAACATGGCCTCAACCATCGATCGAACTCACACAGGAATATATCGATCTGGCCAATGGCCATTTAGTGGAAATGGCCATTGCCCCAGAATTGGATGGTGCAGATAAGGTCATCCGTTACTTGCATGAACACCATATCAAGGTAGCGGCTTGTCATACCAAAGCAACCGGGCAACAGATCATCGACCTGCATCATCGGCTGGGTTTGGATATCGTTACCCATTTATGTAATGGGATGGATGGGATCCATCATCGGCATATGGGGGCATTGGGTGGCTTCCTTTTATTGGATGACATCTATTATGAATTGATCGCGGATATGAATCATGTCTCGCCGATCATGATCGATCTACTATTCAAGATCATCGATAAATCCAAGATCTGTCTGATCTCGGATTCCAATTTCATGGCCAATATGCCAACTGGTAATTATGAGCGCTATGGTAAAACCATGTGCATCGATGAAAATGGTCTGATCAAGGATGTCCATGGTCGCATTTGTGGCAGTGGTAAATATGTCTTATTCAACATGTATCAGTTACATACCCATAACCATATCGATCTGGTCGATCTGTGCAAAATGGCATCGACCAACCCGGCTACCTATTTAGGCATCCAAAATACCTATGGATCCTTACAAGGTGGTCGAAAAGCCGATTTTGCTGTGATCGACCCCGCATTCAACTGCCATTACACCTATATCAACGGCCAATGTGTCTATGATCGCGATCACCATGATGATCTGATCAATCCACAAGCCTATTCCCGTAAAATCTCATAACGATTCACATTAAACCAAAGGAGTGTAAACATGCTGATCCACAGTTCTCGCATCGTGATTTTCAACACCATCAAAGATGGTTATCTCAGAATCGAAAATGGTAAGATCGTCCGCTTTTATGATGCAGCCAGCTATGATTTGAAAGCGGATGTCGATTATGGTAACCACCGCATCATCCCCGGTATCTTCGATACCCATAACCATGGTGGTTTCGGTTATCGCATCGATATCGCCTCCAAGGATGAGATCCGTCATTATCTCAAAGGTCTGGCCAGTGTCGGTGTCACCGAGATCTTTCCCACGACTACCGTTCCACAAGCCATGGAGAACGTCTATGAAGTTTCCCGGGAAATAAACGATGGCGCCACCATCATGGGTATTCATTCCGAAGGCCCCTGGGGTGCCAGAGTCGGGGAGAAAGGTGTCAACACCGGTTATCCGGCCGTCGATCTTGAAGTGGCGAAAACCATGGTCGAAAAATCCCATGGTCTGCTGAAATTGGTCGACATCGCTCCGGAAGTCGATCATGCCAAAGACGCCATCGATTTCTTCTTATCCCATGGTATCACCATGGCGATGTACCATACCAACGCCAATTATCAACAAGCCAATACCGGTGTAGATTGGGGCATCACCGTAGCCACACACTTAGGCAATGTCATGACGGGTCTGCATCATCGGGATGTTGGCACATTGGGCTGTGGATTGTTACGGGATGAAGTGGATTGTGAACTGATCTGCGATGGGTTGCATGTTTCATTGCCGATGATCCAGATCATGTTGAAAGTCAAAGACCACAATCACATCATGATGATTTCAGACAATGTGCAATATTGTGGTGCGCCCAAAGGCCGTTATGTGGGCATGAACCAAGATCCAAAATCCGATCGCAAATATATCAACGTTACTGAAGACGGATTCGTGTTAAGTGACAGTGGCCGTTTAAGTGGCTCCAGCAAACCGGTGATCTACGGTATCGGCAATCTGGTCGAGAAGTTGCATATGCCCCTGGAAGAAGTTGCACGTTTCTTCGCCGAAAATCCGAATCGCAAGTACGGATTCATCGATCGCAAAGGATCGTTAGAGCCGGGAAAAGACGCGGATTTTGTGGTGATCAGTGATGATTATCAGGCGTTGGTGACCTATGTCAATGGACGAATCGTTTATGATCGCAATGTGGATGGAACCATCTTCAATGAGGACTTCATCAAAACCTATCGTATCGGTGATTAATCCATGACGCAGATACTGATCGAACTTCAGGGAACGATCCTGGTTTATCTGGCTATCGGGTTTTTTCTGAAGAAAGTCCATCTGTTCACGGATAGTTCGGATGCGTTCATGTCGGATTTTGTATTGGGCGTCTTGCTGCCCATGAGCGTGTTCGTGTCTTTTTTGAAAGCATTTACCCGTGAGAACCTGATCGAATGCATCGCCATTTTGATGGTGGCAGCCATTATCGAGATCGTGGTCTATTTGATCACCAAATGGAAATTTCCAAAATTCAGCAAAGATGAGATGTGTGTCGCTCGCTATGGCTTGTTGGTATCCAATGGTGGATTGGTCGGAACACCAGTGATCGAAGGTTTGTTCGGTGCAGCTGGTGTGGTTTATGCCAATGTGTTTTTGATCCCGACCCGCATCATGGCGTTTTCTGCCGGAGAAAGTGTGTTCAATCCCAAGATCCATCGCAATGCCAAGGAAATTTTGAAGGCGTTGGTGACCAATAAGATCTTGATCGCTGTTTTCCTTGGCATGGGATTTGTGTTTTTGAATTTGAAATTACCTGCCTTTGCCATGACCGCGTTAAGCAACGTGGGTGGATCATTGGGTCCGATGTCGTTGATGCTGGTTGGCTCATTATTGGGCCGAAAGATCCAGTTTCATGTTTCGGATGCTGTAAAGATCATCGTGTTGTCCATATTGCGTCAGATCGTATTGCCATTGATCCTGGCGTTTTGTCTGATTCCCTTAAATTTCAGTTTCGAACTGAAAGTGACCATGGTTTTATTGATCGGCATGCCCATCGGTTCATCCTGTGCGGTATTTGCCAATAAATACCATGGAGACGTACCCTTTGCCTCCACCGCCGTTTTGATTTCAACATTAAGCTGTACGGTGACATTGGTGGCCTTGATGCCGATATTGGAACGATTGTTTGCATAAACAAAATGAAAATGCGGATTCACTTTATCGGTGAATCCGCATTATGATTAATGATTTTCCTTGAATCGTCGGTTATTTTCGACTAATTCTTTGAAGGTGACAGGTTGATACGCGTTGATATCCACTCCGGCATTCAAGGCGTGCTCATATGTTTTTAGAAGTGGCCAATAAATTCCATTGGTCGAATTATGGATATGGCCATAAATCAGATAGGTATGATCATGGATGCCTTCCCAACTCATCAATGGGTAATGACAAAGGATGAACCGATGAGAACCATCACGGATGCGCATCAATGGTGAAATAGTTTGAAAATATGGGGTCGGATCGATTTTCTTGAACCAATATGTATCATGATTGCCGATAATCAAATGTTTTCGACCGTTCAATCGATTGAGATAATACTGTGGATCTTTACAAAAAAACATCAAATCCCCCACGATGTAGACCTCATCATTGGCTTTGATACGATCATTCCAGTTTTTTAACATGGTTTCATCCATCTGTTGGACAGATTCAAATGGTCGATTGCAGTATTTGATGATATTGGCATGTCCAAAATGGGAATCTGCGGTGAAATAGATCATGGCATCACTATATCCAAAACCCGATGGTTCAACCAGATTTTCCCACTCATCTTTTATGACTATTTTCATAAATGGATTTGATCAATGATTGTATGGTCAAACCATTCAATATTAAAATTTATCTATGGAAAATATACTCGAAACACGTTCATATCAAATTCAAAAAGCATTCAAGATGGCCTGGCCGGCCGTCTTGGAAAGTGTCTTTATTTCACTGGCTGGCATGATCGATACCATGATGGTTTCATCATTGGGTACCGCTGCTGTCAGCAGCGTGGGTTTGACCACTCAACCCAAATTCATTGCCTTGACATTGTTTACCGCCACCAATATCGCCATCAGTGCATTGGTTGCCCGTCGTTATGGTCAAAACAATCAAAAAAGTGCCAATGAGATCTTTACGACATCCATCATCTTTATTCTGATTTCCTGTGTGATCATCACTGCATTGACACTGATATTTGCCAATGAGATCATTCGATTCTGCGGCTCCAATGCCGATACCCATGACGGAGCGGTGGTCTATTTCCAAGTCATTCAGGCGGGAATGATCTTCAATGTATTGTCACTGGCCATCAATGCAGCCCAAAGAGGTTGTGGTAATACCAAGATCGCCATGACCACCAACATCACCAGTTCGCTGGTCAATATTTGTTTCAATTATTTGTTGATCGGCGGAAACTTTGGTTTTCCCAAATGGGGATTGTTTGGCGCGGCATTTGCCACGGTACTAGGTACCGTTGTGGCCTGCTTTATGTCATTTATGTCCATTTGCCGCAAAACCAGTTTTATTTCGATGGGGTACATGTTGCGCGAAAAGATCCGACCGACGTTGGAAAGCTTTCATGGTCTGATGCATTTATCCGCTAACTTTCTGATCGAAAACCTGGCCATGCGGGTCGGCTTTTTGGTCACCTCGATTTTGGCGGCCGGATTGGGAACGGATGCATTTGCGGCCCATCAGGTCGGCATGAATGTATTGAATCTTTCATTTGCGTTTGGCGATGGCATGCAGGTAGCGGCCGTGGCGTTGATTGGTCAAAGCCTGGGTAAAAAAGAAAAGAAATTAGCCAAGTCGTATGGAACGATCTGCCAGATGATGGGATTGGTGATCAGTGTGATCATCATGATCGTCATGGTGCTTTTTGGTCGTGAGATTTTCTCGTTGTTTTTTGATGCAGCCGATGTACTCGATATGGGTGTGCTGATTTCGTGGTTTATTGCGGCGATCACATTATTTCAGATTTCACAGATCGTTTATGCCGGATGCCTTCGAGGCGCCGGGGATGCGAAATATACCTTGTTTGGGTCACTGGTTTCGGTGACGATCATCCGCTCTTTAGTGACGTGGGCATTGGTCGGCGGGATCGTCAATTTGGGACTTACGGGAATCTGGCTCGGTGTATTCTCGGATCAGTTCTCCCGATTCTGCTTCTTTACGCTTCGCTATCACAAAGGTAAATGGGTGGATATCAACATATAATATGAGCAGTTGAAATTTCGATTTTTGTTTTCACTGCTTGATATGGCATCAAAGGATGCACGGTTCTTTTTGATCACATCGATAAGGGGAGTTTCTTAATTGTTTCTATCGCATAAAGAGGCAAATTAATTAACCAAGAATCATTTTTGAAATCGGTCATTGAAGTACGGATACATACATCTGGTGATAACTTTTCCTGATATGTATGTGAACTACTCGGTTACTTGTAGTCGAGTAGTTCACTAAAATACGCATTTTTTTGTAATAAGACCATAGTGAAAGCCTGCTAAAAGTCAAGACAACAGGAGGTGTGCGAATTGTATTTCTACTATGCTGAGCTCGAAGTAGAATATCTGAAAACCAAGGATGAACGGTTGCGTGAAGTCATTGAAAAAATCGGTCACGTTGACCGAGAGGTGGATACCGACCTGTTTTCTTCCGTGGTACATCACATCATCGGCCAGCAAATATCGACAAAGGCGCAGGCAACAATATGGGCGAGAATGAAAGCGCAGTTTGGAGAAGTGAATGCAAAGAGCATTTCGGTAGCCGATATAGATACGTTACAGTCTTTGGGAATGACATTCCGAAAAGCCGAATATATTAAAGATTTTGCTAAAAAAGTGATGACCAGGGAATTTGCTTTACAGGAAATTTCCCAGTTGCCAGATGACGAAGCAATCAAGGTGTTGGCTTCTTTGAAAGGAATCGGCGTATGGACAGCGGAAATGATTTTGCTATTCTGTTTACAGCGGCCTAACATATTTAGCTTTGACGATCTGGCTATCCAACGCGGGCTTCGTATGGTCTACCACCACAGGAAAATAGACCGAAAGTTATTTGAAAAATACCGGCGGCGGTTCAGCCCTTATTGCAGTGTTGCCAGTCTGTATTTATGGGCTGTTGCGGGCGGGGCTATTCCTGGCATGAAAGACTATGCACCGAAAAAGCATAGGAGGAAGTAAACATGGCGAATATTATTGTTTTGTTTGAAGTGAAGCCTACAAAGGCCGGAATGAAGAAATACCTTGACCTTGCGGCTATGTTGAAACCATTGCTTGCCGGATTTGATGGCTTTATCCGGGCAGAACGGTTTTCCAGTCTGAACGAGGACGGCAAGCTGTTGTCTATGAATGTGTGGACGGACGAGACAGCCGTAGAACGCTGGCGGAATGTCGTGCAGCATCGTATGAGTCAGAAAGAGGGGCGGGAGAAACTGTTTGAAAGCTATAAAATTACAGTCTGCTCGGAAATCCGTTCCTACACGGACACGGAACGCGCACAGGCTCCGCAGGACTCGAATCAATATTTTAAATTGGGGAACTGATCATGCGGTACACCAGTCATTATTGTTCCCCCATTGGCGATATTCTTTTAGCCGCAGATAACATTGGCTTAACTGGATTATGGTTCAGTTGTCAGCTCTGGACTTATCTTG
>CALVGN010000004.1 GCA_944327105.1 uncultured Erysipelotrichaceae bacterium | reverse complement strand
ATCCTAAACCGACCACGATCACGTCATAGCCGTCCAAGGTCACGGTGTCCGTGGATTTTTCGATCGGTGTATACCATTGACTGGAATCTCCACCATTTTCATCAATGATGTTGGCAATGATGGTTTTTGCGGCATTGGAAGAAGTCGTAGCACCGGAAATGGAATCTACGGCTAAAGATTGGGATTCGATGATGCGCGGATAAAGATTTTCTTCCACGGTGGCATAGATCGGGGAATATTCATCTTCATCCGCTTGGGTGGCACTACCCGCATTGATGGTAGTGATTTCCGTAATGGCATTGTTTTCGAAAGTGACGGAAAGTTCCATTTCACCCATCACGCCATAAGATGGCGCTTT
Organism: uncultured Erysipelotrichaceae bacterium; assembly: GCA_944327105.1. Taxonomy (GTDB): domain Bacteria; phylum Bacillota_I; class Bacilli_A; order Erysipelotrichales; family Erysipelotrichaceae; genus CALVGN01. Next base: position 12,736 of record CALVGN010000004.1, on the reverse strand, counting down.
GCCGGTGTACGTACCATCCGCAACCGGTGTCTTTTCACCGGTTGAAGCCGTTTCATTGCCCATAGCGGCATCAATGGCGGCCTGAGTGGCGTTTTTAACGGCGCTAGAGGTGACGGTTGCTCCGGAGACACCGTCGATTTGTGCGCTTTGTGCTTCCAAGACCTGGGCTTTTAGATCTTCCAATGCGGCACCGCCGACATTGGGCGTTTCATCGTCACCGGTAATGGTGACATCGGTAATGGTGGTATCATCCGTTGTAATGGTCACAGAAACCGTCCCACCATACCCTTGCGCTTGGCCAGTGTAAGTGCCTGGGGTGTAGGTTGCGCTCGTATCCGCGTTTTCGGATACGGACGAACAACCGGAAAGCATCAATGCACCGGTCAAAAGCAATGTTGAAATTTTATTTGCTTTCATGTGATTTCCTTTCGATCCATATTGGTATTGGATTATGAATATTTTATGACAAAGAGAAATAATGAAGAAATAATATGATTCATTTTCAAAAGGGAAAATTAGTTTAGTAACTAAGTTGAATAGAAATCGAAATGAATAAGCATATTGCTTTCAATGGTTCGATCAATGGGTATAATCAAAATGAATCGAGGAATAAATATGTTAAAAATCAAGGAATCGTTTTTCTATGTCGGTGTATTGGATCCAAAGCTGAGACACTTTGACATCATCATGCATACGCCCTATGGGACCAGTTATAACGCGTATGTGTATACCCATGGTGGTACCAGTGTGCTTTTTGATACGGTCAAGGATGGTTTTACCAAACCATATTTTGAACAGATCGAACAGGTGGTCCAACCCGAAACCATCCGTTATCTTGTCGTATCCCACAGTGAACCGGATCATGCGGGGAGCATCGAAGCGGTATTGAAGCGTTATCCAGGGATCTGTGTAGTGATGAGTGGGGCTGCATATAACTTTGTCAAGCAACAGCTCAACCATGATTTTGATCATTTGATCGTCAAAGATGGTGATACCATCGATATCAATGGTTCGACCATCCGCTTCTTATCGGTCCCCAATTTACATTGGCCCGATACGATCTACAGTTATATCGAAGAAATCCATACATTAATCAGTTGTGATTCGTTTGGTGCCCACTATGCGTTTGATGGGATACTCAAAAGCAAACTGGACGATCAATTGGGATATGATGCAGCATTGGATTATTACACCACCATGATCATGGGACCATTCAAACCATTTATCCGCAAAGCGATGGATAAGTTGGATGGTTTGACCATCGATTGCATCGCACCCGGTCATGGTCCGATCATTGATACGGATGTAAAGAAAACCATTGCCTATTACAAAGCATTTGCGAGTCAATCCCATCATAATCATGAAATATTGATCGCCTATGTCAGTTGCTATGGTTATACCAAACGTATCGCTGAAATGATCGATTCCACCATCCGTGACTGTGGTTTGACCACTCACTTAGTGGATCTGGAATATGCCGATATGGATGAAACCATCAAACTGGCCAAACAATGTGATGGGATCCTGTATGGTTCCCCAACCATCCTGAATGATGCATTACCACCGATCTATACATTGATCAATAGCATCATCGTTGGCTATGATGGGACCAAAGTCTGCTCTGGGTTTGGATCTTATGGATGGAGTGGAGAAGCCGTTGGCAATATCATCTCCCGTTTGAAACAGCAAAAACATCGCGTCATCGATGAAGGATTGAAGATTTGTTTCAATCCAAGTGAAAACGATGGTCCAACCATTTGTAATTATGCCAAGGCCATTGCGGATGAAGTATTGAAGCTTTACTAAACGATACAAATAAGCGGGAGTCGAACGACTCCCGCTTTCATCAATCGTTTTACAATGGTTTAACCATACTTATTCATGGCCTTTGTTATAATGTTCTATGTTTTTTAATAGAAGGAAGGTGAACTTTTGCCAACCACATATGCCCATTACCGTCATGGTCAAAACGTGTACCAGCGGATAAAAGAAAATCATTACTTTGATCCGCAATATATGGACCTATATAACATCGGTGTCCATGGTCCCGATATCGCCTTTTATTACCATGTATACAACCCCGCCGATTTGAGTCGTGTCGGTTATGCGATGCATCATCAATATGGTGATGTATTATTCGAAAGATTTCATACGATATTGAATACCCATGCCAATGTGGATGCTGCCATTGCGTATCTATGCGGCTTTATTTGCCACTATGCTCTGGATTCCTGTGAACATCCCATCGTTTACCACTATCAGCGTCAAGATCATCTGACGCATAGTGGTATCGAAGCCGCATTAGATCGCTGGTTATTGAAATATGATGGGATCAATGATCCCACATGTTATGATCTAACCCATCATATCCATCCAACCATCGAGTCTGCTGCAGTGATCGCACCATTTTTCGATCCATTCACCCCTCAACAAATCTATACGGCCTTGCGTAGTCAAGTAAGTATCCATCATCTGTTGCATTGTGAATCGGACCTTAAACGCAACACCATGCGTTTTTTGGCTTCGATCCCTAAAGGTCGCTTCTTTGAAGATCTGATCATGACCAAAGAAGATATGCCGCAATATAAACCAGTCGTGGATGATTTATTGAGACATTGGAACGATGCGATCGATCGAGCGGAATTATGTATCGGCAATTTCTTGGATATTATTCATGGTCGAACCAATATATACATTGATGCCTTCCATCATGATTTTGAAGAAAACTGATTGAATCGTATAAGGGGATAGAATATGAAATTCAAACTGACTTCACTGGAAAAGCAATGGATTCTATACGATGTAGGCAATTCCGCGTTTACGTTAATGGTTTCCACATTGATTCCGATTTACTTCAATTCGTTGGCTGAAACCAATCAACTGAGCAGTGTGGATTATCTGGCCTATTGGGGATATGCCACTTCCATCGCTACCTTGATGGTTGCTATTCTGGGTCCGATCTTGGGAACTTTGGCAGATACACGAAACTTTAAGAAAAAATTATTTGTGGCCAGTATGATGATCGGCGTGATCGGATGTGCAGCATTAGGATTTTTGAGTTATTGGTTGGCATTTATCATCGTCTTCGTATTGGCGAAGGTGGGTTACTCCACATCATTGATCTTTTATGATTCCATGTTGGTGGATGTTTCATCGCCCGATCATGTGGATCAAGTATCCAGCCAAGGCTATGCGTGGGGCTACATCGGTTCCTGTATCCCCTTTGCAGCGTGTTTGATCTTAGTACTAGGCAGTAATGTGTTTGGCATGAGCCAATCCAGTGCCATGACAATTGCGTTTATTTTGGTTGCGTTATGGTGGTTATTGGTTTCTTTGCCACTCATCAAAAACTATAAACAAAAGCACTATATCGAATTGAAAGATGCACGCAATGCGATGTTCCACAGTTTTTCAAGATTGGCCGAGACATTGCGGAACGTGAAAAAAGAGCGCAAGATATTCTTGTTTTTGATCGCCTTTTTCTTTTATATCGATGGAGTTTATACCATCATCGATATGGCAACGGCATATGGTACAGCATTGGGATTGGATACGACTGGATTGCTATTAGCGTTATTGGTGACGCAGATCGTTGCCTTCCCTTCATCGATCACTTTTGGGCGGTTGTGTCGAAACCATGATTTGGGAAATCTGATCACTCTTTGTATCGCCGCATATACCGGTATTGCAGTATTTGCATTATTTATGAACAGCCAATGGCAATTCTGGGTATTAGCCGTTTGTGTGGGATTGTTCCAAGGTGGGATCCAAGCCATGAGTCGCTCGTATTTTACGAAGATCATTCCCGCGGAAAAAAGTGGCGAATACTTTGGATTAATGGATATCTTCGGTAAAGGCGCCAGTTTCTTTGGGACGACTTTGATTTCCGTAATGACCCAGATCAGCGGATCGGTCAATATCGGTGTTGGATCGTTGGTGATCGTATTTATTATTGGATTGATTATGTTCCGCAAAGCATATAAAGCTTAGCAGTTAAACAAAATTAAAACCCGGGTTCACTTCACAATGAAGTTATCCCGGGTTTTAAAATGTCACTACGAGCAATGGGATCACAGTTACTGTTAATGATATCATCATCGTCAATAAGCAACCCCAATATTGATTGCCAAACCGTTCTAAGTTGTAATGCGTAACAAATAATTTACCAGCAAACAAGGAGAGAAAATTAGCTATAAGAAGTGATGTTGCTACGATCGTCCATTTCAATAGACTAAAAGCCATGAGAAAACTTGCCGTAACAAAAACCCTTACCAACACTCCAGATACGATTCCAACAATAATTGCCAAGGTATAAGGCGACTGTGGGAATCGTGAACACTCATACTTTCACATAACAATTACTTCTAACGATTTCTATTGAAATAAACCAATTAGCCACCTCAAGCAGAAAGGTAAGACAAATACACCGATAACAATGCTACTAAAAATCCAAAACTCTTTAGAAAAGCGACGAATCGAATACATCTTGTTTAGCATCTTATATGCCCAATAGGCGACAGCCACAATTAATCCAAAGTACAAAAAATAAACAAGATGGAACATCTCACTTTGAAAAGTAATGTCAAAGGAAGATTGTAAACCCGTACCTACTAAAAAATTAAACGAATGACCAAGCCGACAAGTATCGCAAAGCTCGTATATGATTCTGGAAAGTGATTTCTCATTTTTGTCCCTTCGAAAATTCTAACAACTGTCTAACGGTACCTATGTAGATTCTTCATCATCATTGTAACCGAAAGCACAAATATAATGAAGAACACAAATAAACATCATTATGAACAAAACTCAGGAAAAGATTTATAACCAATTGACCGTAATATCTCTTTCACGACATCATCGTTCAACAATTCTCGTGCTTTGTTTAAACTTGCTGTATACGATTTCCCAACGCTATTTTTCAATATAGCAACCCACAGATAAAATAGCCCTTTCGAATACTTAATAATATCATTCTTTGTATCGTTCGAAGACACCATAAAAGCAGGAATGTCCGTAATCCACTCCTGCTTTTTTTACATCTGTGTAACTCGATTCGATAAGTACCTGCGAGAATATACACTAGATTAAAAGACACACATTCACAGCCACATTGCTTAGTGTCGGCCTCTTGGATCATAGTCATCCGGGTTTTTACTGCTGGCTTGCTCACATTCCCGTTTATTGACCTTGTAATTCGGTTTGACTTCGATCTCCCCATCCAGCAATGGGTCATTGGTTTTGACCATATGCTCATGCAATGCGTTGCGCAGTGTCTCAACCACATCATGATATTGGGGATCATCAATCACATTATTGACCTCACCTCGATCATACCAAGTGTCATATAAGGCTTCCATCGGTTTGATGCGATTTTTTAAATCCACATTCATATAGACGGTCTTGGTCAATGATTCATCCATATTGGATAAATTGTAATGATCGTAGTCATCGAAATACTTCACGTATTTGAAGCGATTGTTGCGCACACAGCGAATGGGCTCATAAGAAGTATGGAAATTCACTTCGGCATAAATGAATTCATCCTTTTCGATAGTGGTATCACCAAACACATCCGCGTAGCTCTGTCCTTGAAGATAATTTGGTTTTTCCACTCCTAAAAGATCACATAGCGTCGGAAAGACATCGATATGACTGATCAGATGATCATAGACTTCTCCGTGTCCTTTTTGCGGATCACGGATGATCAACGCGACACCGATTCCTTGATCTGACAAGAAACATTTATGAAACGGCACCGCTTCGCCATGATCGGTGGTATACATCACCACAGTATTGTCATATAGACCATTTTGTTTCAAAGCATCGATGATCAAACCGATCTCTACATCGGCATGTTTTGCGGATGTATTGTACATGGCTTGATCCATGCGTGTCGTTGCATTGGAATCAAATGGTGGCAATACCGCCGTTTGATTCACATTGATATCATCTTCCACATCCGGAAACGGACGATGGGTAGAATGCAGTCCAAAAGAAAGCATGAAGGGTTTGGTTTTATCCACATGGTTCAACCAATCCACTGCAGAAATCGCATTTTCATGATCCCAATGATGCAATTGTTTTTTATCTGGATAGCGAGACGTATCATTGGTCAATACCACATCATATCCAAGATGATTCAATTCATCCTTATCAATATCCAAATACCATCCCTTTTCATGCTGGATGCCACTGATCGCCGTGGTATAACCATGACTTCTCAAATAATTGGCCAAATGATGACTTGGTTCGACCAAATCAAAACCACGTTGAGCCAATCCCAACATCCCATTTTGATGTGGATATTCTCCAGTCAGCATCGCTGCACGAGATGGTGAACAGGTCGGACCACAACAATAACAATGGGTAAACAAAGTTGCCTCATCGGCAAAGGCACTTAGATTCGAAGTCGGCGTGGGATACCCATAGGGTGAAAGCACGCGACCGGAATCATGGGTGTTGATGTAAACCAGATTTTTCATCGTTTATTCCTCAACAAATAGTGGGGATGTCCATACCATGCCGCCGTTTTTCTGATAGGCGCGGATACGGACAGTAGAGCAATCGGTTGTATCGATACAAGTGGAAACATGCGCATGATAACCTGCATACGGTACCGCTTTATTGATCTTTATTTTATAGCAATTATGCCACCACGTATCTTTCCGATAGTAATCCGTTAACCCAAAACGGGATTTGACCAATTCTTTCACTTCATCGATCAGGGGAATGATTCGAGAATTCTCCAACAGTTCACGGATCGGAAGTGAATAGACGACCCCATCGATGGTCAACACCACATCGTGATCGATATCATCTTCGATCTCAAAGATAAATCCCTCGGTGGTTATCGCGGATGGTCCCATCCATTTTCCAGTGGCAGTGGTTTTATAAGATGTAATCTCAAAATCCGCATCGTGCTCATCTTTTTGATCCAATGACTGACCAAAAGTACTCCAGCATTTTTCAATCGATATGAGTTTTCCATCTGTATGGATCGAACCAACCCAGTGTCTGGATTCGATATCTGGAAAGACTCTTCGATCCGGTCCCCACCCTAACTCTAATTGGAATTTGAAACGTACCGTTTTATCCAGTGGTTTCTTTTCCCAGGTGGATGTATGTGGGATCATGGTTTCGACCACATTATCCTTGATGATTTCAATACGGTCGATTGCTTTGGCTCCGATCACATCAAATTCCAGTTGCGCATTTTTATTGGGTTTGATCACTCCGCCCATGGTAGTCCCATCGATCGAATAATCGATGATCATTCGTTCTTTGGATACTCCATAGACACGTCGATTGATAAACGCATCCCAAATGTCTTCTTTGCTATTGCTTTTAGCCAACACTGCACAATATCCAAATCCATACACACCAGGGGTGCTATGATTATCACCAGAGGCAATCACCCCGAAGCGATGTCCTTTGTTCCACCCCTGTTCCACACAGGTCGCCCCAGTTCGCGGGCCCATATGGACATGACGATCCATCGGAATGGGATTATCATCGTTTTCACTGGAGCCATGAGATGAATACGTTTCGACAAATGGAGAGAACGTATCATTCTGGGTATCCCAATTTTTACCACGATAGCCTAACTGATACGCTAAGTGATGTGGAATCCCGATGGCTTTGACATCTTTATAGGCATCTACAAGTTCTTGATAGCGATATGGGAACACCGGATTTTGTAGGTTATCGAAGAAGAAGACGTTATGATCACCATCTTCTCCGCTTCCCTGCCATTCATACCCCATGAACATGGTAAAACCATCTGCATTGGTCTTATTGCACCATTCTCTCAAATATTCCCAATCTTTTTGAATATCATCCAAAGGGAAGTGATCTTCAATGGCAATACCATAATCGCTTTTTTGCATACCGAATGGATAATAAGCGATCGGCCAAAAATCCATTGTGGCTTTCATCTGCTCAATCCATTTGGGTAATTCTTTGATTTGTTCGTGGTGGATATTGGAATGCATATCCGTAAAATAAACATGATAGTTGTTCATATTAGTAATACAGGCTCCTTTCTTTATCAAATCCATGCATGTGATCGACAAATCGTTGGGCGATCAAATGCGGACGAGTAATGGCTGAACCAACTACAACAGCTTTACAACCATAGTAGAGTGCTTTGATGGCATCATCGGGTGTCCAGATTTTTCCTTCCATCAATACACTGGCTTTGCCGGAAAGTGATTTGACCATATTGGCCACCATTTTCCAATCCGGTAAGTCGGTCGATTTGGCGTTTTTTGAAAACCGATAGAATGTTGGTGCGACCAGATCTGCACCGTGCTCTACCGATGCAATAGCATCCTCTATATCCCTCACATCAGCTAAAATCAGATGATTGGGATACTTCGCTTTGACCAAAGGGATCAAATCATACCCTTTATGAACATCAATGGTTCGATCCGTCCCATCCAAGGCTAGTATATCTGCACCGGCTTCGACGATTCGATCCACTTCATCCATGGATGGTGTCATGAATACTTCTGTGTCCTTGCGAAAGATTTTGATCAAACCAATGATCACCGTATCGTATTTACTCCGGATATTTCTGATATTGGTTTCTCCTTCCAAACGCAAGCCACATGCACCACCCCATAAGGCAGCTTTGACCATCAATTCGACGATGTCTTCACTGTAACAGGGGGCATGTTTTTCCATCTGACACGATACGATCAATCCTTGATCGATCGCGGAAAGAATTTCATCTTTTGTTTTCATCACGTTCTCCCTACACTACATAATTTCTAGAAACGGATGATCAATGACTGCAGCTGTTGCTGAGTCAATGATTGAATTGGAAATATCAACGTTGCCGGTTTGTCGTGGTCATTGTAAAAAATAAACCCATAGTCATGTGTAAAATCCAATTTCTTTACTTGTGGATCAAAGATGGTTATGGTTTTACCATTTTCTTTGATGATTAAACGATCCGAGTCAACAGTAAGTTTCAATGGATTGTACGTTAGGTTCATTTTTGAAACCATCAAATCGATCCGTTTAAACTGGATCTTCCAATAAAACTTCGGAAATAACACTGCCAATAGAGCCAAGGCAATGATGCTAATACCAAAACTAACCATGTTGATCCCATTGATCAATGCGCTAATGCAAAACACCAAAAACGTACAGGCGATGATCAGCGTCAAACATAAACGGATGATTTTTTTATCATGACTTGCCTGATAACTGAAATACTGCTGATAAGCTTTGATATCCAACGTGTAATCCACTGAAAACATATTTTTAAACCTTAAAATCGAAACATAACGGGAAGCGAACCATATTCGCTTCCCGTCATAAAACTTTATTAAGCTAAGATGGTCGTGAAATAACCAACGATAGAAATGACCAACATGATCAGCATGATCTTGTTGACACTAACACGTTTTTTGGCCAATAACCAATACGTGAAGAAAGCCATGCCCAATACCAAGATTTTCGGCTGGATGCCTTCCAGAATGGCATTGACATCGATCAATGATTCACCGAAGGTGAATGTCAATCCAGTTTTAACATTACATGTAGAGGCAGTCACTGCACCGATGACCGTCAAACCAACGATATTAGCAGCAGAGATGATTTTATCTTTGATCCCACTGGCTAGAATCTGGTTAACACCATTCAAACCGATTTTATAGGCGTTGTAGAACAAGAACCAGGAAGTGGTCGGAACAATGGCCCAGAATAAGGCGATATAGACCAATGGTCCAACGATAGAGCCAGTTTCGGCTGAAATACCGATACCGATCGCTAACAAGATCGGAATCAATGTGGATTGATAGAGTGAATCGAACAGACCAGCACATGGTCCCATCAACGCATTCTTGATGGCAGAGACCAATTCATTCGGAACTTCTTCTGGATGCATCGCACGTTGTTCTTCGATTGCCAGTGCGATACCGACGATCAGACCGCCCCAGGTGGGTTCGGTATTGAAGAATTCCATGTGACGGACCAACAGATCCTTTTGTTCTTCCGGATTATTGGGATAAAGTTTGTCCTTAACGGTATACATGGTTCGAACCACAGCAGGCGCCTGCATACGTTCCATGTTCTGCGTGGACAGATAAACCCACATCCAGTTGATCCAGGCTTTACGGACATCTTTTTTGGTTAACAGATGTTCATTGGCAACAGCATTGTTACTCATTGGAACCTCCTTCTTCACTGGTCTTGCCATAACGGAAGTCAGCCAAAGCAAACACTAAGGAAACCACCAGAATAGCGATGACGGAAACTTTGAACACAGTAAACAGAATGAAACCGAAGACAAAGTAGATGAATTCAAAATTACGTTTGACACACTGTTTCAAAATGATGGCAAATCCAATCAACGGCAACATATTGCCAAATATTCCGATAATGGCGGAAACCCAAGCCGGAATGGAATTCATCACACCTTGCATGAAGGTCGGACCTAGATAGCAAGCCAAGAAAATCGGGAAGAAGCGGAACACAAACAGGAATAACTGACCATAGAACGGTACAGCAGCCGCATTATCCAATTTACCCTGATCCAGCAATCGATCCATCAAGTGGACCCAATAAACATTTAAGATTTTAACCAAGTTCCAGACCAATACACCCAAGGCGCCAAGCAATGCGCCCAATGTCAAGGCTTCACTGGTGGAAGCACCACTGGTCATGGCCAATGGGATACCGATATAGGCAGCGAAGTTGATATCATTGGCCGCCACACCACCAACGGTGATGGAGCCAAGATACAGTGAGTTGATGGCACAACCAAAGATAATACCAGTTGTAACATCACCCAGGATCAAACCGATCAGCATACCAGCGACTAACGGACGACCAACGGTCCACCAACCACCATTATCTCCCCATAATGGTACGGACCAGCGAGCACCGCAGTAACCAAGTAATGCGATCAGAAACGCTTGAATGAATGACATAATCCCTCCTATTATTCAATCGTTACAGTTTGGAAGCCACTGAAGACCATTCGATGGTTGCACCTTGGCCTCCGATGGCATTGAAGTAGACATGAACACCATTTGCAGCCAACGTTTTACAAGCTTCGACATCTTCCGGATGCAATGTGGCATAATCGGCCAATTTGACACCATTTCGTGCCATTTGAGGACCAATGTTGAGCATCTTTGGAATGGATGGCACCAATTCCAGCAATTTGACTAAAGTGCGTGGATTTTTCATCAGCAACAATGTTGATACATCATTGTTTACTGCTGCTTCGATTGCATCTTTGGCACCTTCAGCTGTATAGACATCGGCTTTCAATGTCTTAGGAACAGCCTGAGTGAAGATGGATTTGAGCAATGCATTATTGGCCGTTGCATCATCAACCACAATGATGTGTTTGATGCTGTAATCGGAAACAATGAACTGCATGCATTGTCCATGAATGAGCCGTTCGTCACTGCGTACTAACTTGATCATGACTTACCTCCTTTCTTTCTGCCTATCCATTGAATACGTCACGACTGTGACGGATAGCGACATAATCTTTACTGGATTCAAGAATTTCATTGGCGAGCTGTTCAGCCGTCCCCTCGTATCCTTGACGTTTGATGCAAAGTTCGATCAATAAAGGCAATGAAGCCCCTGCAATGATCATGTTGTCAGTTTGAGCAATTGCCAGCAAACAGGCATTAAACGGTGTGGCATTGAGCATATCCACCACGTAGATGCATTGATCAAAACCTGAAGACACTGCTTTAATTCGTTCACCAAGATCCAGCAGTTGTTCATCACCATCGAAGCAAACAGCTTCGAGTGATTCCTGCTTTCCGGCGATCATTTCGCAGGCATTTTTCAGTCCTTGTGCAAAATCTGAATGCGTGGCTATAACTATTCCTATCATCGTTTCAACTCCTAACGTGTCCATTTTGTCACATGACAAATTCATCTGTAAATACAAGTCAAAGACCTGTATTATAAGTGGTGGATAACCTGTATTACTCATGCAGACAGGTTCTAGGTTAGGAATTACTATGGACGATATTTACAAGGGAACACCAAAATATCAAATCATCGAAAATGACATCATCGATAAGATCAACCGCGGGATATATGGATCCGATGAACCATTGCCAAGCGAAAGTCAATTGGCCAATGAATATCATTGTTCTCGTGTCACTGTCCGGCAGGCATTGAGCGATTTGGCATATCGCGGACACATTTACAAGCGAAAAGGCAGTGGGTCATTTGTCAAAGGTGCTAATTTGATCGAGCGTTCTCCTTTTATCAAATCCTTTACCAAAGAAATGGCAGACGTAGGAAAAACGGTAACCAGTACAGTCAAAACGTTTACCATTACCATTGCCGGCATGACACTGGCGTCGATCTTAAAAATCAAACCAATCGATCAGGTGTATTACATTGAACGGATCCGTTATGCCGATGAACAGCCCATCATGTTTGAGAAAACATTTATGGCAGTGGATCTTCACCCAGATATGTCGATCAAAGTATTGCAGACGAGCAAATATCAATATGCGGATGAACATGGGTTAAGCCCGGAAATTGCCAATCAGGTGATTTCTCCGATATTCCCTCCGGAATATATTGCACAGGAACTCAATATCAATCCAAAATCACCGATTATTCGCATCAGCAATACCACATATATGAAAAATGGCGGTGTTTTTGACTATACGGAATTGTATTTGAATAGCGATTTGTATCAGCTGAATATCATCAAACGACGTTAAAAAAAGACGGAGCAACG
>CALVGN010000003.1 GCA_944327105.1 uncultured Erysipelotrichaceae bacterium | reverse complement strand
CATTTATCAAAACAGAACGGCGATACTTAGGGCACCACACTACATGGTATTTACAGGAATAGACAACATTATGATTTGATTTGTATTTCATACCAATATTATATAATGAATATCAATATATTGGATATTTATAAAAGCAATTTATTGAAAAACTTTGAAAATCGCCTTATATCCCCACAGCTAAAGCAAGGGGCTTTACGGCGAATTTGGTAAAATTACCAAATCAACATTATGTTAGATTTTAAATAGCAAGAATTTTGATATGATCAAATTAGAAACGACGTGCAAATAATTTGAGGAGGATCTTCAATGAAACGCTTATGGGACCGCCTGGATCAAGCATTGAGCCGCTGTAAGGAGGATAAACAGTATCGCGCAACGTTTTGTTCATCACCATGGCTCTATTTGGCTCAGTTTGTTTACAACCATTCCACATGGTTTGCATTATTGAGCGGTGTCATAGCAGCCATGCTATTCGATGGATGGTTATGGGTCGCTTCGATTCTGTTGGCGCTATTTCTTTTTATGGGTTTACCATTAATGGTAACCTGGATCTTCAAAGGGGACACGATTTGACGTGTCCCCTTTGATTATCTATATCGGGTCAATCCTGTTTAAGGATATCGGCAATAGCTTTATTTCGGATCGAAAAAATTGTGTTCATAATGGTTAGATACAGGATCAATGTTACGATGGTAAGACAATAGATGATATGGGTATATGAAAAATTTAAATGGTATTTATTGCCAATATAAAACTATTGAAGAATTGGTGCAAAATACCGAGAACGTTTGCATTGAAGATGGTTTTAAAATCAGAGAGTCCCTCTAAATCTAGCGTTTGGTCTTTCGCACCAATGATCAGATAACCACCTCGTGCGTTAGCAAATCCGCAAATTGTTTTGTGCCAAGAAATTGGATTATTGCGATCGAGTTTTTCTTTATATTCGACAATGAGATTCTCGAATGGTTTTGTTATTAAGATATCTTTGAGGTTCATCGTGATTTCCGCCTTTCACGGTCATACTAGAATCACTTCTAATTCACTTCTAATTCACTTCTAAATACTACTAATTAGTCAAAAGTGTGATCTGAAAAGCGAATTATCTTGATTCATGATGGATTTTGTTCCGTTGTATAATAATGATATGCATCAGGGAAAGTTTATTACGATCGAAGGAATCGATGGTTGTGGTAAGACCACGGTTACTGCTTTATTGGTCAAACAATTGATCAATGAAGGTTATGATGTGGTCCATACCCGAGAACCAGGTGGGATCGATATTGCCGAACAGATCCGCTCTGTGATCTTGGATCCCTCCAATACGACCATGGATGCCCGTACGGAAGCATTGCTGTATGCAGCCAGCCGACGCCAACATTTAGTGGAAAAAGTGATCCCTTCACTTTACGCTGGAAAACTTGTCATTTGTGAACGTTTCCTTGACTCCTCCTTGGCGTATCAAGGAGTAGCCCGCGGTATTGGGATGGAAGCGATATGGAAGATCAATGAGTTTGCCATTGAATCCCATATGCCGGATATCACGCTATTACTGGATGTGGATGTGCAAACTGCCATGCGTCGCATGGCAGACCGTCAAGGAAAAGATCGGTTGGATCAAGAATCCATGGATTTCCATCATATGGTCCATGATGCATTTGAACGGATCGCATCGATGTATCCACAAAGGATCAAAAAAATAGATGCCACTCAATCCATTGATAGGGTGGTTAAAACCATGAGAGATAAACTGGATGAGGTATTGCATGGATAAAACCACAGTATTGCAATCCCAACCCATGGTGGCACGGATCTTAAGCAATGCATTGTTGCATGATCGCATCAGCCATGCCTATCTTTTTGTGGGCAGCAAAGCTGCTCCGAAAAAAGAAATGGCATTGCTGATGGCACAATCATTGGTGTGTGACCATCCGGATGCACAAGGGTTTGCATGTGGACAATGCGATCAATGTTTGAAGATCCAAAACCACAGCTATGCCGATCTGGTGGATATCGACCCGTTTTCGGCGTATGAAAAACTCAAAGCGAACCAAGGTGCTTCTAAAACCAAAAAAAATGATGGTTCGACCAAACCAAAACCGTTAGCGATTCCGCGGATAGCAAAAGATGAAATTGCCCAATTACAATCATTTTTCGCTACCAGTGCCATGGAACGCAAGGGATGGAAGATCTACATCATCAATGGTTTGGAACGCATGAGTGAGGAAGCCGGCAATGCGTTGTTGAAGTTTCTTGAAGAGCCGAAAAGTGAAAAGATCTGTGCGTTGTTGATCGCGGAAAGCAGCAATAATGTGTTGAGTACCATTGTATCCAGATGTCAGACCATCCGTTTTCAAGGAGTCAGTCATCAAGTGATATCGGATAGGGTCTTAGAAAGCGGAGCGGATGATCTTTCTGCGTTGATGGCATCATATTTGTGGCGTGGTGAAACCAT
The DNA here is from genome assembly GCA_944327105.1 of uncultured Erysipelotrichaceae bacterium. Taxonomy (GTDB): domain Bacteria; phylum Bacillota_I; class Bacilli_A; order Erysipelotrichales; family Erysipelotrichaceae; genus CALVGN01. The sequence goes on along the minus strand of CALVGN010000003.1, from coordinate 28,348 downwards.
GGAAGAGTGGACCGATTCCAGAAGTGTCAATGATGCATTGGGAATGGTGGTTCAATTGATCGCTTCGGATAATCCACACTTCAGAGAAACGGCGATCAAATTGGAAAATGATGTGGTTTTATCCACTGGTTTTACCAAGGAATGTGGGAAATATATCTTCGATATGCTTTATATCATTTATATGCTGCAATTGAAAGATCCCACATTGTTGAATGGTTTGACCATCCGTCTTCAACCGAAAAACATCACCCGATGGTTATTGATCCTGACTCAGGCTTCAGCCAAATGTGATGGCTCGTATTATTACCCATTGGTCTATGAACAGACCATATCACGCTTAGCAAAGGAATTGTAATTTATGGAATATGTCAGCGTACATTTTGAAAACGAGACGCTTAAATATACGTTTTCGACCGTATTTAAACCATTGAACATGGAACAGGCGGTGGTGGTTGAAACCAGCACCGGTTTAGAGATCGCCTATGTTGCATCGAAGATCATGGATGAATCCGAAGCGAATCTTCCCAAAGATAAACCGATCAAACCCATTATCCGCAGAGCGACACCTTTGGATTTAAGGATGCATGAATCCAATAAAGAAGATGCTCGAAACGCCTTGGCGATCTGCAATGAGTGCGTCAAAGAACTGGATCTGGCGATGGATCTGGTCCAAGCCACCTATACCTTGGATAAATCCAAGATCTTATTCACCTATGTGGCTGAACATCGCGTGGATTTCCGTGAATTGCTCAAATTGCTCAATTCACGTTTGCACTGTCGGGTCGAGCTACGGCAGATCGCCATTCGTCAGCGTGCCAAATTCATCGGAGGGATCGGACCATGCGGACGACCGTTATGCTGTGCCACATTCATGAACAATTTCCAATCCGTTTCCATCAATTTGGCCAAAAACCAGGGATTGAGTCTTAATGCCAATAAATTGACCGGACAGTGTGGAAAATTGAAATGCTGTTTACGGTTTGAAGATGAGATGTATTCGCAAATGAACGAAGGGTTGCCGAAGCTGAATTCATGGGTGGAATTTGAAGGAGAAAAATATAAAGTGGCATCCATGAATCTTTTGACCAATACGGTTCGCTTGGATGCATCGACTAAATCCAAAATGATCACGGTGGATGAATTGCGCAATGATTGTGTTGCGACCACACGACCGCAACGAAAACCCAATGGCGAAGGGGATGGTTCGACCAAACGCAGAGTGGTCAAAACCGTTTCCATGAGCAAAGCACTGCAGGAAAGTAAGGAAAGCCAGGATCCGACCAAGGGTGAAACAAAGTCATCCGGGGTACCGATCAGTATCCGTGAACCGATCAGCGCGCAAGCACGCAGTGTGGAAAACGCAAAACCGAGAAAAGACAAGACGGAACATCATACCAATGGAAATCAGGGTTCAACCACTAAAAAGACCACCCAATCCAATGGTTCAACCAAAGTTAAAACCAATACCAATAAAAACAGCACGACACGTCGAATCATCAAAAAATCATCGGATTCCACCAAATCATCATCCAATTCATCCACTACCCGTCGTTTCTTTGGAAAAAAGAAACCGACGGAAACCAAGGAAAACGGTATTCGGATCATCGAAGAACATGAAGCAGAATAGCTATGGTGGAACCAACGCCCTTTATCTGGTCCCTACCCCAATTGGGAATTTGGATGATATTTCCATACGGATCAAGGATACATTATCCATGGTGGATGCCATTGCCTGTGAAGATACACGGGTGAGCTCGAAACTATTGAACCATCTGAATATCCATAAACCCTTATTGATCAATGATAAATACCATGAAGATACCAGTGTTCAAACCATTTTAAAATGGTTGGACCAAGGAAAAAACATTGCATTGGTATCCGATGCGGGAATGCCCTGTATCTCCGATCCGGGATATACCGTGGTGTATACCATCGTATCCCATGGTTATCCCGTCATTCCCATCTGTGGTCCCAATGCTGCATTGACGGCATTGATGGCCGCAGGTATCGATACATCGCATTTTCTCTTCTATGGTTTTTTGGATGCGTCCCAAACCAAACGGGAAAGCCAGCTTCGTTCAGTGAAGACGCTGGAGTATACTCTGATCTTTTATGAAGCCGTCCATCGCATCAAGCCCATGCTTTCAAGTTGTCTTTCGATTTTGGGAGATCGTCAATGTGCCGTGGCACGGGAACTGACGAAGATCCATGAAACGATCTATCGTGGGAAGTTGAGTGAAGTGATCGATGAAATCGATGAAAAAGGGGAATATGTCGTCATCATCGAAGGTTACCATGGTAAAGACCATGATCAAACCAAGATCGATCAATTGATCGATCTGTTGAAACAACAAGGGATACCCAATTCGTCCATTAGTAAAATCGTTGCACAATTTTTCGGTTTACGTAAAAATGATATCTATCAACGACTACAGGAGAAATAAGATGAGAAAGTTAGGAATTATTCTTCCTGCAGCCTTGTTAATGATCGTTGGCTGCAGTGATCAAACGTTGAGCATGGAAGATGCGTTAAAGAAAGTCAAGGAAGATGCCGGCGTCAATGAAGTGAATATGGTCGAACAATCCTATACCGATGATCAATACCATTTTGTATTCGAAGATGGCACGAATCGTTATGATTACACCATCGAAGAAGATGGTGAGTTTGTCAGTAAGAATATTCAAGCGATCCAGGCGCAAGTGGATAATCAAACACAACCGGAAGCAACACCGATCCCACGACCACAGCCCGGTGGTAATACCAATAATGATCATGGTTTAACCAGCGACACAGTGGATCTATCCATGATCCCAACGGATCTATTGACCAAATTGAATGTGGATACGACCACTGCAAAAAATATCCGTCAGCATGACAAACGGGATGATGGAAAAACTTATACAGAAATCGAATTTTCAACGGATTTTGCCCGTTATGAATTCGTGATGGATGGGGATTTATTGGTGGAATACGAGTGTGATCTCAATCGAGGTAATCTCAATGGTGAAACCATCGATGCCGATGGTGCGATCCAGGTCGCATTGGATTTTCTAGGGATCAGCTTGGATGATGTCACCCTTTATGATCAAGAATATGATCGAGACGACTACCAATATGAACTTGAAGGTGTCTTTGCGGATGAATCTATGGATTTTACCATTTATGAAAATGGTGTGATCCATAGCATCGACTATAATCATCGTTAATATCCAAAAGTCCCCGATAGGGGACTTTTGTTATGGTTAAACCAATCATCATATCCCATGAAAAATAATATGAAATATGTATAATAACTAAGTAAGAAATGAGGTTATCAGATGCGTTTATATAATTCAAAAACTGCCATGGTCGAACCATTTGTTCCCATGGATAAAAATAAAGTCAAAATGTATGTCTGTGGTCCGACCGTTTACAACCATGCCCATGTCGGCAACGCTCGTCCATTGGTGGTATTCGATGTATTAGCCCGCGTGATCCAAGCCAATGGCTATCCATTGGAATACGTTTCCAATTACACGGATGTCGATGATAAGATCATCAACAAAGCCATCGAAGAAGGGGTGGATGAACAAACCATTGCCAATCGATATATCCAAGCCTATCAGTCGTTACGGGATTCGTTGAATTGCATCCCTTTATATGCCACACCCCGGGTGACTCAAACCATGGATGCCATTATCGCATTCATCAAAGATCTGGAAGATAACGGCTATGCATACAATGTCGATGGCAATGTGTATTTTGATGTGACCAAAGACGAACAATATGGCTGTGTATCCCGAATGAGATTGGATGAACTCGATGCGGGAAACCGCATCGAGACCAGTGATGAAAAACGCTCTCCCTATGATTTTGTCTTATGGAAAAAAACCGATAAAGGTATCCAATGGGATTCCCCATGGGGCAAAGGACGACCGGGATGGCATACCGAATGTGTGGTCATGATCCAGGATGTATTGGGTGGTACCGTCGATATCCATGGTGGTGGTGCCGATCTACGATTCCCCCATCATGAAAATGAACAGGCCCAATGTTGGTGCCATTCTCACCATGATCTCGCCAATTATTGGGTCCATAATGCCATGATCAACATCAATGGGGAAAAGATGAGCAAATCATTGGGGAATGTGGTTTTAGCCAAGGATGTCGTGGCAAAACTTGGAACCAATGTGTTTCGTTGGGTGATATTAAGTACCCATTATCGAGGGATATTGAATTTCAGTGATGACGTGATCGAAGGTGCAAAAACGGAAGTCAATAAAGTCTTTACCGCATTGAAACAAGCCAATACCTACCTGCAAGTCAATGGTATTCCATTCAGTAATGAATATGGTCAAAACTATCATCATTTCGTGGAAGTGATCAGTGATGACCTAGATACACCCAATGGTTTTACTGTGATCTTTGAGTGCGTCAAACAACTCAATACAGCATTACGATCCAAAGATAAAGATGGTTCAACCATCGCATCCTTATATCAGGATATTATCGGGATGCTGGATATCCTGGGGATCCGGTTTGATCTGCCAGTGTTTGATGATCATCAAAAAAGTGTCTATGACCAATGGCAGAATGCCAAAAAGGACAAAGATTTCGAATTGGCTGACCAATTGCGCAATGAGTTGATCCAATGGCAGATGATTTAAGATTGACTGGGGCTCAAGCAGCTTACATCGGGGATGCCGTATGGTCGTTGTATGTGAGAAGAAAGATGGTGTTGACCAATATCCGTATGGCACAAACCACCACGATTATTACGCAAGGTTATGTCAATGCCGTTTCACAAGCTAAAGTGATCAAATCCTGGTTGAACCAGGGGATCCTTAGCGAGGATGAAATCCGATGGTTCAAAGCCGGACGCAACATCAAGATCAATCATCCATCGAACCATGAAGATATCGAAAGTTATCGCTATGCATCCGGCTTTGAAGCAATATTGGGTCAGTTGTATATGCATGGTTTGACCATACGTTTATATGAATTGATGGATCAAGCTTATGATTCAATGGTCAAATCATTGTAAATTTTCAAGAATTCAATGATTTCATTTATCAGAAAGGAAGCCTTCAATGGGACAATGGATATACGGTAAAAACGCTGTCAATGCGGCTTTGGAACAACCCGGTCGCATTGAAGTGCTGGGGATGGTCCATAACGATCATAAACTTGAACAAAAAGCCAAAACCCTAGGGATCAAAGTGGAACGGTTGACCATCAAAGATGCGCAACGGTTGAGCCACAATGGTTTGCATCAAGGGGTATTGGCCTACATCAAAGATTATGAAACCATGGACTTGGAATCACTGTTATCCGCATTGCACGATGATCCGTATGCAACGATCGTTGCACTGGACGGGATCAGTGATCCACATAACTTCGGGGCAATTCTAAGGGTGTGTGATGCCTGTGGGTTCAAAGGAGTCATCATTCCCAACAAACGCAGCGTTTCGCTGAATGCAACCGTCGCCAAGGTGAGCAGTGGTGCCATCAATAATGTCATGGTCGCCGAAGTCTCTTCTTTGGCCAATACCATTGAAACGTTGAAACATCATGGTTATTGGACGGTAGCGACCACTTTGGAAAAAGACAGCGTGGATTACCGCCAACCGCATTATGATACGAAGGTAGCGATCGTTTTGGGCAATGAAGGCAAAGGGGTATCCCCATTGGTATCCAAACGCTGTGACTGGAAAGTGATCATGCCCATGCATGGTGTGGTCGACAGTCTCAACGTTTCCTGTGCGTTTGCCGTGATCGGTTATGAGATCCTCAATCAGCGTCATCCTTACCGTAGGTAGGAGACACGGATATGAATGATTTTGAATTGCTTTACTATTGCATGCTGCAGGATGATTTTGCGCATGCATTTTATTATGCGCGCTACAACCGCTATCTGTTGGGGATCATTCATCATTGCGTCAAGGATAATCATGAAGCGCAAATGGTTTATGAAACCATCGGGATGGTGGTGAGCTCATTGTTGGCATCATATCAACCGATTCGCTGCAAGCATTTCAAATCATGGTTTGCATTGTGTGCCAAACGCTCCGTCGTGCGGTGTGTCAATACGTTGCGGCATCGATATCGTTTGACGGCTTCCTTGGATGCGCCGGTATTGTCGGAAGCCACGGGTTATCCCACTTCACTTATGGCAGATCGCAACGATCCACAATATATGGATGAGTTGCGCATGAAGCTGGATATTGTCAAACATACCGTCGACGATGAACTCTCGGAAGTCCAGCGTAAAGCGTTATCCCATTCGATTTATGGGGATAAAGCGGCTTTGATGGCCAAACCACAGTTGAAGAATGGTTTGCACCATGCCAAAAGCAAGATCCACGCCAATTTAAAACGTCATCGTTGATAGGGTGGAATCCGCGGGTATATTTGCTTTTGAAGCCAGATGTGTTATATTACATGCATTCGCAAGAGGTTATTTTTTTGCGGATGCATGTTGGATTTAACCAAAACGTTGAGAAAGGATTACTGCATTACATGAGCGACGATTGCGACAGTAACTGTCGAATTGCACTGGTTTTACGTGAATGATCAATGATCGGATGATTCAATACACAATTGAATGTTTTTATTGTGGTTGAACCAGCCGTTTTTTTGTTTTCATGGTTGAACCAATCCATGCAGTTAATAAAAAAGGAGTTGTTGTAAATTGACGAACATTGCAGCCCAGATCGGGTTACAGATTGTATTTATTTTATTGAATGCTTTTTTTGCCGGCAGCGAGATCGCATTCATGTACTTATCGCAGGTCAAACTGCAAAAACAAAAAGAAGAGGGGAACAAGACCGCTGCGCGGTTATTGGAAATCATTGAAAATCCGAATAGTTTCCTCTCCGGCATCCAGATCGCCATTACATTAAGTGGCTTTTTATCCGCTGCTTTTGGTACCGAAAACTTCAGTGGCTACTTGGAAGCGTTCTTGCTGGAAACGGTCCATGTGCCCTTCAGTGCCGCCACGGTAGACGTGTTGAGTACCATCATCATTACATTGATCATTTCATTCTTCTCCATTGCATTTGGTGAAATGGTGCCCAAGCGGATCGCCATGCAAAAACCGATGGCATTTGCCGTTCCGGCATTGAAAGTGTTGACTGTGGTCAACATCGTATTCAAACCCATGATGGTCTTGTTGAACGTGACCACCAATGCCACCTTGCGTCTTTTTGGTATGAAAACAGAAGCCGAAGATGATATTGCCAGTGAAGAAGATCTGCGCTTGATGGTCGAATCCAGTGGTAAACAGGGTACTATCGAAGCGGATGAACAGGAATGGATCGAAAACGTATTCGATTTCAATGACATTACTGCTTCTGAAGTGATGACACCTAAACCGGATGTGGTCATGTTCAGTGAAGACGACAGTGTCGATGAGATCTTGACCGTGATCCGCCAAACCGGATTTACCCGTTATCCAGTTCATGTGGATGGCGATGAAGATGATATCTGCGGTATTTTGAATGTACGGGACTTTTTGCTGAACATGCATTCCCAGAATCCGCAACCGATCAAGTCGTTATTGCGCAATGCATATTTCGTACCGGAAAGTGTACATGGCGATCAGCTGTTCAAAGATATGCAAAGCAAAAAGCAGCATTTGGCGATCGTGGTGGATGAATATGGCGGCGTAGCCGGGATCATCACCATCGAGGATCTGTTGGAAGAAATCGTCGGGGACATCTATGATGAATTTGATAAAGCTGATCCGATCGAATTGACAAAACTGGAAGACAACTTATGGCGGGTCAATGGCTCGATGCGGGTGGAAGACTTTGCCGAAGAACTGGATATCGAACTGGATGACGATTATGACTATGATACGGTGGCCGGGATGATCTTATCTGGGATGCCATTCATTCCCGAAGATGGGACACACCCCAGTGTGGAAGTGGATGGACTCCATTTTGATGTGGAAGTGATCGAAGATCGTAAGATCGTGTGGGCGAAAGTGAAGAAGTTGCCAAAAGCGCAAGTGGATACAGAAGAGGATGAAAACAATCGCCATCACCATCATAAAGACGAAAATGAAACCAATGATAATGGTTAATATCGCAGTGATTCGAATTTGAACATAAAATGAGGACATAAAAAGCAGCAAGTGATTTTGCTGCTTTTTAAGTGTCAAACCATTTTGAAATGGATTGGTCTTACTTTTTTCTCGTAGATTTTGAAATTGTGAAGCTGTCGGAAGTATTTCCCAGCCTCCAACCGATATCTCAATGAAACGGCTTTCATGGACTGTGACTTTAGAGTAAAATAATCTTATGAGTAACTATGAATTCTTTTACAGTGGTTTGGAAGCGTATGCTTACAAGACCCTTGGCGCCCATGTCGATGGCGATAACGTCACTTTTACCGTATGGGCACCCCATGCCCGATCCATCCAGGTGATCGGATCATTCAACAACTGGTCCTGCCAAGGCCATTTTCTTAAAATGGTTGATAACCGAGGCATTTGGAGCGGTACATTCCCAGCGTCCGTTGGCGATTATTACAAATTCCGTGTCACTCAATCCAGTGGTAGTGTCGTGGACAAGATCGACCCCTATGCCTTTGAAAGTGAATTGCGTCCCAATACAGCCAGTCGCATCGTCCAACATGATTATCAATGGGGCGATGATGCCTGGATGGCTCAACGCACCAAAAACTTTGATCGTCCGGTCAATATCTATGAATGTTTTGCCGGTAGTTTCAAACAGCACGATGGTAAAACCACCTATCAATCCTTAAAAGAAGATCTGATTCCTTATTTAGTCGATAATCACTATACACATGTCGAATTTTTACCATTGAGTGAATATCCCTTTGATGGTTCCTGGGGCTATCAAGTCACTGGTTATTTTTCTGTCACTTCCCGCTATGGCAGCGTCAATGATCTTAAATCCTTGATCGATGGTTTGCACCAAGCCGGAATCGGGGTCATCTTTGATTTTGTCCCGGTCCATTTCGTATCCGACAATTATGCATTGTCTTACTATGATGGCACGGCATGCTATGAATACGCCAATTCCTATTCCCAATGGGGCACCAGTAATTTTGATCTGGGCAAAGGGGAAGTGCGCTCATTTTTGATGAGCGCTGCCAATTACTGGCTCAGCGAAATGCACGGGGACGGGTTGCGTATGGATGCGATTAGTAATCTGATCTTCTATGAAGGCGATAAGCGTCGTGGACGCAATGACGGCGGCATCCAGTTCATCCAGCGACTCAACGATACGATGAACCAGCTCAATCCAACCGTGATGCTGATCGCCGAAGATTCCACCGATTATGCCAATGTGACCAAACCCAGTAAAGAGGGTGGTTTAGGATTCGATTATAAGTGGGATTTAGGATGGATGAACGATACCCTGTCCTATCTGAAAAAAGACCCCGTGTATCGTCAATATCACCACAACAACATTACTTTTTCCATGGCTTATTTCTATTCCGAACGCTTCTTATTGGAATTCAGTCACGACGAAGTCGTGCATGGTAAAGCCACTATCGTCCAGAAGATGTGGGGCACATACGAACAAAAATTTGCCCAGGCCCGTGCGTTATATACCTATATGTATACCCATCCGGGCAAGAAACTGAATTTCATGGGTAATGAATTGGGCATGTTCCGTGAGTTTGATGAAACCAAGGAAAATGACTGGTCCTTGTTAAGCTATCCGATGCATGAATCGTTCCATCGCTACATGAATCAGCTTTCCCAGCTATACATGCGCTATGATGCCTTGTATAAACGGGAATATGATCCATTGGCTTTCGAGTGGATCGATGCGGATGACAAAGACCACAACGTCTTCTCCTATATCCGCTATGGTGAAGAAGAATCATTGGTCGTCGTGATCAATTTCTCTCCCAATGATTATTCCAAATTCCCGGTCGAAGTCCCCTTTGACGGGTTCTATAAAGAGATCCTTTCTTCCAATGCATCCACCTATGGGGGCAGCGGGTTAGTGAATCCACGTGCGATCCGCGCAAAGAAAATCACGACCGGAAAGCGATTTATCCACAACATTCACGTGGAATTAGCCGGATTTAGTGCTATTGTATTGCGTGTTAATCATAAAGGAAAATGGAGACAAGCATGCGCACATTAACCAAAGAAGAGTTTAAATCGATTTACAAAGACTCCATGGCGATGAGCTTCGGCCGTGTCTTGGAGAAGGCAACACCGATTGAACAATATATTGTTTTAGGTAATTTTGTACGGGCCTATGCCACCCGCAACTGGATGATTTCCAAGGAAGATGCCGCCAAACATGGCGAAAAGCAGATGTATTACTTTTCCATGGAATTCCTCATGGGTCGTTTATTGACCAATAACCTGATGAATCTTGGCATCTATGATGTCGTTAAAGAAGGGCTGGCCGATTATGGCATCGATCTGGACGCATTGGAAGACCTGGAAGCCGATGCCGGTCTGGGCAATGGCGGTTTAGGTCGTCTGGCGGCCTGCTTTATGGATTCGATCGTTTCCAACAACTATATCGGAAACGGGAACTGCATTCGCTATCGTTATGGTTTTTTCAAGCAGAAGATCGATGATAAAAAGCAGGTGGAAGTGCCGGATCTGTGGTTGAAACTGGGAAATGTCTGGGAAACCAAAAAACCCAGCAATGCAGTTTTGGTCAAATTCGGTGGATGGGTCCAGCAGAATTATGTCAATGACCATTTTGAATTCGAGCAAAAGGACGCCACTGTCGTTCAAGCAGTACCATATGATGTACCGGTGGTCGGATATCAGACACCACTAACCAATACATTGCGTTTATGGGATGCCCAACCGGTGGAGGAAGCGTTGGTCGGCCATTACAGTGATTACCTCAAATTGATCGATGATTTGACCAGTTGCTTATATCCCAATGATTCCACGGAAGAGGGCAAGAAGTTACGCTTGAAACAGCAGTATTTCTTCGTTTCCGCTGGAATCCAGACCATCATCAACGATCATCATAATCGAAACCACTATCCCTTAAGTGAATTGCCGGATAAAGTCGCTATCCAACTTAATGATACCCATCCGGTATTGGTGATCCCGGAAATGATGCGGATCTTGATGGATGAATATGGCATGGATTGGGATAACGCATGGGATATCGTGACCCGTTGTTGTGCATATACCAACCACACCGTGTTGGCCGAAGCTTTGGAAAAGTGGCCGGTCCACTATTTTGAACAGATTTTGCCACGCATTTGGATGATCATCAACGAGATCCAACGTCGTTTCACGGTGGAACTCAATCATAAATATCATCGTTCCGATTTGATCCATGAACTCTCCATCATCAAGGAAGGTCAGGTCCATATGGCCAATCTAGCCATCATCGGATCCCATGCCATCAATGGTGTAGCGGCATTGCATACGCAGATTCTGGAAGAATCGGTTTTCAAAGGATTCTATGCTTTATGGCCTGAAAAATTCACCAATAAGACCAATGGGGTGACCCATCGGCGTTGGTTGATGTATTCCAATCCACAATTGACAAAATTACTGGATGATACCATTGGCGATTCCTGGCATAAAAATCCGCAAGATCTGGTCAAATTTGCCCAATATGCAAATGATCCCATGGTCCAACAGGCGTTTTTGGATATTAAAAAAGCCCGTAAGGAAATTTTGGCAAAGTATATCCATACTATGGTGGGGATCGATGTCGATACCGATTCCATGTTTGATGTGATCGCCAAACGGTTCCATGCGTATAAGCGCCAATTGATGTATTTGTTGCATATCATTTATCTGATCCAGCGGATCCATGAAGATCCATCATTCGATCCAGGTAAGCATACGTTTATTTTTGCCGGTAAAGCGGCCAGCAGTTATGTCTTTGCCAAGGAGTGCATTGAATTGGCCAACTGTTTGATGGAAGTGGTCAATCATGATCCCCAACTTTCCAAATACATCAAAGTGGTCTTTGTTCCCAATTATGGTGTGTCGATTGCTCAGATTTTGCTCAATGCTGCCGATGTTTCCGAACAGATTTCAACGGCAGGCAAGGAAGCCAGTGGTACCAGCAACATGAAATTCATGATGAATGGAGCCATTACATTGGGGACGATGGATGGCGCCAATATCGAGATCGTTAACCATGCAGGGATCGAAAATGAACAGATCTTTGGTTTGACCAGTGATGAAGTGGAACAGATCAAGTATGACAACAGTTACAATGTGCATGCATTGTTGCAAAGTGATGGTACATTGCGCAATGTGGTGGAAGCATTGGTCAATCGTTCTATCGTTGATCGTCAATTCACTAATATTTACAATGAATTGTTCTACAAGAATGACGAATATCTGGTTTTGAAAGATTTCTGGAGTTATGCGGATGCCAAAGCACAGCTGACCCGCCGCTACCAGGACAAGTCCGGTTGGGCCAGGGCATGTATCCTTAACATTGCCAACAGCGGTTATTTCAGCTCTGATCGTACCATTGACGAATATGTACGGGACATCTGGCATCTCAAACAGATCGAGTTTCGTCAATAATGCGTAAGATCAGCTTCTTTGAAGCGTACATTGATCGGCCGGATACGATCAATGTATATATGAGTGAGTTGCATTATCAAGGTATATCCACGTTCTTTTATTTGATGGACAATCAGGATGAAACGACCATGGTGGATATTGTGAATACCAGTGTAGGTGTGGATCATTATCACTATTATCAGTGTCGCATGAGTAAACCATTGGCGTTTGGTCGCACGTATCGTTTATGTGATTCCCATGGACGTAGCACACCATTAAGATATGGTTTGGTCATCAAAAGTGATGATTTCAACCAACGTTTTACCACCGATCGCACCTTAGGTGCGAGCGTCAATGGTGGTACGACCACCTTTACCGTATGGTCACCAGTGTCCAGCAGTGTCTCATTGTTTTTGTTTGATCCCAAAGGAGAACGTAGTGTTTATCTGATGAATGCCAATACCGATGGGACATTTTCGTTGGTATTGCATCAAAACTGTGATGGCTTACGGTATTACTATGTGGCGCATAATAACGGGAAGATGCGCCAGTTTCTCGATCCCTACGGGATCGCCCAAACGCCCAATTCCCGTTATTCGGTCGTAGTGGATGTCAATAAACTGAAAACCAATAAAGTGGTGGTCCCACCACTCACGCATCCCAACCAAGCCGTGATCTATGAAGCCAATATCCGTGATCTGACTCCACAACATACCTTTAAAGCGTTATGTCACGAATATCGTTCCACTTTGGAATACATCAAATCCCTTGGCGTGACCCATCTTCAAATCATGCCGATCTTTGATTATGGCAGTGTGGATGAAACCAATGTCAAAGCGATCTATAACTGGGGATATGACGTGCAATCGTGGTTTACATTGGAAGGCTCTTATTCTTCCAATGTCTATGAACCCACTCAGGTCATGCAGGATTTCATCGAATTCGTCAATACCTGCCATTCCATCGGATTGAAAGTGGTCGTCGATGTGGTGTATAACCACGTCTTTGAATTGAAAGATTCGTGTTACTACCAATGTTGTCCATATTATTTCTTCCAGATCGATGAGATGGAAAATGTTTCCAATTCCAGCATGTGTGGCAATGATGTGGATACCACCATGCCGATGGTTCGTCGTACCATTTTGGATTCGGTGCGTCAGTTATTCGGCTTGTATGATATTGACGGATTGCGCATGGATCTGATGGGCATCATGGATATCGACTGTGTCAATGAGATCGCTATGGTGGCCCGACGTTACAAAAGTGATGCCTTGATCTATGGTGAAGGGTGGAACATGCCCAGTTTCTTACCTGAAGAAAAGAGGGCTTGTATCGCCAATGCCGCCAAAATGCCGCAGGTCGGTTTTTTCAGCGATGTGGCCCGTGATGCGATCAAAGGCAATCTGTATGGAAGCAATTTTGAGCCTGGATTTGCCTGCGGCAATGGTCAGGCCATGTACAAATGCATGAATGCCCTGCAAGCCAGTGTCACCGACTTTGGTTTTCATAAAGTATTCGTCAACAGTGCTCAACCCATCAACTATGTGGAATGCCATGACAATATGACCGTTTATGATCAATATACCCGTTTCATGAATGAAAAAGATGAACGGGTATTGAAACGATGTCTGTTATCGTTGGCATTTGTGATATTTGCTCAAGGTGTTCCGTTTATCCACTCTGGACAGGAATTTGGTCGAACCAAAAAAGGCATTGATAATTCCTATGACAAGGGGGATGAAATCAATCATTTCGACTATGGTCTGCGCGATGAGCGAATGTGGATGGTGGACTATGTGCGCAATATGGTTTCGTTAAGACATAAATATTCGCATTTTCATTTGGACGTGGATGATAAATTGGGGACGAAGATCTTTTTTGAGCATGTCAACAATCAGATATTGATGTATGAAATCGATGCAGATGATTCGACCATGATCATCTTCTTCAATCCAACGTATCATACGTTCCATTATCATTTTCAAAATAGTGTGACCCGTATTTTCGCTGAAGATGGAAGTTTGGATGAAGTGAGTGGATTGACGGATGTTGAAGTTTCTCCGATTTCATGCAGTGTGTATTTAGTAAATTCAAAGTAATGAAAATCCCGGACAGTATCCGGGATTTTATGTATAACGTGTAATTTCCGAGCAAACAAATAAATTTTGAAATGATTATTTCAATACCAAATGAGAGAATCAAAAGCGAAAGGACACCACATACTTAAAAACCTTACAATCTCTTCACATTCCAGAACCTCGTAAACAAATCTTTTCCGGACAACTTTTTTTAGAAGGGTACTTTTTATTCTGGATTCTTGATATTCAATATCCTTGTTTATACATGAATGCCGAAGTATCCATAATTTTGTATAAATTTATGGATTTATATTATTGGTGTATGTATCTCAGGATTATTGGTGTGTATCGTAGGGAATATACTGTGCAGTTTGCTTATCAAAATCCATCAAAATCTGATAAGCCATACGATTTTCGTCTTCGTCCCAGATTTCCACGGATTCAGGGATCACTTCGATCAATATCTCGGTATCCTCGTGGGAATAGGCATTATAGGACTGCCAGAACAGTTCTTTGTATTTCTGTTCAAACACACGCCCCGGTTCATCCACGACCAATCCGTGGTTGATCACATGCCCTTGGATGTAAACCGAGTAAAACGCGATCGCGATTTTCGGATTGGCCAATAATTGCTTGGTTTTATCGAAATTCTTGTCGGTTTTGAAAAAGATCCGATGATCATACATGATCGCGGAAATCGTGCGGATCGAAGGGGTGTCCTGATACGATGCGGCGATCTGAGCGATCTTGTGATCTCCCAATTTATTCCATAAAATCTCACTGGCTTTTTCAAATGTCATGTTTTTCATGATAATGTCGATGCTCCTTTTTTTTTTGAATTAAATGATGCTGTTATAAGCTAAGAAAATCGCAATGGCGGATGCGATCACAAATAAGGCGATACCGATCCATGGTTTATTGGAAGCGTCAGCATGGCTCGACGCATCGGCCATATGGTTCTTCCGTAAAAAGCTTACCACTGGTTTGTATAAATACACCACAATCAATGCATCCACGCCATATTTGATCAAATTAAATGGCATGATCCCAGGGATCAATAACTCCGCCACGGCTGAGCGCGGCATGCCATAGTAGATCGGAGTGATGATGTAATTCCAGATGCTCATGGTAATGACCACGGTAACTACACCGATGGCTAAAGAAATGTAAGCGCCTTTTTGGGTGTGCAGCTTCTTGTAAACCAAAGCGGCCACCAATGCAAATGAACAGTTGGCGATCACGTTCATCAACATATCCAAAATGGTCCCACCAAGGAATAATACTTCCAATACCGCACAGACGCAGCTTGCCGCAAGCACGGATAATGGTCCATACACAAAGCCTAAAATGGCCAGGATCACTCCCTTGGGTTCAAATTCCAAAAAGGAAACAAGTGGGATGATGGGGAAGTGGATGGTGACGGCCAAGATGGTGGCTAAGGCACTCATGATGGCGATCGTTGTTAGTTTTCTGGTATTCATGTCTGATTCCTCCTTTAAACAGAAAACGTGCCTAGAATAAGATCAAGGCACGTTGCTTAAAAGAAAATCAAGACAACCTTCTTTCATCCGGACTATACCGTTGCTATCGGAGTTTCACCGATTCAGTCCCATGGTTGCACCATGGGAGTCGCGGAGTATACCGCCAGTAGAGAATTTCACTCACCCCTGAAGATTTATTCTATGCAAGGATTAGTGTAGCACGGAATCGGGTGGTGTAAACCACCAATGTGATGGAATTCACAGAATGTGTTCATTGCCAAACGGACAAGCAATACGTAAGACATCTTCCATTACATCATGTAATTGATGAACCAACGGTGTATTGCAGGCTTTGTAATAAACTTCTTTTCCTTTCCGATCACTGGTGATCAGATCCGCTGACTTCAATAAACGTAAGTGATGGGAAACCGCTGGATTGGACATTTTCATGATATAGCCGATATTGGTCACACATTCCTCAGAGTGGCAAAGGATCCAAAAGATACGTAAGCGATTGGGATCTTCCAGTTGTTTGAAGATTGCAGCGATTTTACCGAAATCATCAAATGATGGAATCTTGTCGATGAAGTTTTCGATGGTTTGACCATGGGTATGTGGTGTAGAAACAGACATTGAACATTCTCCTAGTGCTCTATGTATTATTTTACCAACGGATGCAAGTGGTTAAACCAATGAGCAGGATACCATGGTTTAACCACCTCCTACAACTTCAATCATTTTCGTGATTTTTGAGTCGATAACCCGTTGACATCATCGCGAAATACAACTAAACTACAATTAAACAATTAAATAAATGTTTAATTGTTAAAAGGAGAACATTATGAAGAAAACGTACAAGATCGAAGTCGATTGCGCAAATTGTGCCAACAAAATGGAAGATGCCGCTAAACATACCGACGGTGTCAAAGACTGTACTGTCAATTTTATGACATTGAAAATGATCGTGGATTTCGAAGATGGTGTCGATCCCAAAACTGTGATGGCCAACGTTGTCAAAAATTGCAAAAAAGTTGAAGACGATTGTGAAATCTATCTATAAACCATTGAATGAATGGTTTAACCATTGTCATAAAAAGGAGTATAGCGTATGAGCAAGAAACAGAAAAAGATGTTAATTCGCATCATCGCATCCGTGGGTTTGTTCATCGTAGCATCGTTGATTCCATCCACTGGCATCGTCCGGTTTATCCTGTTTATGATTCCGTATTTGGTTGTTGGTTATGATATTTTGATCAAAGCCATCAAAGGTATCATCAACGGTCAGGTATTTGATGAATGCTTCTTAATGGCCGTGGCCACCGTCGGTGCCATTGGTTTGGCCATTATGGAACAAAGTGGGGATTATACCGAAGCGATCGCCGTCATGCTGTTTTATCAGATCGGTGAATGGTTTCAAAGTTACGCCGTTGGAAAAAGTCGCCGCAATATATCCGAATTGATGGATATCCGTCCCGACTATGCCCACATCGAGATCGACGGAAAATTAGAAACCGTCGATCCAGATGAGGTCGAAGTCGGAACGGTCATCGTGGTCCAACCTGGTGAAAAAGTACCAATCGACGGTGTGATCATCGATGGCAATGCGGCACTTAATACTGCCGCATTGACCGGTGAATCGTTACCACGAGAGGTCGGTATCGATGATGAAGTGATCAGCGGTTGTATCGATATGGATGGCGTCTTGCATATCAAAACCACCAAAGCCTTTGGTGAGTCCACCGTATCGAAGATTCTCGATTTGGTGGAAAATGCCTCCAGTCGTAAATCCCGCAGTGAAGATTTCATCAGCAAGTTTGCCAAAATTTATACCCCCACAGTATGTATCTCGGCGCTATTTCTGGCTGTGGTTCCGCCATTATTTACATTAATGGTTGGATCAGGAGACCCTTTGTGGCATCAATGGATCTACCGTGCCTTGACGTTTTTAGTGATTTCCTGCCCATGTGCATTGGTGATTTCCATACCGTTGAGTTTCTTTGCCGGGATCGGTGGTGCATCCAAAGCCGGGGTATTGGTCAAAGGCAGCAACTATTTGGAAACCTTATCCAAGGTCAATACGGTGGTGTTTGATAAAACCGGTACGTTGACCGAAGGCGTATTTGAAGTCAATGCCATTCATCACAATACGATGGATGCCGATCAATTATTGGAATATGCCGCATTGGCAGAAAGTGCGTCCAATCATCCCATATCCAAAAGTATCCAGAAAGCCTATGGTCAAACCATCGATCGTTGCCGGGTATCCCAACTGCATGAAACCAGTGGTAATGGCATCGTTGCTGTGGTAGACGGACACGAAGTGGCCGTTGGCAACAGCAAGTTGATGGTTTCTAAAAATATTGATTACATCGATTGTCACAGTGTAGGAACCATCATCCATATTGCCATTGATGGAACCTATCAAGGCCACATTGTCATCTCTGATCGTATCAAACCCACTGCCAAGCAAGCCATTACGGCCTTGAAACAATCCGGTATCAAAAAGACGGTGATGTTGACCGGAGACAATCGCAAAGTCGCCGACAATGTTGCGAAACAACTTGGTTTGGACCAAGTTTACAGTGAATTACTGCCGGGTGATAAAGTCAACAAGGTCGAAACGCTGTTAAGTGAGCAGCAAGAGGGTAAACTCGCATTTGTTGGCGATGGCATCAACGATGCACCGGTATTGGGACGTGCGGATATCGGTATTGCAATGGGTGCCATGGGAAGCGATGCGGCGATCGAAGCGGCGGATATCGTATTGATGGATGATGATCCGTTAAAAATCAGTAAGGCCATTCGCATTTCGAGAAAGACTTTAGCGATCGTTTATGAAAACATTGTCTTTGCCATCGGGATCAAACTGGTCTGTTTGGTTCTGGGTGCATTGGGTATTGCCAATATGTGGTTGGCCATCTTTGCTGATGTCGGTGTGATGGTATTGGCGGTATTGAATGCCATTCGGGCATTGTTTGTTTCGAAATTATAATGAAAACAAAAGAGGATCGCTGCATCCTCTTTTGTTATGGTTTAACCATGGATGATCATTGGCAGTGCTTTCTTGGCATCTAACAGGTCCGTATTATCTTGCTTGATCCAGCTCGATAACATCGAGCCATGGATCAAGGAAAATACGGCCTGACTTTTCATCGTGGCGCTTTCATGGTCATAACCACGTTTTTCAAATTGCAGGGTATATTCGTTTTTCCAATCATTATAAAGCTGGGCACATTTTTGATTGATCTCTTCATCCAGATATACACTTTCAATGGAAAGCATGGTCATGGTCAATGAATCGAAATAACGGTGATCCTTTATTTCATTTGCCAAAACATCGATCATGGTCAAAAAGATATCTTCGATGGAATCCATGAGGAATAATGATCTGTGCCACATGGATTTCATGTCGTTGTAGCAATAATCCAATGTTTCTTGCAACAGTTGTTTCTTCCCTTGGGGGAAATAGTAATAGAAACTGCCTTTGGGAACTTCACTTAAAGTCAGTAATTCGTTTAATCCCATACCGTAATATCCTTTTTCACTGAACAGGCGCATGGCAGTGCGGATGATGGTTTCTTTTTTGTTCATGGTAATACCATTATAATCCGATGGTTGAACCAGTTTGTATATAATCGATACCATTGAGGTGATGAAATGAAATTGGACGAATTGATGAATGATCCCAATGGTTATATCAGTGCATACGATGCGATTCCCTCATCGTTGCAACGTAAAGCCAAATTATTGTGTTCTCAATATAACCAAACCACTGTGGATGATGGTGAAAAACGCCAATCTATTCTTCAAGAATTGTTGGGGACCTGTCATCCATTGACGTTTATTGAACCTTCCTTTCATTGTGATTATGGTTTCAACATCCATACCCATGGTTTGACCATCATTAACTACAATGTGGTGATTTTGGATACATCCCGGGTAGATCTTGGAGAAAATTGTTTTATCGCACCAGGTTGTGTATTGGCCTGCGCCGGCCATGCATTGGATCCATCCCAAAGAGGGGAAGGTATTTCCACTAGCAAACCCATCACGATCGGTAAAAACGTATGGATCGGCGCTAATTGCACGATCTGCCCAGGCGTGAGCATTGGTGATAATACCGTCATTGGTGCAGGCAGTGTGGTCACCAAAGACATCCCCGAAGGGGTTGTTGCTGTGGGCAATCCGGCTAGAGTATTACGCCCGATCAATGAGAGTGATCGTATTCCATTGCAACGCATCATTTCTTCTTTTGATGGTAACCATTGATTAGTAATGAAAAAACGATCCTGTGTATGCATGACACAGGATCGTTTTCAATTTCGGTTTATATGCGTTTCACGTGAAAAAGGGAATGAATCGTTTTAAAAAGTGATGGAATATAAACCGTCAATTGAATCCATTATTCAGCGTAGATATCGACACCGCTGACAGCTAAACCGGCATTATGACCACTGGTCATTGCCCATCCAAACAAGCTACCACCGTAGTAGACATCGCCTTCTAATCCGCCAACGACTTCACCGGCAGCATATAAGCCTTCGATCGGTTCTTGGCTTGTATTGAGGACCTGCATGTTTTCATTGATATGCAAGCCACCCAAAGAGGCATAGTAGCGGATCACCAATTCCAATGCGTAATAAGGACCTTCCTCACTGATTGGTGCATTGATGGTACGACCATAGCTATCGGTTCCATTGGCTGCATCGGCATTGAATTGTTCAACGGTTGCTTCCAAAGCACCTTCAGGTGTTCCTAATTTTTCACCCAATTCAGCTAAGTCGTTCGCTTGAACCATGAATGGTTCCCCTTCACCATCATTGGCTAACCAGGTTTCAACATCTTCAGCAGTGTAAATCTTGGCGTTTTCCATAGAGGTATTGAAGGCATCGAAGCTGGCTTGATCCATGATCAGATATTGGGTTTCATTCTGCTTCATGGCTTGCATCAGATCCCAGGCGTTTCCGCTTTCATTGGTGAAACGAACACCGTCGGTATTGACTAAGAATGCACTGCCTACACCATAAGCAGCCCCAACACCCGGGTTGGTATATTGACCTAAACCGCTTGGTAAGATCATGGAATTGGGTTGGGTATTGACGAATTCCATATTGATCAGATCGGCATCCACTGCTTGAGCCATGGTGATACCATCGCCGGTGGCACCAGCAGCACCGGCGTACACAAATTGTTTGTATTCTTCCGGTACCATTTCATCATTGGCACCAAATCCACCAGTGGCTAAGATCACCGAATCGGCATGAATGGTATAAAGGGTATCATCACTTTCGGCTTTGACACCACAGACCTTGCCATCTTCAACCAATAATTCCGTTGCCGGGGTATTGGTCAATAATGTACCGCCACCACTCGTGAAACCATCACTTAATGTGGCAACGACCTGTGCACCACGACCGGTGGCGGAATAAGTACGGGATCCACCTTCCTTATGGGAATATTCGACATTGCCACCTTCGGGTGAGGTCAGCCAGTCAAAGGCATTGCCCACGGTATTGACGAAAATATCCAATGTGGCTTCATCATTGTGGTTATGACCATTGGCTAACATATCGGCTTTCAAGGATTCTGGGGAATCTTCATAGCCATCTTCTTTTTGCCATTCACTACCCGTTGCGGTGGTTCCACCACCGGCCATGCTGGTGGCACCACCGGCAACACCCATTTTTTCCAATAAGATGACAGACTTGCCATTTTGTTGTGCAGTCAATGCAGCGGTCAAGCCGGCTCCACCTGCACCAACCACCACAACATCCGTGGTTTCTTCTACTTCTTGCTTATCTGTCGTTTCTGTGGTTTCACCATTGGCTGCAAACGCATCCAAATCTGCACCGGCTTGGGTCAGAGCATCCAATAATGCCGTATTGAAACCATCACTGGTCATGGTTGCACCACTGACGGCTTCGACCGGTGCGACCTGATTGGTGAGTGCTTCATTGACCAATGTCGGTAACGCATCTTTACCGATTCCCTCGGTCTCGTTTTCTTCAACGACATTGATGGCGGTGATACTGGTTTCATCCACCGTCACTTCGATGGTGATATCACCATGATACCCGCTGCCGGTCGCTGTATACGTACCGGCAGTCATGCTACCTTCACTGCTTGGTGTGGTCGTGGTCGTTCCTGTTGTTGATGAACAACCGGCAACCATGACCAATGCTAGCAAGGCAGCTGCAAATTTTTTCATTGTTTTCCTTCCTTTCTTATAGACGACTGGTCTACTAGATTGATTATAGGAATCGTAGTTAAAAATTCAATAATTACTTTCACTATTTTTCACAAGTGTATTTCGCGTATTTGTGTGTACACCGACGGTAGGTGTGTAAAGAATAATACTTCTTGTGTTTGGTGAACAATGTCTATCGGGGTATAAAGGTTTCAGTTGCAAAAACTAAGCTTATCATTCCACGATGAGGTGGTGATATTACACAGAGAAATATTAAAAGTTTTTTGATTGAACTGATTTCAATTTAGTCAAAAATGAATTTAATTTAGTCATTTTTGGCTAAATGACTAAATTAAATTGAAATATGATGAAATTCAAATTAGAATGATGATAAGAAAACTAGGAGATCAAATGAAATTTTTTGAATACAAAGAAAATTGGAAAAAATTATTAACGCCAGATATAGTGTCGCTTTTGACTTTAATTCATGAATATAAAGGAGAACAAAATTTATTTATAGAATCCAATTCCGATAAATTAGTGGATTTACTGGAAGTCGCTAAAATACAAAGTACAGAAGCTTCGAATAAGATTGAAGGGATTATTACTTCGAATGATCGCTTGAAGAAACTTGTTATGGACAAAACGATGCCTAGAAATAGAAATGAAAAGGAAATAGCGGGTTATCGTGATGTTTTAAATACAATTCATGAAAGTTATGATTATATTCCAATTAACGCAAACTACTTTCTTCAGCTGCATGGGGATTTATACAAATTTAACCGATCGGATTTTGGAGGGGAATTTAAATCATCTAATAATATAATCGCGGAAATAGATTCTTTTGGTAATCAACGGATTAGATTTCAACCAATTGAAGCTTGGGCGACACCACAGGCTGTGACAAATATGTGTAATGCATATAATGATGCCATAAACGAGGGTATCGACCCGCTGATACTAATGCCGATGTTTATATTGGATTTCTTATGTATTCATCCTTTTAATGATGGAAATGGAAGAATGAGTCGTCTTCTTACTTTGCTTCTTCTATATAAGTCTGGCTATATAGTTGGAAAATATATAAGTATAGAAAAGTTGATCGAACGATCTAAGGATGCGTATTATAACACGTTGCAAACTAGTTCTTATGGATGGCATGAGAACGAAAACGACTATGAGCCATTTGTAGAATATTATCTTGGAGTGGTAATCGCTGCGTATAAGGAATTTTCTAGTCGTGTACAAACGTTGATTGCATATGAAATGAGTAAACCGGATAGAGTTCGTGAAGTGATAAAAAAACATATTGGTAAAATCACAAAGAACGAAATTATGGAAAAATGTCCAGATGTAAGTGAAACTACTATTCAACGAGCACTTGCTGAATTATTACGTAAAAAAGAAATCATAAAAATAAGTGGTGGAAGATATACATCATATGTATGGAATGGGGAGAATAAATAATGATTACAGGTGAATTGAGAAACAAAATTGATAATCTATGGGATGTGTTTGCTGCTGGTGGGTTGACCAATCCTCTTGAAGTGATTGAACAAATCACATACTTAATGTTTATCCATGATTTGGATGATGTAGATAACAAAAATGAAAAAGAATGTAGCTTGTTAGGTTTGCCTTTCAAAAGCATATTTTCAGACCAAGTTAGAATTGGCGAAAGAACCATAGAAGGAAAACTATTAAAATGGTCAACATTCAGAGACCTACCGGCGAATAAAATATATGAATTGGTTCAAGATTGGGTTTTTCCATTTATTAAGAATTTACATTCTGATAAGAATAGTGCGTATTCAAAATATATGGATGACGCAATATTTAAATTACCAACACCATTAGTATTATCTAAAGTTGTAGGATCATTGGACGATATTTACGAGTTGATGGGTAAATCGAACGAAATTGATATTCGTGGGGATGTCTATGAATATCTACTGTCTAAAATCTCGACTGCAGGGAGAAATGGCCAATTCAGAACCCCTAGACATATTATTCGCATGATGGTTGATTTGATGAAACCATCGCCCTACGAGACTATTTGTGATCCTGCATGTGGCACATGTGGTTTTTTGGTAGGAGCGAGCGATTATCTAATGGAGAAATATCGAAACGATATATTGATGAATAAAGAAAATAGAGAACACTATATGACTCATATGTTCTATGGATTTGATACGGACAGAACGATGCTTCGTATTGGTGCTATGAATATGATGACACATGGTGTGGAATTTCCATTCATCGAATACCGAGATAGTTTGTCTGATCAAAATATTGATACAGACAAATATTCGTTGATACTTGCTAATCCACCGTTCAAAGGATCGTTGGATGCTGATTCTGTATCTGCTAATTTATTGAAAGTTGCGAAAACAAAAAAAACGGAACTGCTCTTTTTAGCTTTATTTATAAGAATGTTAAAGATTGGCGGAAGATGTGCATGTATCGTTCCGGATGGTGTATTGTTTGGGTCTAGTAATGCGCATAAGCAAATTAGAAAAGCAATCATTGAAGATAATCGATTAGAAGCGGTCATTTCGATGCCTTCAGGTGTTTTTAAACCTTATGCCGGTGTTTCAACAGGTATATTGATATTTACTAAAACAGGTCATGGTGGAACTGATAAAATTTGGTTTTATGATATGAAAGCAGATGGCTATTCTTTAGACGATAAGAGGACGAAAATCGATGACAATGATATCCCGGATATTATTGAAAGATTTAGTCATTTGGATAAAGAAGTAGAGCGTAAGAGAACTGACCAGAGTTTCTTGGTCGACAAAAAAGAAATAGTAGATAACGATTATGATCTTTCGATCAATAAATATAAAGAAGTTGTCTATGAAAAAGTAGAATACCCGCCTACTAGCGAAATACTTGCGGATATTGAAGAACTAAATAAAGAAATTGACAAGAATTTGGAAGAACTTAAAGTTCTTCTAAAAGGATAGAAAGGAGGAAGGATCCGAGTGATAAATTCGGGTTTAGCGATATAAACTATGAAGTTTATAGAATGCGTTGATATAACTGGAAATTCATGTAAAAAATATGATGGTTTTAAAAAATATATAAGTACAGGGGCTGTTGATGTAGATTATATTGATCAAAATCAAATTGAAATAGTCACGTATGATTCAAAACCGTCAAGAGCAAATTTGATAACAGATGATAAGAGTATATTATTTGCTAAAATGCAAGGTACCAATAAAGTATTGCTGATAAATCAAGAGTTAGCTGTAAATATATACTCTACTGGGTTTTTCTCTGTAGCACCTAAAAAAGGTATATTAAATAAAAAATGTTTATACCATTTATTGAAAAGTAAGACTTTTTTGTATCAAAAAGATAAATATTGCTCTGGCGCAACACAAAAAGCCATTACGCTTGAGGGGTTAAATAAAATAGAGATAAATGTTCCTGATATAGAAGAACAAAATCAAATTGCTCATAAATTAGATTCTATAAAGAGTCTTCTAAAAGCTTATAAAAAAGAACTAGAGAACTATGAAAAGATAGTCAAAGCCCGATTTATCGAGATGTTTGGTAGCATACATGATGGTAAGTTTGATATGAAAACATTACTTGAGTTTGTTCGTGATGATAAGAATTCGATAAAGAGGGGACCATTTGGAGGATCACTTAAAAAGGATGATTTTGTTGATGAAGGATATTTAGTATATGAACAAAGACATGCAATTCATAATGATTTTGAATATGCAAAATATTATATTACAAAAGAAAAATATGAGAATATGATTGGATTTAAAGTTATCCCAGGAGATTTGATAATCAGCTGTTCGGGTGTGACATTAGGTCGTATTGCTGAAGTGCCAGAAGATGCAAAAGAAGGCATTATTAATCAAGCTTTATTGAAGTTGTCATTAAATCAAAATATAATGATGAATACTTTCTTTATACAACAATTCAGAGGACAAGAAATACAAGAGATATTATTTGGATTTAGCAGAGGAAGTGGAATTCCCAATATGCCTTCCATGAGTGAGTTGAAATCAGTTAAATTTATTTGCCCTCCTTTAGAATTGCAAAAGCAGTATTGTGACTTTGTGAAACAGGTAGATAAATCAAAATTAGCTGTACATAAATCTTTAAAAAAAACGCAGCAATTATTTGATAGTTTAACGCAGAAATACTTTGGATAAATGAAAAGATGGATGTAGGGATGTTGGTAACGGAGGTTATTAACATGAAAACAGAAATCATTACTGAAATTAAACAGTCCTTATTGAATTATTTGGATAACCCTCAAATGAAAGTGTTAGACAATGTTTTAAATCGTTGTCTAGAGGGAATTGAGTTTATTCCAAAGCAGAATACAAAGATTAGTGAATATTCAAACGAGGAATTAATCAGAAGGTTTATTTCTGCTAGAGAAGTAGAAGGTTGTAGTTATAGAACCACAAAATACTATAAATCAACATTACTAATGCTGAATTCCACAATGAATAAATCAATTACTCATATGACAACTGATGATTTGAGAACGTATTTATCGGATTATCAGAAAATCAATAATTGTTCTAAAGCCAGCGTTGATAATATCAGCGTAATTTAAGTAGTTTCTTCTCATGGCTAGAAGAGGAAAACTATATTCTAAAAAGTCCGATGAAAAGAATTCATAAGATTAAAACCGATAAAATCATAAAAGATACATACTCTGATGAAACCTTAGAATTATTAAGAGACAACTGTAATTGTCTTAGAGATTTAGCGATAATCGATATGTTGGCTTCTACTGGTATGAGAGTTGGCGAACTAGTTAAATTGAACAATAATGATCTTGATTTTGAAAATAGAGAATGTATTGTATTTGGCAAAGGTAATAAAGAAAGACCAGTTTATTTCGATGCAAGAACCAAGATTCACTTAAAAAATTATTTAAATTCTAGAAACGATTCAAATCAAGCTCTGTTTGTCTCGTTAGATGAACCACACAATAGATTGAATATCAGTGGGGTTGAAATAAGGTTAAGACAATTGGGAAGAAAACTGGGTATTAATAAAGTTCATCCACACAAATTTAGAAGAACTATGGCAACAAAGGCCATTGATAAAGGAATGCCAATAGAACAAGTTCAGACTTTGTTAGGACATTCTCAAATAGATACAACGATGCATTACGCAATGGTAAATCAAAATAACGTCAGAGAATCACATAGAAAATATATCGCGTGAATTATAAATTCGGGTTTGTAGAGATAAATTGATGAAAAAATTATCTGATATATATGACATTCAATTTGGATATGCATTTGATTCAAGATATTTTACCGAAGACCCAGCATACACACCATTGGTTCGAATAAGAGATGTGAAAAGAGGATATTCCGAAACTTATTATTCAGGAGATTATCCACAGGAGTATATACTGACATCGGGTGATCTCCTTATAGGGATGGACGGTGAATTTAATATCGCTCGCTGGAAAAGTAACGAGGCACTACTGAATCAGCGAGTGTGTAAAATAACTGCAAGAAGTGGAACAAATGAAGAGTATATTCGTTTTGCTTTGTCGAAGGCGCTAAAAAAATCGAACAAAAAACTGCGTTTGTTACAGTTAAACATCTTTCAGCAAAAGAACTAAACAAGTTGCAATTATTTGTCCCTGATTTATCTGAACAGAATAAGATTGCAGAGGTTCTAACACGATTAGAAGAGATTATCAATGCACGCCAGATGGAACTCGAAAAGTTGGATGAACTAATTAAAGCCCGATTTATCGAGATGTTTGGGGATCCGAAATCGAATCCAAATAGCTATCCGATTAGCCAGCTCTCAGAACATATTGAGTTTTTGACATCCGGTTCCCGTGGTTGGGCGCAATATTGTGTGGACAATGGTAGCGAATGGTTTATCACTATCAAGAATGTAAAAGATTGTCGCATTTCTATTGATAACATGCAGCCTATCAATGCTCCTGATAATGCCGAAGCAAAGCGCACCAAAGTCCAAGAGGGTGATTTACTTATTAGTATTACGGCAGATTTGGGAAGGACAGGTGTTGTGACTAAGGAAATTGCCGATCATGGGGCATACATCAATCAGCATCTTACCTGTATTCGACTGAATAAAGAAATGCTCAATCCG
>CALVGN010000002.1 GCA_944327105.1 uncultured Erysipelotrichaceae bacterium | reverse complement strand
ATACATGGCCTTATTATACCATATTAAGAACGATTAAGAACATTAAGAACGCAAAAATTTTTTGACTTGACAATAAAAAAACTCGATAAAATCGAGCTTCTTTTCTATTTTTGGATTATTTATAGGGTTGGATTTTGTCAAAGTCCCGTAACGCGAGATTTATTATACATGGTTGGACCATAAAGTAAATGATTAAATCAAAGAGAAAGGGTATACTGATTGTATGCAGGATATAAACGTGAATGATATCCGATTGATCGCATTGGATATCGACGGCACATTGGTCAATGATCAAAAGGAATTTCCACATGATTTTGGTTTGACCATGGATGCGTTGTTAAAGAAAAATATCAAGATCATCATTGCTTCCGGTCGATCATTGATGGCACTAAAACGGGATTTTAAGGATTACGTGGATCGATTCGTATTGATGGCGGAAAATGGCGGGATCGTGGTGGATCGTGGTTCGACCATAGTGCAGCATTATCTGGATCGATCATGTATTCATCAGGTGATCGATGCATTGAAACCATTATCGATCCCATCGGTGATGAGTGGTTTGGACCATGGATATGTCATGGATAGCGATGATCCCCAATTCTTTGATCATATCCGCGTTTATTATGATGCGATCAAATTGGATTCATTGGATGAATTGAATGATGATGTATTCAAAGTTTCGGCATTTGCATGGCGTGATTCCCGAAATACGATCTATGAACCATTGAAATATCTTGGTGCGACCATGGATGTGGTCGTTGCGGGTGATCAATGGGTAGATTTTAATCCCAAAGGGGTATCCAAGGGGAATACATTAAAAGAAATCATGGCTTACTATGGTTTGACCAAGGAGCAATGCATGGCATTCGGGGATCAGGATAATGATCTGACCATGATCGAATCGGTCAGCCATGGTTTTGCCATGAAAAATGCCACGGATAACCTGAAAGCCAAAGCAGCTTATATCACGGATAAAACCAATAATGAAAACGGATGTGTTTGTACCATCCGTAAACTGTTTTCGATATAACCATGGTCAAACCATAAGGAGAGAAAGAATGGAAGAATTGAATTATGCCTATGATACCCAATTGCTGATCGAAGGGGAAAACCTGGATGAAGATGTCATCCATGATGCCATCATGGAGAATATCGAAGGAGATTGTTTGTTGGTCGTTGGGGATGATGAATTGATCAAAGTCCATTTCCATACCAATGTTCCCTGGAAGGTATTGGAATTATGTGCCGATTATGGCACCATCTATGACATCGTGGTCGAACATATGGGTCGACAAGCGCAAGGATTGCATGGTTAAAAGCACGATAATATCCGGGTTTCAACCATGACCCAGAATATGCCGGATAATAACCCAGCCAGGATATCTTTGGGAAAATGCAATGTCAGCAATACACGAGAAATCATGATATAGATGGTTAAAACCACATGAAGCCCGATGACCGGAACCATCCAGCTACTGGTGGTCAAACCATGGATCAATATCCAATTACCAAGGATCAATACCGCAGAAAATGTATGCCGGGATGGAAACGAGTGCCCGTTGGTATCTTTGGGCATGACTGGGGTGATCTTGAGTAATTCATAGGGACGTGGGGCATTGATCTTATCCCGAATTATGGTCAATAATAAAAATCCAAGCGCACTGAGAATGGTCAATACCACTGCATGCCATGGTTTGAACCATAAAAGGATGATGATCTGCAATGCAAACGAAACATAAAACAAGCGGGTCAGCCATAATAAGATCAGCGCCATCGGGATAGCGATACCCAGATGTTTCTTCAAATAGATATTGGTTGCAACCATCCATTGATATTTCATAAAACTATTATATGCCATGGTTTGACCATAACTTGCTATAATGGTTTTGAGACGAGGTGTTTTCGACATTATGATGATTCAACGCAATCCCAGTTCCAACAAAAATCAAACCCCACCGTTAAGGGGGATGCATATTTATCGCGACAAAAAAAACAGAGCGATCTATTACGATGTGATCTTCAAAAAAGCCTATGTGATCACCACCGTCGACACTAAGACGTATACCATCTATGCCCAGCGCTTTTTCATCGCCCTGGCATTGGCGGTATTGGTGATGTCCCTCTCGTATGAAAAATATCCCCATTTGATGGTGGTTGGACCACTATTGGCTTTATTGGTCTATGCATTGATGGAATGGCGATTTCGCTCATTTTTATCCACCTGCAGCCAGATCCCGGTCAAATTAGACGAATGGATCGGTAAAGATGAACTCAATGCTTCCGAGTCCAAAGGCCGGCTGATCACCAAAACCGTTTTATTATTGTTATTGGCCATATTGATCGTTGCCAATGCCTATATTTCGCACTTTGACTGGTTCATGACACTGTGCTGTTGGGCATTTGGCATTGGTTTGACCATTGCATCCTTTACCTACATCAAAGCATTGATCTATCGATCCAACCATCATTAAACGATGGTTCAACCATATTCAAATCAAGATTCAAATCAAGCAAGGAGGAACACACATGAAAGATTTGAAAGGTACCAAAACCGAAGCCAATCTGAAAGAAGCATTTGCCGGTGAATCTCAAGCACGCAACAAGTACACGTTCTATGCTTCAAAAGCCAAAAAAGAAGGCTACGAACAGATTGCTGCCATCTTCACCGAAACCGCTGCCAATGAAAAGGAACATGCTGAATTATGGTTCAAAGCATTGCATGGCGGTGCCGTCCCCACGACCAGCGAAAACCTCAAGGATGCTGCGGCCGGTGAAAACTTCGAATGGACCGACATGTATGCGCGCATGGCCAAAGAAGCCCGTGAAGAAGGCTTTGACGAACTGGCTGCTCAGTTTGAAGGCGTCGGCGCGATCGAAAAACGTCATGAAGAACGCTACAACAAACTGTTAAGCAATGTCGAAACCAAGAAAGTTTTTGAAAAAGACGACGAAGTCGTTTGGGAATGCCGCAATTGCGGTCATGTTGTGGTCGGCAAATCCGCACCGGCTGAATGCCCGGTCTGCCACCATGCTCAAAGCTACTTCCAGGTATTGGTCGAAAACTATTGATCGTATGGTTCAACCAGGTGATGTTTCACACATCACCTTTTTAAATGGCTTGAACCATTGATGAAACAAAAATGCGATGATGTGAAAACAAACGCGCATGATTGTCATTTCGTATTAAAATAAAAGTAGAGATCAACGTTTCAAGGAGGATAGAACATATGGTCATCGTTATCGGACGTCAATACGGATCAGGCGGTCATTTGATTGCCGAAAAGCTTTCCGAAAAGCTCAATCTACCGCTCTATGATAAAAAGATCATCGAGGAAACGGCCAAAGTGACCGGCTTGAGCAAAGAGTACATCAAAGATATCGAATCACGGGAAACCCATGGTTTCTTTGCAAATTTCGATCTGGGACTGGCCGGCAACGGATTGGCCGTACCACTGAGCGATCAGGTGTTCATTGCCCAAAGCGAAGTCATTCGTGAGGCGGCACAAAAGCCTTGTATCATCGTCGGACGCTGTGCTGACTATATCTTGCCCAATGAAGTGGCGTTGAAAGTGTATTGCTACGGATCATTGGATCGACGCATCCAGCGGGTCAAGGAAGAATACGGCGTCGAGACCAATGATTACCGCGCCTATGTCAAAAAAATGGATAAAAAGCGCAGCGGCTACTATGAATATTTCACTGGTTACAAATGGGGCGCCGTGTATAACTTTGATTTACTGATCAATACCGACCGTGGCTTGGATTTTGCGGTCGATACGATCGAACATGCGTATCAACGTTTTTGTGAAACAGTTGAAGTGAAGTAGAAGAATCCGTACAATAATGGCTTGTATCAGAAAGGAAGCAGTTATGCTCGAATTGATCCAAGCCATTTTTTTTGGTCTGGTGGAAGGTATTACCGAGTGGTTGCCGATCTCCAGTACCGGACATATGATATTGCTCAACGAAATCATGCCACTGAATGTTTCAGACGATTTCTATTCCATGTTTGAAGTGGTGATCCAGCTGGGCGCGATTTTAGCGGTGGTGGTTTTGTATTTTAAGCAGATCTGGCCGTTTGCTAAAACCACCGATACGCCATTGACTCAAAGTGGATGGTTATCCCACGTCAAAAAACCGATTTTTGATTTATGGTTGAAAATACTGGTGGCCTGTGTGCCGGCAGCGATCGTTGGATTGTTGCTTGATGAGGTGTTGGAGGAATTGTTCTATAACTATGTGGTGGTTGCACTGGCATTGATCGTGTTTGGTGTGGCATTTATCATCGTGGAGCGGATCCAAAAACACAAGACGCCGTTGGTTGCATCATTGGAAGCACTGGATTACAAAACGGTATTGATTATTGGGATTTTCCAGTTGATTGCGGCCATATTCCCGGGAACCAGCCGCTCTGGTGCAACCATCGTCGGGGCATTGATGCTGGGAGTATCCCGTTCAGTCGCTGCAGAATTCACGTTTTTTCTGGCCATACCGGTCATGTTTGGTGCCTCCTTGCTCAAATTGATCAAGTTTGGTTTGGTGTTTACCACCAGTGAAGCGATGATTTTATTGACAGGAATGGTCGTGGCGTTTATCACTTCGATTGTGGTGATCCGCTTTTTGATGGGATACATTCGCAAGCATGACTTTACTGTGTTTGGCTATTATCGCATCATTCTCGGTATTGTCGTATTGGTCAGTTTTGGGATGCATCTGGTTTAACCATTATGGTTAAACCATTTTTTGAATTCTTTGTGAAATGATATATCTATCCATTGTATTTGATATATGTCTGCTTTAGCGTGAATGTATCGCATCTATTCCAGATGATCACATATCGGTGGGTGAACAGGATCGATTATTGACTTAAAGACAAAGTTGCCATCGTTTCCTTAGCTGCCGGCAAAGGCGCCGGCGGGAACGGTTCCCAAATCGCCAAAAATTAGCTGAAAATGGCGCTAAAGTCGTCGTCGCTGATTTAGATTCCAGTGGCGCGTAACGCGCGGAAGAACTCTGTGCGCTTGGGGCAGAAGCCATCTTCATTCCCATCGATCTTGGCGATGAGCAGTCCTTGAACGCATTGGCCGAAAAGACCATTGCCCATTTCGGACGGATCGACTTATTGGCCAATTGCGCCTATTTCCAAGCGCCGGAAGGGCAGATCATCGACACATCGGCCGAGTTGTGGGACAAACATTTCAGTATCGATCTTCGCGGGTATTTTCTGTTGATGAAATATGTACTGCCGCATATGATCAAAGGCGGTGGCGGATCGATCGTTAATGTCAGTTCTACGGCTTCCCTTGGCGCAGAGGATGGAGCAGCCGCCTATGGTGCCTGCAAGGCTGCATTGAATTGTCTTTCCAAAGAAGTTGCCGTGCAATATGGCAATCAGAATATCCGTTGCAACGTGGTGCTTCCCGAAAACGATCCTGACCGAGCAGATCGTCCAATATGTCAAAGCGGTCGATCCGATAACGTCTTATCACTTCGACAGTTTGCTCAAACATACCCCATTGAACCGCTATGGCAGCGGGGAAGACGTGGCGGATGCCGTATTATTTCTGTTAGGTGATAAGGCCAAAAACATCACCGGGATGTCATTGGTCTGCGATGGTGGGATGTCGGCTGTATCGAGTACATGGTATGACAGGCATTCCTACAAGAAAGAACAGGAATGGCACGGCATCGGATAGTGGAAAAATATGTGAATTTAGCACTCTAGTAATGTGATTGCTAAAAACTGTGTATAATGGGTTTGTTTCAATTGAATGAAACAAGGAGAGAACCATGAATTATTTTGATGAATTCAACAATGCATTCCGCAAGATGATGGAACAGTTTCCGGATTTTGCCAACGTGGTCAAACCATTGATGCGTGCCGATATCTACCAGACCAGTCAATATTATATCTACGATATTGAATTGCCTGGATTCAACAAGGGTGAGATCCACGTTGATCTTAAAGATGGAGATTTGGTGGTCTGTGCCACTCACGCATCCGATAACGAACGAAAAAACTATGGAGAACTGCTCCATAAGGAACGCATTTATCCCAATATGACTCGTCATTTTGCTGTGGATCGACGTATCACTTCTGCAGATGTCACTGCCAAGTATGACGGCTTCAACTTGGTATTATCCCTAAGAAAACCCACTGAAACCTCACGCAATGGTGGGATCACCATCGAATAGTCGATCAAAAATCACCCGCTTGTCCCATAGGGCAAGCGGGTGGTTTTTGTCAATGGATTGAAACCATCATCCATTTGGATTAACATTAATTCGTTTTCGTTTAGTTTTGATTGCATCAAACGCAATAAGGGAGGATGCATATGACAAGTGAATCCAAAGCAGTGGATCTATCCAGTGGTGATCCGTTGAAATTACTCATCAAACTGGCCTTACCGGCCATTGTCGCGCAATTGATCAATGTGCTGTATAACGTGGTTGATCGCGCATATATCGGACATATCGAAGGCATCGGTACATTGGCATTGACCGGTGTGGGCGTATGCATGCCGTTTATTTTATGTATATCCGCTTTTGCTGCATTGGTGTCGTTTGGTTCAGCCCCGCGGGCCAGTATTGAATTAGGTCGGGGTCGAAAAGAAATGGCACAGCGCATCTTAGGAAATTCTTTTGTGGTTTTATTCGTCCTTGGCTTGATTTTGACCATATTCATTCTCTTTTTTGGTCGGGACATCTTGTTGTTGATTGGTGCGGATGATTCGACCATTGGTTATGCATGGGAATACATGCGTATTTATGCGTTAGGTACCGTTTTTGTCCAAGGCGCCCTTGGGTTGAATGCATTCATCAATGCACAAGGGTATGCCACGACCGGGATGTTATCTGTTTTGATCGGTGCCATTGCCAATATCATTCTTGATCCGATTTTTATTTTTGTATTCCATATGGGTGTAGCGGGTGCCGCATGGGCAACGATCATTTCTCAGGCGTTATCCTGTGTTTTTGTGATCGTATTTTTAAGCAGCCGGCGTAGCTATGTGCGCTTGGAACATCGCTTTTTTGGATTTGATCCATCGATCATGCTGCCATGTATCGCGCTTGGATTATCCCCCTTTGTCATGCAGTTTACCGAAGCGGCGATCAACATCTGCTTCAATACACAATTATTGAAATATGGTGGGACCATGGCGGTCGGTGCGATGACCATTTTAAGCAGTGTCATGCAATTTTCTATGTTGCCGTTGCAAGGCTTGACGCAAGGGTCCCAACCCATCGTTTCGTTTAATCTGGGTGCCGGAAGGGTGGATCGGATCAAAGCCAATTTTAAATGGCTTTTGATCTTATGTGTGAGCTATTCCATGCTGATCTGGGCGATTTCGGTATTTACTCCACAATTGTTTGTGATGTTATTTAGCAATGATGCGACCATGATGGACTATGGTAGTGCTGCATTGCGTACCTATATGGCCGTTTCCGGCATCTTTGGTATCCAAGTTGCGTGTCAGCAGACGTTCGTTGCGATGGGCAATGCCAAAACATCATTGTTTCTGGCGGTGTTGCGTAAGGTGATCTTATTGATCCCATTGATCTATATCATGCCACTTTTGTTGACCCATGATCAAGCGATGGCAGTCTTTATGGCCGAACCGGTATGTGATGTGATCGCCGTCACGGTAACAGCCACATTGTTTGCTCGAACCTATCGCCATTTAAATGAAATCGTTGCCAAGGCACAAAGGGAGAAAAGTGCATGACATTGAATCAAAGCAAGATCGGCGCGATCGTCAATGTATCCAAGTTGCATCTGGATGCGGCATTGGAACAACGCTTATCCATATTGGGATTGATCGAGCATACACCATTGAAGGTCATTACGAAAAAAGGGGATGGGATCATGGTGATCATGGTTCGAGGAACACGATTGGCCATTGGTGCGGATATCAGCAAAGGGATCGAGGTGGAAGCATGAGTGAAAAGCAGATGACCATTGCATTTATCGGCAATCCAAACTGTGGTAAGACCACCTTGTTCAATGCTTATACCGGTGCCAATCTCAAAGTTGCCAATTGGCCGGGAGTAACGGTGGAAAAGGTGGAAGGGGCCATCCGTAAACATGGTTTGACCATCCATCTGGTTGATCTTCCCGGCACCTATGCTTTAAATGCTTACACCATGGAAGAAAAAGTCTCCCGAGACTTTATTTTAAGTGATGATGTTGATGTGATCGTGGATGTCATCGATGCATCCTGTCTGCAACGCAATCTGTATCTGGCATTGCAGCTGATCGAATTGAATCGCCCATTGGTTCTGGCGTTCAATATGATGGATATCGTCAACAAGCGGGGCATGGAAATCGATTTCCACCGCTTATCCGATATTCTGGGTGTCCCATGTATTCCCGTATCGGCCCGAAAAAAAAGTGGTCTGGATATTTTATTGCACAATTGCATCCACCATGCGGATGGTTTGACCACTCAGAGAAATCAACATGAAGCCTTTGATCGATGTTTGCCATATACTCAATCGTTTCAGCAATGGTTGAAACCATTGGAAAAACAAGCCAATGAAAAATATCCCGATCAAGATGGGTATTGGATCGCATTGAAAACCTTAGAAAATGATACGGTGGTCCAATCCATGTATCCCTTGGAACATGATCTTGATCTAGTCGAAGTCGCTCAAAGCGTGCTCAATGCCAAATTCGCATGGATCGAAGAATTATGCGATGAAGTGGTCATGAACAAAAACCGTAACGAACAATTAACGGAATCGATCGACCATTGGCTGACTCATCCCAAACTGGGTGTTCCCATTTTCTTGGTGATCATGGCCATCGTTTTCATGTTGACCTTTACCATCGGCGATTGGATCAAAGGGTATTTTGAACTTGGATTGGAATGGATCAGCGGCAATGCTTCCGTATTGCTCACTTCCCTTCATACTTCGCCATGGTTGATCTCCCTTTTGGTGGACGGCATCATCAACGGTGTCGGGACCATATTGACGTTTTTGCCCAATATCGTGATCTTGTTCATTGCATTGGCATTGTTGGAAGATAGTGGGTATATGGCCCGTGTGGCCTATGTGATGGAAGGGATCATGAGCAAGTTCGGTTTATCCGGAAGAGCGTTCATCCCGATGATTTTAGGTTTTGGCTGCACGGTGCCGGCCATCATGGCCAGCCGTACGCTTGAAAGTGTGTCCGATCGACGAAGGGTGATGCTGATCACACCATTCATGTCGTGTTCGGCCCGTTTGCCGATCTACATTCTTTTTAGCAGTATGTTTTTTGGGTCGTATGCCATGATCGTGGCCTATTTGATGTATGTCATTGGTTTAGGTGTAGCCATTTTAGTGGCTGCGATCATGCATCGA
The DNA here is from genome assembly GCA_944327105.1 of uncultured Erysipelotrichaceae bacterium. Classification (GTDB taxonomy): domain Bacteria; phylum Bacillota_I; class Bacilli_A; order Erysipelotrichales; family Erysipelotrichaceae; genus CALVGN01. Next base: position 30,419 of record CALVGN010000002.1, on the reverse strand, counting down.
CTCAAACCGAGCGCCAAAGAAAATGCTTTATTGATCGAATTGCCGGATTATAAATTACCCAGTGCATTTACTGTATTCGTTTATGTGTGGGAGAAGGTAAAAGATTATCTGACTAAAGCAGGTACGACCATCTTTGTCGCGTCGATCATCATGTGGGTATTGCTCAATCTTGGTCCAAATGGATTCGTGACGAATATGACGGATAGCTTTGGTGCGACCATCGGTCATGGGTTGGCAGTGGTATTGGCACCGGTTGGATTAGGCTTCTGGCAGATCGCAGTGGCATTATTGGCCGGAATATCGGCCAAAGAAGTGGTGGTATCTTCCACAGCTGTCTTATTCGGTATTGGTAATATCAATTCAGCCGATGGGATGGTCACGATGGCCGCAACCTTATCATCCATTGGTTTTACCACACTCAATGCGTTTGCCTTGATGGTGTTCTGTCTGTTGTATACTCCCTGTGTGGCCACATTGGCCACCATCAAACGGGAAAGTGATACGAAATTCATGATCCAATGTGCCTTGTTTCAACTGGGTGTGGCATGGTTGGTCACATTTGTGGTTTATCAAATCGGAAATTTGCTCTTTTGATCGGGTTTTTAATGATCAAAGCGACATGCTTGAAAATCGCATGTTGCTTTTTATATAAAGGTATCGGAAGGATATCGGAACGATAGAGGTATAAAAATTGGTTATATCCTTCCGACATCCTTCTGCATTTGATATACTGTCAATGAGGTATATGACATGAACTATGAATCCTATTTAAGTGTCAAAACGATGGCGAAGTTATGGAATGTGTCACCACGACGTATCACCGAATACTGTGTTCAAGGACGTATTTTGGGTGCAGTTAAGGAAAATGGAAAATGGAAAATACCTAGTGGTGCAAAACAACCGTCAGACAATCGTTCGGTGTTCCATAATCGAGAGATCAAACCGATGCCAATCGGATTTTCTAATTTTATTGATACGATATCAAATTATTATTATGTCGATAAGTCACTGCTGATCAAAGATATATTGGATGAAAAATCGCAAGCATATTTATTTACGCGACCACGTCGCTTTGGCAAGTCATTGAATATGGATATGTTGAAAACTTTTTTCGAACATTCCGATCATTCAACCGCTTTGTATTTTGAAAATCTTAAGATTTGGTCGGCCGGTGAAAAGTATCGACAATATCAAGGAAAGTATCCGGTTATTTATCTTTCGTTTGCTGAACTTTCGGATCAAAATTGGGATTCGGTATATCAGTCGTTAAAGCGAATCATATGTTTAGAAGCGGCACGTCACGACGAATTGATGCATAGCCCACATTTGAATGAGGTTGATTCAAAGCTGTATCAAAGTATGATTCACGGCGATCTATCCTCAACGGATATGGCTTTTAGCTTAAAATTTTTGACTCGTTGGTTGTATCAACATCATGGCATCAAACCGATCATATTGATCGACGAATATGATGCACCGGTGCAACTTGGGTTTGATAATAGCTTTTACGATCAAGTACTTTCTTTTATGCGCCCATTGTTTATGGGTGGTTTCAAAGATAATCCATATCTTGAACTGGGAGTTTTAAGCGGAATTTTGCGAGTAGCAAAAGAAAGTATTTTTAGCGGATTGAATAATTTGAATGTTTATTCACTTTTGGACGATCGTTACAGCGAATATTTTGGTTTTACCCCTGAAGAAGTGAAACAAATGTGTGATTATTATGGGGTTGCCGAAAAGTATGACGAGGTATGTCGCTGGTATGATGGGTATACCTTTGGAAATCATCGTTTATTCAATCCATGGTCTGTCATCAATTATTTTAACCGAAATTGTGTAGCGCGGACTTATTGGCAAAATGTGTCAATCAATACATTGATAAAACGGATTTTAAGCAACAGTAATCGAAAGATTTACGATCAAATGTGCGAATTGTTGTCTGATGGATCGCTAACATTACCGATTGACACCAATGTCGTCTATCCGAATCTAGAAAGCAAGACAGAATCGATTTTCAGTTTTCTGGTTGTGACCGGATATTTGAATGCACAATTGATTGAAACCGTTCATGATGGGTTGACGCCGGTATTTAAAGTGAATATTCCGAACTTGGAAATCAAAACGGTTTTTCGCCGTGAAATACTGGAATATATGGATCCATTATTTGATTATTCGACGATTCATGATTTGGAACAAGCGATGCAAAGTGGTAAACCGGATCGCATAAAATATCAACTGGAGCATATATTGGTAAGATCGGTGTCGTATTTCGATACGGCGAATGAAAGCTTCTATCATGGGTTGACCCTCGGACTATGTGCCGTGTTTTCGGATTATCAGGTGCGATCAAATCGTGAAAGTGGAATGGGAAGATTTGATCTTTTACTATATCCAAAGAAAGTCGATCTTCCTTGTATCATTATTGAATTGAAACAATGTGATCAATCGGAACCGGATTATCTGAGGACAGTTGCCAAGAAAGCAGTACGCCAGATCAACGAAAAAAAGTATTTCGAAGATGATATTCTGATTCAAAATCAATCGATCATTCTTTATGGCATGGCATTTAGTGGCAAAAATGTTGCGATCGAGACATCAGTCAATTCTGCAAATGCTTTGTAGCACTTTACTTTTTTGCATAAATCACCTAACATAAAACCCGCATTCAGTTGAATGTATGCGGGCATGGTGAAACTGGCAGACACGATAGACTTAGGATCTATTGCTTCGGCGTGCAGGTTCGAGTCCTGTTGCCCGCACCAATTCAAAATCAACAAAGCGGAACCGTTTGTGAAACAGTTCCGCTTTTGTAACTTTATCTACGGTTAAATCATGAATTGCGTTAAAATAGACTTAGCAGTTAACGTGAAAGGATGTGAAACATCATGTCAGTGGATACCACGATCGTATCACAATGCCTGCATTGTAAAAATGCACGTTGTCAGGCAGCGTGTCCGATCCATACGGATATACCCAAAGTCATCGAATGGGTGCAACAGGGTAAAGAAAGTCAAGCACAACAGTACTTATTTGATCACAATTTCTTTTCGGCTATCTGTGCGATCGTGTGTGATCATTCCAGGCAATGCTATGGGCATTGTATTTTGAATTTCAAAAATGATCCGGTTCCGTTTTATCAACTCGAAGCAGCATTGTCTTTGGATTATCTGCGTCACTATCATCCAATGGTTCAACCATCCAATCAAAAATCCGTAGCTATTATTGGTGCTGGGCCTGCGGGTATGACAGTGGCATTTAAACTGGCATGCCGTGGTTATACCATCGATTTATATGACAAGCATGAACAAATGGGTGGGGTATTACGCTATGGGATACCGGACTTTCGATTGGATAAGACGATCGTGGATCAGTATCAACGCATTCTTTTAGAATGCGGGATCTGTTTCCATGGTTCGACCATAGTTGATCCGGTAATGGTCAAAACCATTGCAGCCATGCATGATGATCTGATCTATGCCAATGGGGCATGGATCGCCCGTAAACTGGGCCAGGGGGACGAACTGCCGTTTGTTTATAGTGCATTGGATGTATTGGAAAATCATATTCACTTTGATTCAAACCAGAAAATCATTGTCCTAGGTGGTGGCAATGTGGCCATGGATGCCGTGCGCCATTGCCATCGCGATAGTCCAAACACATTGCTTTATTATCGCAAGCAAATCGCGGATATGCCGGCAAATCCCGATGAGATCCAAGCGGTCAAAGATGAAGGAATCGAAATCCATGAACTGGCGGCTCCCGTGCGCTTCGTGGATTCTCCACAAAATGGGATCATCTTTTCCAAAGGGGAAACGTTGATCGATGAAAAGGGAAAGAAATATACCCGTATGGTGGAAGGCAGCGAATATTTTGTCGCGTGTGATATCGCTATATCGGCGATATCCCAAAGCGTGGATGATACCTTATGGAAAGATGATGGTTTGACCATTCATGAAGATGGTTCAACCAGCGATCCCCACGTTTATGTCATTGGCGACGCTTTGTTAAAACCCGCAACAGTCGTTGAAGCCGTCAACAGTGTGAATAATATCTTGAAGTATTTTGATTGAAAGGAAAGCGCATGAACCCAACCGAATTATTAAAACCTTATCGTGAAAAGATCGATCAAGCGGATCAAATCATCGTCTCTGCCATCGAATCCCGTTTTGATGCAGTGGTTCATGTCGGGAAGATCAAAAAGGAACAGGGTATGGATATTTTTGATCCCAAACGGGAAGAAGTGGTTTTGGATCAGATTTCGACTTTGGTGAAAAACCAAGAATATATCCCGTATATTCGTACGATTTATCAAAGCATCATGGATCAAGCGAAAGCATATCAGAAGGATATGGAATGAATGGATGCAACCTTACCCAACGATATTAATGAAAGACGTTCGTCCGAAACGACACTATTTCGAATCATATGTGTGTCATTGGCTCAGCCACACTATTCAACTGATGTGTAATGAAACGACTTCTAGGCAGCTTTATGCAGTATAAAAGTTTCAGTCATATTCAAAGACTGCCAAGTCGTCTATGAAAATAATATATTTGCAGGCGTATCTATGATAAAATTTAGATAGAATTATGTCATAAAGGAGGAAGCGTCATGCTGAATATTCGCCCCGTTTCAGATTTAAGAAATCATTATTCTGAGGTTGAGGAAGAAGTTTTAATTAAAAAAGAACCAATTTTTCTTACAAAAAACGGTTATGGTTCTATGGTTCTACTTAGCTTGGAACAATACGAAGAATTGACAAATGATATAGAGTTAGCGCTTGATGAAGCAGATCGAGCTGCAACTCTCTCCGATTCCCGCTATTCTTCCGATGAGGTCTTTAGTCGGTTAAGGAGACGTATTCGTGAACGAAAAGCATTATAAGTTACGCTATATTTCGTTATTTGAAGAGGATATGAATGAAATCGTCGATTACATCACCTATCGTTTGAAGAATCCAGATGCGGCTGAACGTCTCGTAGATGATGTCGAAAACGCCATTTTAGAAAGACTCTCTTTTGCGGAATCTTTTGAGTCTTTCCATTCGATACGTGAACGTAATTATCCTTATTATCGCATCCACGTACGAAATTTCACTGTTTTCTATGTTGTGATCGAAAATGTTATGGAAGTACGGAGGATTTTGTATAACCGTCGAAATTGGAAAGCAAATATTTAAAACAACCATCCCAGAACGCTTTATGAGTATAAATTGGATGGTTGTTTTTAGTAACCGGAATGAAAAGCATAAGAGATATTGCGTAACGCCTTGCTGCTTATAGTAGTGGAATTTTAGGACGCAATAAAAGCATTGAATTTGACTGACCACGGAACGACTCAATTGCCACAGATATCTTCCTGAGTAAGCCCTATCGATAGTTATTTCTCGTTTTTTGTATGGATCAGCCGTGGCGCAAACCCATTGGAACGGATGGTCTGACAGATCGTGTATCGGGATAGATCAGCTGCACATTCCAGGGAAAGGGTGGTTTCATCCATCCATCTATAATGGATGGTTGGATCTAATCCAATCAGGATGGATTGCACGCGATCATGATCATGGGTGGTAATGCCATCGATTTTAAGGGTGAGATGTTTGGAATGATCGGGCTGCAGTGATTCAATGGGATACCCACGATAAAAGAAGCCAGATAGGATCAACAGATCCACGATGGTTAAAACCAAGATGATCCAGGTGGATTCGATGATATACCCACTCATGGGCATCAATAATGTCAATAAACCCATGGCCATGATGATGATCCATGGCCATAGGGTACGAAAGCGATGCAAATGGCTAAACCATCGATGCTGATGGGTTAACCAGGATACGATCACTAGTGGATTGAAATTGTCGAGCATCATATCATCCAATGTAAGTGGATCATTGAATGATATGGAGAGATCCACATGAGTGATCAATATGGGATCATGGTCTTTTCCATGGATATAACTATAGCGATGATGATCGATCTGATCCTTATGGATCAGATCGATCAATGTGGTCGAATCATGGATCGATTGATCAAACCCATAAATGGTTTGAAGATGGTTCAAACCATCTATGGACTGATGATCATAAAGAATCGTAGTATAACCATGGCTTTTCAATGATTGGACCAATTGTTGATACCGTGGATAAACCATGGGTTTTAATTTGAAGATGGCAATGATGGTTTGATCAATGGCCAGATAACGCATCAGTGATCCGTGGTTTCTCAAATCTTCATCCATGCTTAAAACGATGGATGTATCCACATTCCTGTTTTTTAATGTGGCGAGATCCCCATAATGAATGGTTTGACCATGTAAAAGATTGTCCAATCCTTTTTTATAAATACTTTGGCTTAGACGAATATCCGTATCTTTGATGTTTTGATTACGGATATATTCCTCGATCGCTTTACTGGCAGGATCATTTTCTTTTTTGATGGCAGAAAGGATCATATGGAAAAATAAGGTATGATCGACATCTTTGGTTAACCATACTTGATCCACTTCCAATTGGTTTAAACCATGGATCAATGCGGTATCGATGATCACATGATCGATATCATGGATCGTTTGATCATCCAATGGTCCGTTGAACAAGATACCATGACGGGTTTGATCTTTGAGGTGCAAACGATGCATGGCAGATAGACTGCTTACTGGCTTGCAGCCAGTAAGCAGTACGATGGTATTCATCAGTATGACCATGGTCATACCATTGCATCCATAAAGTAATAACGCGACGATAGTGATCAATATAAATCCAATAGCGATCAATGCATCAACGGTATCATTTGGTTCAACCATACTGGATGTGACCAATTGATGGAGTTGCTGATCAAATAATGAGTGATCGATGGAGTTGACCACTTTTAATGTGATCGAACCATCCACGATCCGACTTCCGGCATGGATCGAATCATTGGCGCTGATGGCATATTGCATATGGTTTATCCATGGTTCGATTACGGCATTGCCATGGATGACGATCCCATCAAAAGGAATGGTTTCACCACGCTTTAATGCGATCTCATCATCGATACCAATGGTTGCATTCATCTGATTTTCATAAGAACCATCCGTTTGCTTGCAGGCACTACTTCCGTTTTTGAGTTTGTCCAAAATCTTGACATATTTATAAAGCGGTCGGTATGCAAACCAATGGGCAAAACGGGATACGTTGAACCATAAGATGGTCAAACCAAGGCTTTGCAATGCGATCAACTTGAACCATAAGCCTGGTAAAAACCAAATGATGAATAAAAGGAATACGGATGAAATCAGCAAAGTATGGCGTGAACGGATATTTTTAAACCGATCGATCACTATGGTCAAACCATCACTGCCCATGGTAATCACCAGGACAAGAATCATCAATCCAAGTAAAAGTTCCATGGATAATACCGGTAATGTCAGTGAAACCACGATCAATCCCAAAGCCGATAATACCGTGGTCAAACCATATAACCCCAATACGGTCGAATATGCATGATTGAGTAAGAGCCATTGGTCATATTCAGTCGCGATATCATGATCTGACTGGATCACGACCATGGAAAAAAGCCATGGTTTTACCATCCATTGGGGATGATCGTGTTTTAATTGATCTAATTTATTATCATGGTCTTTACCATAAGGAAACAGCCGGTATGTGATCATGTCTTCCATTCTAACATGGTTGAACCATTTCATTTGTTGTACCTGTTATCATTGCGTTACAATGATAGAGCCATTGCATTTGATGGTCGAACCATTGAATGATCGAAAAATGACTTGAAAGGAAGCTTTATGATACCTCAGCGTTTATCTTTACTTCGAAAAGCCATGAAAGCCCATGGCATCGACGTCTACTACATCCCCACCAGTGACGATCACAATAGTGAATATACCGCTTCAAAATTTGCGGTCCGCAAATTTTTCAGCGGGTTTACCGGCAGTGCCGGTACATTGGTCGTGACCATGGATCATGCCAATCTGTGGACCGACGGTCGTTATTTCGTCCAAGCGGAAAATCAATTGAAAGATACCACCGTAACGTTACGGAAAATGGGGCAGGAAGGGGTACCGACCGTAATGGAATATCTTCAATCCATTTTAAAAGACGGGATGGTCCTTGGCTTTGACGGTAATGTGGTCTCGACCACCTTCTTCAATGGTTTGAAAGATGAATTGAAAGACGTCAAAGTCAAATATGAGACCCGCTATGATCTTTCCAAAGACATCTGGATGGATCGTCCGCAGTTGCCAAATGAAAAATATTGGGTATTGCATGAGCGTTACAGTGGCCAAAGTGCAAAGGAAAAGTTGAATACCATCCGTAACAAAATGAAGGAAAACCACTGTGATGTCCTGTTATTGAGCGCATTGGAAGATGTGGCGTATACCACCAATTTAAGGGGCAATGATGTGGAGTGTACCCCGGTATTCTATGGTTATATGCTCATTGGTTTGACCAGTGCCACACTGTATTGTGATTTGACCAAGGTCGATACCAATGTTTCCTGCTACTTACAGGAAAATGGGATCATTGCCGTGGATGAAACCAAATTGATCGATGATATCACCAAGTTGAAGAAAGTCACATTATGGTGTGATCTGACCAGTACCAATGTGGCATTATCTTCCCGTTTTGATAAGACCATTTCCATTCATGATGCCTTTACCCCTGTTACCTTGATGCGTTCCATCAAAAACGATACCGAGATCAAAAACTTGCGCAAAGCGCATGTGATCGACGGGGTGGCGGTGAGCAAGTTCATGTATTGGTTGAAAACCACCATCAAAAAGCACACGTTCACCGAATATGAAGCCCAAGAAAAATTACTGGAATTGAGAAAACAGGGAAATGGATTCCTTGAACCCAGTTTCACGACCATCTGTGCCTATGGTCCCAATGCGGCCATGATGCATTACAGTGCACCCGAACACGGCAGTGCGATGGTCGAACCAAAAGATTTCCTGTTGGTCGATTCTGGTGGTCAATATTTATTCGGGACCACCGATATCACCCGTACCTTTGTCATGGGCAAAACCGATCGGGAACATAAAAAATGGTTCACCGTAGCATTGAAGAGTTATCTGGATCTGATGAAAGCCAATTTCCTTTATGGTTGCACCGGTTTGAGCCTGGATATTTTAGCCCGTAATCCAGTATGGCAGTACGATATGGATTATCAATGTGGTACCGGCCATGGCGTTGGCTATGTGTTGGGTGTCCATGAAGGTCCCCAAGCATTCCGCTGGCGGGTTTCTGCCGGTCGGCATGAAGATACGGTCTTTGAGCAAGGGATGACCATCACCAATGAACCGGGTATCTATATCCCTGGCGTTTTAGGGATCCGTCATGAAAACCAGATGATCGTGATGAAAGGCAAGAAGAATGAATATGGTCAATTCATGCACTTGGAGAATCTGACCATGTGTCCGATCGATCTGGATGGTGTCGATGTCAAGTTATTGAGTGAAGAAGAAATCAACACCTTGAACCAGTATCATGCGCATGTTTATCGCAGTTTATCCCGTTATTTCAAAGGGAAAGAACTGACGTGGCTGAAGCGCGCCACACGCAAGATCCATAAATAATGGTTGAACCAACCACCGTCTGTTGAAACAGACGGTGGTTTTTTCATGATATGTATGGTTTACACCATTGTAAGCATGGGGTTTTGATTCCAGATTTGATATGATTGAACCATCGTGAAACCTCGAACTTATCAAATATGGCTGCGCAGCGGTACGATCATCACCATTGTTTTATTGGTTTTATCCATCCCCCTTGGCCTTGGGATGTTGATAGGACTATTGGCTTCTTGGTATAATTACACCCGTAATGTGCGCTATTGCAGTGCTGTGGTTGAAACCGCACGCTACAGCAAAGGCGGTGTGATCTTCTACGCCATGACATCCATTGCTGTTATGGTTTTACCATTTCTGCTTTCGTTACGATTTACCCAATGGTTCAATCCATTTACCGTGGCACTTGGTCTTTTATGGATCAAACCGGTGATCCTTTTATTCGAATACAGGGAGGATGAGATATGAATATTTCAATTCAGATCGATGCATTGGTGGTCATCGGTGTCACCATCCTGTTGATCATCCTGTTTGCCCTTGTTGGATCATTATTCAAAAAGGCTGATCCATTGGCTACGATTCCCTTATGGATGACTCCCATTCTTTGGCTTGTCAATGCCATTGATTCCATGGCTGTTGAAAGTATGGGCCACAAATATGCCAAGATCATGACACCCTATCTTCTAGCCATCAGCAGTTTCATCTTTTTATGCAATATATTGGGTCTTTTTTCGATTCCTTCACCCACCAGTAATTTTTCAGTGACACTGACATTGGCGTTCATCACCTGGCTCACCCAGCAGATCGCCAGTATCAAGTTTGGTGGGATCAAAGCGTATCTGCATGGCTTTATCGAACCGATCTTTCTGTTTTTGCCCATGAATATCTTTGGAAAGTTTTCATCCCTTTTAAGCATGTCATTGCGTCTTTTCGGCAATATACTGGCCGGTGGGATCTTGATGAGTCTGGTTTATTCAGCAACTGGATTTGTATCGGGATTGATCGTGGATTTCAATTTCCTTGGTCCCATCATTGCCCCAGTGTTGCATGCATATTTTGATGTATTTGCCGGGTTTATCCAAACCTTGATCTTCATTACATTGACGGTCGTCTTTGTCGGCAATGAGATCCCGGATGAATTGAAAGATTAATACTGGTCCAACCAGTTGAATATAAGCTAACAACCGTATTGAAGGAGGATAATTTATGGATTTAGCACGTGGTTTAGTTGCAATCGGTGCCGGTATCGCCATTTGTGCCGGTATGTTCACCGGTATCGGTGAAGGATTTGCCGCCGGCAAGGCGGTGGAGGCCGTCGGCCGCAATCCGGAAGCTGCCGGAAAAATCCGACAGACCATGATCTTAGGTATTGCCTTGACCGAAACCGTTGCCATTTATGGTATGTTGATCGCCTTCATCCTGATCTTTGTTTTTGCATAATGGTTCAACCATTTACTTCAGTGGTTTTACCACTGTCAATCAAGGAGTATAGGAATGATCAATGTTGATGTCGTGGGGCAGTTATTCCCATCCCTGCCCACTGTTGTGGTCCAACTGTTATCCACATTGGTGCTTTTTCTGGCTGCACGAAAACTGTTGTACACGCCGATCATGGAATTTTTACAAGCGCGTCAAAAAGAAGCTGAAAGCCAGCTGGACGATGCCCGAATGCTGAAAATCCAGGCCAAAAATGATCGGGATGCCGCAGCAGAAGAATTGAAAGTCACCACGCAAAAAGCAGATGCATTGCTTTCCGCAGCCAAAACCAGCGCGGAAAAGGAAAAGCAGGCCATCCTTTTGGCTGCACGGGAAAGTGCCAAAGCCACGATGGATAATGCCGATCAATGGGCCAAACGCCGCAAAGCGGCATTATTGGATGAAGTCAAAGATGAAATGGTGGATATCGCATTAGAAGCCAGTGGTAAATTGATGGCATCCAAAGCCGACAGTGAAAGCGATCGTAAAGCCGTTGAAGCATTTATAAAGGAAATGAGCGATCATGAGTAACGTATCGCGTGTTTATGCCACTGCATTATTTCAGCTGGCATGTGAATCGAACAAGGACCAACAGATCTTGACCCAATTGAAAACACTGGATGCGGCATTTGATCCAACCATTTATGATGCCATGGCATCTATTGAAGCGACCATCCATGAAAAAAAAGAAGTGTTGGAAACGATATTGAGCGATCAGGTGGATGGGATGGTGATCCATTTTTTGAAATTATTGCTCGATAATCATCGATTTGCATCGTTTCATGCCATTGTGTTGGATTATCTGGATATGTATCGTCATGCCCATGGTATTACCATTGCGACGTTGGTTTCACCCCGTCCATTGGATCCATTGTCATTGGATCAAATCAAAGCGGCATTATCCAAAAAAAGTGGGCATGATGTACAGTTGCAATGTGAGTTGGATCCAGCGCTGATCGCTGGTTTTACCATCGAAATGGATGGATCATTCATGAATTATTCATTGCGCAGCCGTTTAGATGCCATGAAAACCCAGTTGAAGAAAGGAGAACAGGTATGAGTGATGCACTGAAACCCAATGAACTGACGGTGCTGCTCAAGCAACGCATTGCCAACTATGCCGAAACCATCCAATCCAAAGATAACGGTCGGGTGATTTCAGTGATGGATGGGATCGTGTTGATCCAAGGATTGAAAGATGCGATGAGCAGTGAATTGCTGGAGTTTGAAAATGGTGCCCATGCGATGGTGATGAATCTTGAAAGTGATCATGTCGGTGCGGTGATCTTGGATGATACCAATGGGATCAGTGAAGGGGATATGGTCTATCGGACCAAATCCGTTGTCCGTGTACCCGTTGGTAATGGATTATTGGGTCGGGTGGTCGATCCATTGGGCAATCCATTGGATGGTGGTTCGACCATCGAACATGATGGTTATGCCCCGATCGAAAAAGTTGCCCCCGGTGTGATGAAACGCCAAAGTGTCAATGAACCGTTAATGACTGGTATCAAGGTGGTCGATACCATGTTACCTATTGGCAAAGGTCAGCGTGAATTGATCATCGGTGATCGTCAAACCGGCAAAAGTGCATTGGCCATTGATACGATCATCAACCAAAAGGATAAAAACGTCAAATGCATTTATGTGGCTATCGGTCAAAAAGCATCGACCGTTGCCAGTGTGGTTGAAAAACTGAAAGAAACGGATGCCTTGCGCTATACCGTGATCGTCAATGCCTCCGCCGCCACCAGTGCGACATTGCAATATATCGCCCCCTACGCGGGTTGTGCCATGGGGGAATATTGGATGGACCAGGGTGAACATGTTCTGATCGTTTATGATGATCTATCCAAACATGCGGTGGCATATCGCACATTATCGTTATTATTGCGCCGACCACCTGGACGCGAAGCGTATCCCGGGGATGTATTCTATCTGCATTCCAGATTATTGGAACGTGCAGCCAAATTAAGCGGTGCCAATGGTGGCGGATCGTTGACGGCATTACCGATCATCGAAACTCAAGCCGGGGATATTTCCGCCTATATTCCCACCAATGTCATTTCCATTACGGATGGTCAGATCTTCTTGCAAACCGATTTATTCAATGGCGGCATCCGTCCAGCCGTCGATACCGGCTTATCGGTATCCCGTGTCGGTTCAGCCGCCCAAAGCAAAGCGATGAAAAGCGTATCTTCATCGTTGAAGATGGATCTGGCACAATTCCATGAATTGGAAAGTTTTACGCAATTTGGTTCGGATCTGGATGAAGCGACATCCAAAACCATCAACAAAGGACGCATCATCACGCAATTGCTGATCCAGCGCCAATATGCACCGTTTGATATGAGTGAACAGGTGGTCGTATTCTATGGTTTGAACCATGGCTATTTTGATGATACCCCATTGGAAAAAATCAATGACGCCCAATCGATGTTATTGCGGTGTTTCCATGAAGTGCATGGTGATCTTTTACAACAAATCGATCAACAAGGTGTCTTGTCGGATGAATTGAACACCCAACTCGATCAAGCCATTGATGCGATCAAGATTCAATGGAATACACGGAGCGGCGTATGAGCGGCTCCCAGTTGAAGATCAAACAGCGCATCCGTTCCATCCAGGGGACCCAGAAGATCACCAAAGCGATGGAATTGGTGGCCAATGCCAAACTGGCACGGGCCAGAAAACTGGCCGGTGCCAGTCAAGATTACACGGATGGTTTGATCCATATGGCGAGTCTGGTTGCGGCCAATGTGGAACAGAGCAGCCGATACAGTGTGGATAATGGTCAACATCATGTCGTTATTGTCATTGGTGCTGATTTCGGATTATGCGGTGGTTATACCAATGCATTGCTGGAAAAAGTCAAAAAAGAGGTCAGTGTGGAAAGCCCATTATGGCTGATCGGAACCAAAGGGGCATCCGCCTATCTGCGCCATGGGTATCGATGGTTCAAGGATCCATTGAGTGTGGATGAAATAGAAGCCGATGGTTTCAACCAAGTGGCTCAAACCATTTTAGACGCATTTGAAAACGGTGAGATCGGCGGGGTAGAAATCATCTATAATCGCTTCGTCAATGCCCTCTCATTTGAAAGTGAACATGTCGTGTTGCTCCCGTTTACCATGGATCCAACCATCCAATCCACCCATTATTGTGAATTTGAACCCGATGGTGTGACCATTTTGGATGCATTGATCCCAAAAATGATCAAACAGAATGGTCTGGAATATCTTAAATCTGCTCGATTGGCGGAATATGCCGCGCGCAGAGCGGCAATGGAAAATGCCAATCGCAATGCGGATGAAATGGTAGAAAATCTGAAACTGGAGTACAACCAGGCCAGACAAGCTGCCATTACCACACAGATCAGCGAGATCGTATCCGGTTCGGATGCGATCCGCCAATAAGGAGGAAATACCATGGAGCAAAACAAGGGAACGGTGGTTCAGATCATCGGACCGGTGGTCGATATATCTTTTCCACCCAAACATCTTCCCCTGATCAATACGGCGATATCGATCACGAAACAGGATGGTTCGACCATTATTGTCGAAGTGGCCCAGCATATCGGGGATGATGTGGTCCGCTGTATTGCCATGAGCAGTACCGATGGTCTGACCAGAGGGGATAGTGCTGTCAATTTGGATCATCCGATCCAAGTTCCCGTCGGTAAAAATGTATTGGGCCGCATGTTCAATGTATTGGGTGAACCCATCGATGAAATGGAAGCAGTACAAAAGGATACCCCACGTTTACCCATCCATCGTGATCCCCCGCCATTTAAAGATCAAAAACCGACGTCTGAAATCCTGGAAACCGGGATCAAAGTCATCGATCTGTTATGCCCTTATGCCAAAGGTGGAAAGATCGGCTTGTTCGGTGGTGCCGGGGTAGGCAAGACTGTGTTGATGCAGGAATTGATCCACAATATCGCCAAGGAACATGGTGGTTATTCCGTAGTTGCCGGGGTGGGGGAGCGAACCCGCGAAGGCAATGATATGTATTATGAAATGAAAGAAAGCGGTGTATTGAACAAGACCGTTTTGGTGTATGGTCAAATGAACGAATCCCCGGGTGCCCGTATGCGTGTGGGATTGAGTGGTTTGACCATGGCCGAATATTTCCGTGATCATGACCATCAGGATGTCTTGTTATTCATCGACAATATCTTCCGTTTCACCCAAGCCGGCAGCGAAGTCTCTGCATTGCTTGGCCGCATGCCAAGTGCCGTAGGCTATCAGCCGACCTTAGCTGCGGAAATGGGCGCTTTGCAGGAACGCATTACCAGTACTGAAAATGGTTCCATCACCTCCGTTCAAGCCATTTATGTGCCGGCAGATGATTTGACCGATCCCGCTCCGGCAACGACGTTTAGCCATTTGGATGCCAAAACGGTATTGGATCGCTCCATTGCCGCCCTTGGTATTTATCCGGCAGTGGATCCATTGGAAAGCAACAGTCGCATGTTGGATCCCAATGTGGTGGGCACACGGCATTATGATGTGGCACGCCGTGTCGTGGCCATTTTGCAACGCTACAAAGAATTGCAGGATATCATTGCCATTTTAGGCATGGATGAGTTAAGTGACGATGACAAGTTGACCGTGGCACGGGCAAGGCGTGTGCGTAACTTTTTATCTCAACCGTTTTCCGTTGCCAGCCAGTTTACCGGTTTGCCCGGTGAATATGTGCATATCAATGATACATTGGATGGGTTTGAACAGATCCTGGATGGCCAATGTGATGATTTGCCCGAAGGGGCATTCTTATCGGTCGGTACCATTGATCAGGCAAGAGATAAAGCCGGTAAATGAGTATGGCTGAAATTCATTTGAAACTGGTCACACCACAGGGCAATGTGGCGGATGAACAGGCATCTATCGTCAATGTCACCACCGTCAATGGTCAAATGGGGATCATGCCCAATCATGTGGCAGTGATGGCTAAACTCCTGGATCATGTGCTCAACGCTCAATGTGGTCAAAATCGAAAGTATTGGTCCATAACCAACGGCGTGATGTCGTTTCAGGCCAATGAATGCCTGGTCCTGGCGGATGTCATTGTACCTGTAGAAGCTTAAACCGTTTAAAAAGCAATCAATGTCAAGGTTGATTGCTTTTTAAATGGTTCAACGATGCTTTCTTTAACAAAGAATGGCTATGGCGATATGGTCGTTCCGAGCATGGAGACCTTTGAAAACCTGCAATTCGAAAGTGAGGTATATTTCAAGTCGCAGGAAGCAGAAGAAGAGGCTGCGCTTACAGATCGACGCTATTCCTCTAAAGAGGTACTCAAAGCGATGAAGGCAGCTATCGAAAGGGAACAGGTTGTATAAATTAGAGTTTTTGACTGTTGCCTGAAAAGATATGCTTGAGATCACGCGATATTTCAGTGAGCAATTGCAAAACCCTGTTGCAGTGGATCGTTTGGCGGTGGAGTTGATTGACGCGACGGAGAATGTGCCAACAATCCCGTATGCTAATTCAATCTATCAGCTGATTCTTCCATTGAAACATGAATACCGAAAGATCTTGGCTCGAAATTTTCTGATGCTCTACTGGGTAGATGAAGAAAAAAATTGGAGACAGTCGCTCGTGTGGTCTATGCTAAACAGAATTATGGTTGGTTATTGAAGTGATGAAAAAGGGAATGTTTAGTTGAAGTTAACGCGTTCAAAACATGTGAATTGATGGGAACGTTCACTCTTTTTAGCAAACTCCTTGACAGAGTGCCAAACACTGACTAAGATAGTTTTAGCATTTGAAAGGAAGGAGTGCTAACAACTATGACAATTAAACCTTTGTATGACAATGTTTTGCTCGAAAAGGAAAAAACCGAAGACAAAACCGCTTCCGGTATCATCCTTTCTACCAAGGAAAAGGAACAGGCGTATGCTAATGTCGTCGCTGTCGGTGAAGGCAGCTATCAAGACGGTAAACTGGTGCCAGTGCCGGTAAAAGTCGGAGACAAGGTGCTTTACAAGAAATATTCCACCACGGATGTCAAAATCGATGATGAGGAATATCTGCTGATCGCCAGCAAGGATATTCTGGCCGTGGTTGAACGCTAAATAAGAAACAGGAGGAAATAAACGAATATGGCAAAGACAATCAAATATTCAAAAGATGCCCGGGATGCAATGCTCACCGGTGTCGATAAATTAGCTGACGCAGTCAAAATCACATTGGGTCCTAAAGGACGCAATGTCGTCTTGGATAATGGCTATGGTTCACCGTTGATCACCAATGATGGTGTTTCCATTGCTAAGGAAATCGAATTGGAAGATCCATATGAAAATATGGGTGCCAAATTGGTATATGAAGTGGCCAATAATACCAATGATGAAGCGGGCGATGGTACGACCACTGCAACTCTGTTGGCTCAGCACATGATCCACCAAGGCATCAAAGCGGTCGAAAAGGGGACCAATCCGGTCTTGATGCGGGAAGGCATCGACAAAGCCAGCAAGATGGTTGCCGATGCGTTATTGAAAGCCAGCCATAAAGTCGACACCAGTGCGGATATCGCTTCTGTTGCTACCGTTTCCAGTGGCAGTAAGGAAATCGGCGATTTGATTGCTCAGGCGATGGAAAAAGTCGGTAAAGACGGAATCATCAATGTCGATGAATCCAAAGGATTCGAAACTTCTCTGGAAACCACCGAAGGTTTGAAATATGACAAGGGCTATGTTTCCCCGTATATGGTTTCCGACCGTGAAAAAGGAAAAGCCGAATTGGAAGATGCGATGGTGTTGGTCACCAATCAAAAGATCTCTTCCATCCAGGATATCCTGCCGGTATTGGAACAGATCGTTCAACGCAATAAACCGTTGTTGATCATTGCCGATGATCTCGAAAATGAAGCGGTTTCGACCATTGTATTGAATAAATTGAGAGGGGCATTCAATGTGGTTGCAACCAAGGCTCCAGGCTTTGGTGACAGCCAAGCCAATACGTTGAATGATATCGCTGTATTGACCGGTGCGACCTTCTATCAGAAAGATTTGAACATGGATCTGAAAGATCTCAAGTTCGAAGATCTGGGTATGGCTAAGAAGATCATCGTTGAAAAAGATGCCACTACCATCATCAATGGTGCCGGCAGCAAGGAAGCTTTGGATGCGCGTGTCAAGGAAATCGAAAACTTGATTGAAAATGCCAAGAGCGATTACGATAAGAAACAGCAAAGAGAACGTTTGGCCAAATTAACCAACGGTGTGGCCTTGATCAAGGTTGGTGCCACCACCGAAAGTGAATTGAAGGAAAAGAAACTGCGTCTGGAAGATGCATTGAATGCGACCCGTGCCGCAGTGGCCGAAGGGATCGTCGTTGGCGGCGGTGCAGCATTGATGGCTGTGCATGATGAGATCAAGGAAAATTGCAAGAGTGATGTTGTGGATATCCAAAAGGGCATCAATGTCGTCTTGGATTCCTTGGAAGCACCATTGTGGCAGATTGCTGAAAACAGTGGTTATGATGGTTCTGAGATCGTTGAAGAACAGCGCAATCAGCCAGAAAACTTTGGTTTTGATGCCAAGGCTGGCAAATGGGTGAACATGTTTGAAGCCGGTATCGTGGATCCGACCAAAGTGGCGCGCAGTGCGATCCTCAATGCGGCCAGCATTGCTGGATTGTTCATTACCACTGAAGCTGCGGTTGGTATCATCAAAGAAAAAGAACCAGCAGCACCGGCAGCTCCGGGAATGTATTAATCCATCCATAAGTTTGGTTTGACCATTGAATAATGAAAAAGCGACAGCGCTTACAAAACGCTGTCGCTTTTTTCATTGCAATGATAAGATTTTATTTGTGAAAACGCTGGATTATGATCATTGGATGGTTCAACCATTGTCCCATGACTTTCCCTTTAATCAGGGTATTTTTAAGTGCAACGATGATCAACTGTTTCATCCATTGATCTGTTCTCCCTGGATCACGTTGATCCATCTGATGGATGGTGAAGCCACATTGATCGCACATCAGCAAAAATATCATTTTAAAAAAGAAGATGTGATCGTGATCGGTGCTGAAATGGATTATCGGATCGTTTCGAATACTCATGGTTCGATCCATATCATTCGTTTTGAATCTTCTTTGATCAATCCAGATAAAGATTCATTGATCTATCATCGTTATATCGAACCATTGCTCACGATGGGCCAGGGAATATGGATCCTTCACGATGAAGCATTGCTTTATGGTATGAACCATCTGGCTTCTTTGACTTCGACCCAATCCCGCTATCATTTATCCGTGGTTTCAACCATGATGAATCTTTGGTCTGTTTTATACGATGCCATGATGATGACACCTTTATGGGTCAAAGCCAGTGATGAAAGCGGACGCAGCGGTTTGATCCGCTGGGTCCACCTTCATTATGCATCGGATGCTTCCATCAATGTATGGGCCAAAGCCTATCATATGTCCCGTAGTGATTTTGATCGCTATTTTGGTTTGACTTATGGTACCAGTGCATTGACGTATTGGAACCAATACCGTGTCTTTCAGTCATTGGATCTATTGAAGGATACCGATCTTCCGATCCGTTTGATCGCTCAACAGGTCGGATTTGAATCGGGCAGTTATTATGCCGTTGTGTTCCGGCAATACATGGGGGTATCGCCTCGGGATTATCGGGAACAGTTTAAGCAATGATTTTCAAGTCGCAGAAAATGCATTTGGTGATAAGGGAGGAAATTATGAAAAAGAAAACGAAGGCGTCAGCAAAGGCAACAGAAAAAGGTGCCGAGACGGGGGGGGGGTCATCGATTTAACCCTCTTGAGAAATTTGATCAATTAAAGTCCGATACGTTTGATTATGTCGATATCAATGATGACGGAAAAATCGATATTCAGGACATCATCATTCATGGATTAAGGGTTCCTGGCATACGGATCGATCGAAATGAGTTCCTTGAAGCGGAATTGAAACAACGGTTTGATGAATCCGTGGTTCAAAAAGCAATTGCTACCACACCGGCTCAAGCAGGAATTACCATTGAGCAACTCGATCCGATCACGGATCAGGTCATCCAATTTGAACGCACCTGTGTCTCTGGTATTGCGGCCGTATTGGGTGCACCAGGTGGATTTGCAATGGTAGCAACCATTCCGGCAGATATTATTCAATATTATGGATATATGCTGCGGGCTGCGCAGAAATTATTTTATCTCTACGGATTCCAACAAATCGATGTATCCGAAGAAAAACAGGCAATGGATTCGACGACGATGAATGTGCTGATCATTTGTCTAGGAACAATGTATGGCGTTGCTGGAGCAAAGAATGCGTTACTTGGTGTATGCAATGCGCTAGCTAAAGGGGTCGAGAAGCAATTGATCAAGGCTGCATTAACAAAAGGAACTATTTATCCAATTGTTAAAAAAACTGCCCAATGGTTTGGTGTCAAAATGACCAAAAGCGTGTTTGCCGGATTCTTCAAAAAGGCAATACCGGTTGTAGGTGGCGTGCTTGGTGGAGGATTGACCTATCTCTCATTTAAACCGTGCTGCGATCGATTGAAGGATACATTAAAAACATCGATTCTTGCTGATCCGCAGCAGACAATTAATAAAGATACTATTTCTATAGTTGAATGATCTAAATGAAACAAAAAGCGTACGGTGGTCAGCCATACGCTTTTCGTTTTCACTTTTGTGAAAGTAGAAAGGAGTAATACTAATGAAACTCAAGAGTCTCACATTGCATCTATACAATAGCACGAATCCGTCAAGTCAAACGGAATAGATCAAATAATTTATGAAAGCGTTTTCACGGAATGGACGTTTCGCTTACGGATCTGTTGGATGATTTGATAAAGACCAAATCCGAAGATGGTCAGACCAGAACCGATCTTGCTGAACTTTTGGATATCTGTGGGTTGATAGACGATCACATAGGTACCCGGTTGATGCAATGATGCTAACAGCATTCCATTGGTATCCTTATCCACGGGTTTGCAAAAGGATGGACCATTATCTATCAGATCACAGATGGTATAACCATAGTAATACGTGAGCGGGATATGGACGATCCCATTGGATGAGATGGTAAACGTATAGGGAATCCGTTGATCCGCAACAATGGTCGAACCATCATTTAAAAAAACATCATGTCCCACATCTTTGGTATTGAGACCGCCAATGGGCAGATAATCCGCTCCTGCCACTTCAGTACGAACATAGGATGAATCACCATAATACGGATCAAACAGAGTGCCATCGATCAATGCAGAATAAGCGGTGGACGAATCGATATGCATCCCTTCATTCAAATAGGGGATCTGATGTCCGATTCCAACGATGGTCAAACCAATCATCAATGGGATCAGTATCTTTTTGGAATACCATCGATTGGCGATGACCATTGCCGCAGATGGTACCAACAATACCAATGCGATCCCATTGAGACGGAAAGCAAACTGAATGATCTTTAAAAAGGGAAGCAGATCCAGATTGATGATACCGCTGCTGATCAGTAATAAACCATATCCGATCAGGGTGATCGTTTTGATAAATGTGGTTAAACCATTATGTTTCCAGGATAATATCAGCCATCCCAATGGTGCCAATGTCGTCAGCCACCCTAATGAAGTATTCATGATCTGGTAATATTCCATCGTATTGGAACCATAGCCGGCAGTAACGGATAATGGATTGAACAAGGACCACAAGGGCAATGCACTTTCCCCTAAATCACTGGTTGAACCATACCAGGACAGATAATAATCCGTGTGATAGATCTGCTCGAGCATGGGGAATGTAAAGACCATGGTCACACCAAAGGCCAATAATAGATTCTTGAATAAGGGGATCCATAATCGGTATTGTCTAATCAAGGTACCATTGATGGTATAGACCATCATGAGTAGGATGATCACCACCATGGTCAGATAAAATGAAATATTATGGGTAAAAATCAATCCGATCAATCCAAAAGCCAAAGCATAATGATTCGACTGTTTCAATACCAAGATACGATAGATCCCTTCGATCACCAATGGTAAAGCCATCATGGCACTGGTTTCACCATAAGCCCCTCTGCAATACATATTGGTCAAGCGATAATTGGCAAATAAATACAGGATCACAGCCAGATAAGGGGTAAACGGATTCTTGGTCAATGTTTTGACCAGACGCATCATGGTATAGCCAGATATCCAGGATATGACCAATAAATAAATCGTGGCACACGTGGAAATGGAAACACCATTTAAATACAGCAATGCCGGCAAGATCAACGTAAAATCACAATAGAACAATGCACTACCATATCCATATCCATCATTTTTAAAGGGATAGACTGTCGGGATCCATTGCCCATTGGCAATGGATCGCGCATAGCCTTCGATCCGTGATAAATGAAATAGAGTATCATGGCCGATAAATACAGAATCATTCAATCCAACGGTCACGACGGCCAGTGCCAGTATGGTTAAAACCATCAACTCCATTAAGCGTTGCTTCATGATGCCTCCCTAATTCAGATTCCAGCTGGGAAGCCAGCTTAAGAAACCATTAAGATAATCTTGGGTGGTCCAGAATCCACAGATGGCTGGTAAAAACAGAATGAAGACGATGATACTGGTCCAAACCACAATGGATGTGGTTTTCGTATTTTTGCTTTTTCGTTCAATATCCCGCAACATATAGACCACTAACAAAATATAAAAGGGAGTGGAAGGATAGAAGTGATAGCTGAATACACAACGGGTCACCAGCATCCATGGCCCCAATGCCGTAAGCAGAGCGATCCAGGTAATGGTCAAACCATCATTGCGTTGTTTTAACAGTAACCACCCACAGTAAAACATGGCAATAAAACCACTCCAGGTGATGATCGGATTGGAAAAACAGGAAATACTGCTGGCTAAATCATTGCTTCGTTTGATGTAATACCAGATCGGACGGATATCCAGGATCCATTGATACCATTGACTTTGGAATGGATGGGTAGCTTGAAGATCGATGTGGTATTCATACATGTAAATGATTTGATCGATCATATTGGAAATGGAATAACCATCCCGCCAGATATGATCGATAATGTGGATACCAAAATAGATCAATATGGGCAATATCACAAATACCACAACACAGAAGACGATGGTCAAGACCAGCTTTTTAAGATAAGTGGTCACAACGATATCCACCCATTGTTCTTCGATCACATCTTCATAGACCAGTTCGTTTTTCTTTTTTCGTGCGATGCAATATTCCTTGATCAGACCAAAAAAATGAATGAAGAACAAAATGGCCAGACCAAGGGATGAATAGCATCCGGTCCACTTGGTACTCCAAGCACATCCCATGGTCAAACCACAGAACAATAGATACATCCATTGTTTTTTTAATGGGGTATCTACCAATGAGGTATGCAGATATTGGATCATGAAATAAAACATCCCCATGATGAAAAATACAGAAAATGGTTCCAACGTCGCGATCCTAGATGTGGTGATATGCATGAAATCCACACAGAACAAGGCCGTGCCAATCGCCGCATAGCGCCGATTGCGCAACAATGAACGGGCCAGTGCATAGAATAAGGGAACCATCAATACCCCAAACAACCATCCACCAAAACGCCATCCAAAAGGATGATTGCCCAATAGGGCAATGAAAAAAGCCATGATATTGGTCCCAAGTAGTGGATGGACCGAAGCATACATGTATTGACCATTGACGATCTCGACGGCATTACGTACATGGTAGACTTCATCGAAATAGGATTCATCTTGCCAGCTCGGATCAATAACGATTTGATCCTGTTCATCGATCAACAATGTGGCAGGATACGCCGCATTGGGCGTATCCTGCACGATGCTTACTGGTAAAACCATTTCATCCGTGGTATTGACCAGTGCGATCTCATTGACCACACTGTTACGATTTGGGACCACCATTTTGATGTAGGGATAGGGTTGATCCACGGCAATGGTTTTATATTGCATATATGCACTGTCGCTGATGGTCGAGATCAGATCATAGGTGGTATTGTCATATGAACCATATAATTCGATATCATCCATCCCGATCTGATAGGTCGTTGGATTATTGTTATTGTCGCCTTCACCACCGATCAACATGATCGCATCATAAATAGCGTCATCTTCCACTTTGAAGATGACTTCACTTCCCGCGTCTTGCGGTTGCCAATAGGTTGTTGGGATCTTGGTATGACCAAGTTGAAGAATGGAGATGTAGCCATAGCATAAAGTAAACATCACCACGAAATATTTATCCCATCCATCCCACTTCTGGTTTGGTATTGCCCGTTTGATGAAATAAGACTTTCTTAATATCGGCTTTGGTTGAACCATTGCATCTTTTGGTTTCAACCATTTCGTACAACAAAAAACGATCAATCCCACTCCGATAACGATAGGAATGATCATTCCGTTTTGAAAAACTTCAGCACTGAAAAATTCCATGGACACCATTATAAGATATCTTTACCTGGTTTCACCATATAACAAACGCCGTATGGTTCAACCATACGGCGTAATATATTCATCTGGCGCGCCTAGCAGGAATCGAACCTGCACTCTTTTGAATCGGAATCAAACGCGTTATCCATTACACTATAGGCGCGTGCAACAATTATAACAAATTCATTTAAAAATGGTATGGGGATGTTTCATTCTCACTATTAGCCGAAGATAGATGGGTTGGAATCCATTGATTTGAAAAATTGAAATGATAGCATGAAGTCACTTGATGGCGTTTTTGTATCAAGCAAGATAACATTGGTGAAAAGGAGAACGTATATGGAAGTGAAAAAGATTGTTTTGTATCAAAACGTTTCTATAAATGAAAATTGATAAAATCACCAACACCGACAACTCAATAATGTACAGGATATTCATTGTATAATCTATGCATGCGATTGCTTCATACATCCGATTTGCATCTGGGTAAAACACTGTATGGCTATTCTTTGCTGCAACAGCAGAAAGAAAGTCTGGATTTTATCGTTGAAACCATTAAAGAAAAGAAGATCGATGTATTGTTGGTTGCTGGAGATATCTATGATAAGACCAATCCAAACAATGGTGCCATCGAATTATGGAATGATTTTTTGAATCGATTGGCTATGGTTGAACCATCGGTGGAAGTGGTGGTCATTGCCGGTAATCATGATTCATTTGTCAAATTGGATTATGGTTCGGATCTGTTTAAAAGCCACCATATCCATATATGGTCTAAACCATTGGATGATACACATCCTTCGTTTTTCAAATTATCTTTAACGGATACGTATGGACCGTTAAATATTTATGGTACGCCATTTGTCAGACCCATGAATTTTCCAGGATGGAAAACCACAGATAACTATGGTTATACCAAAATGATGCAGGATCTATTGAACCATCAGGATATTGATTCCAACCAGCGCAATATTTGGGTATCCCACCAGTTTTATGTGACATCATCCATGGATGATGTCACCACCAGTGAAAGTGAAAGCAGTGTGCTTTTAAGTGGAGGATTGGATGCGATCACACTGAAGGATATGGTCTTACCATTTGACTATATGGCATTGGGTCATTTGCATACGTATCAGAAATTAAAGGACATTCCTGCCTATTACAGTGGGTCGATCTATCCATATTCGTTAAGTGAAACCGTTAAACCCAAACGGATCATCTTCATTGAGTTAAATGAAAAGGGGAATATGATGGTCGAACCATTATCCATTCCCTTTCAACGCAATGTCCGTGTTTTATCCATGGATTATATGGATATCCTTGATGATCAGGATGGTTTGGACCATGATGACTATGTGGCGATCGAATTACCGAAAGCCTGTGGTGATCCTCAATATTTACAAAAGTTATCGTTGCTTTATCCAAACTTGTTATCGGTCAGTGTGGTTGAGCAGAATCATAATGGTTCAACCATGGATGAACCATCCTTTCAAGTGGATCTGGATCCCATCACCAATATCCACAAACTTTACCAAACCATCTATGGTTCGAGCATGGACGATGCTTTGATCCAATGGTTGGATCATATCTACGATGAGGTGAATCCATGAAACCGTATCGTCTGACCATTCAATCCTTTGGTTCGTACCAGCAATGTACCACCATTGATTTTTCCATGGTACAATCCGGTCTATTTTTGATCCATGGTGCCACCGGAAGTGGTAAAACCACCATCTTCGATGCCATTTGCTTTGCCTTATATGGTAAGACCAGTGGCAATATCAAATCGGGTCTGATGCTGCAAAATGATTTCATCCGGGATCTGGAAAGCTTTGTCGAACTGGAATTCATCCAGGATGGTCACCACTATACCGTCAAACGCAAACCCATGCAGCAACGTTTTTCCAAACGCAAAGTCAACGGGGAAAAAGGTTTGGTCACGGATAATGAATCCGTGATGCTTTATGATGAAAACCACCAGCCATTTCATGGTAAAAACGATGAGATCAATGCCAGGATCATCGCATTGATCGGCATCAATAAAAACGAATTCGATTCACTGTCCATGATCGCACAGGGTCGTTTCATCGAATTGTTACAAGCAGACAGCAAAAAACGCAAAACGATCTTCAAAGATCTCTTTGATACGCATATCTATTCCCGATTGACGGATACGATCGTTGCTAAAGTGGCACAATTGAAAAAAACGGTGATCGATAACCAACGGTTTTTGGATAGCCAGCTGGATCAATTGCGGTTGGATGAAACCATCGATGCATCCATGATGCATATCAATGCAGCATCGTTTTTGGATACGTATCAAACTTGGAAAATCCAAAGTGAAAAGTCGATCGAAAAAGATACTAAAGCAATGGATCAGTTGAATACGGCCATGATGGAGATGGTCCGACAAAGTGGGGAAGCCGAAAAACATAACCAGATGGTGCAGGCTTATCACAACCGTCAAGAGATCCAGAAGCAAGATATCCAGGATCGATCACGAATCGATCAGTTGCGCCATAAACTGGAAGTGCATCATCAATACCGTGGCGTGTTACCGTATTACAACCAATATCAGCAAGCGCTCAAAGCCAGAGAACGGGAATCCAGCAGTCTCAATCTGGCAAAGAATATGGTTGAAACCAGGAAAAAAGAACTGGATTTGACCATGAAAGCGTATGATGCCTTTCATGCATCGTATCAGGATCAAAGAGACGAATTGATCCAATGTAAAAATCAGATCAATGCGTTGATGGTTTCATTGGAAAAACGCATCCAGGCAAAACAGGAAATGGATGGTCTGACCAAGGATATTGCCGAGTTAACCGATCAGATCACACATGGTCAGACCAGTAAGCAAACAATTGAAGATCAGATCAAACGTGCAAAAAACTATGCGGACCAGTTATCTGAACTCACAGAAAAACGACATTCGTTGCTTGACCAACAGAAAACGTGGATGGACCAAATCAAAGCGATCGAAACCATCATTAAAGAAATACAGTCATTGGATCAACAGACGAGGGAATTGAATCAGAAACGCAATGAATATGCGCATTTAAAAGGTAAATGGTTGAGCGCCAAAGATGTGGTGACCCAAATGGAAAGTCAGTATCTGGATCAACAGGCGGGCTTATTGGCGGCATCATTGCAAGATGGCAAACCATGTCCGGTCTGTGGTTCAACCACTCATCCCAATAAAGCGAGATTGAGTGATCAAGCGATCAGTGAAAGTGAACTTGAATATGCCAAAGAAAAAGAAAATCAATGGTTGAACCAATGTCAGTCACTGGTTGCAACCATTGAACAGATGGATGCCACCATCAAAACCAAAACATCACTGTATACTGAACAATTGACGGCCTTGGGTGAACGTGAATTCAATTTAGAATCATTAAAAAATCGCATCCATTTATTGAATGTGAAATTATCCAAACTGGCTCAAGATCTGGATCGAGTCGAAGCCGATCTTGTTCAAAGCCGAAACGCCAAGGAAGCTTTGATCGTCTTGGAAGACAAACTGAAGGGTATCACGTCAAAGCTAGATCAACTCTATGTCAATAAACAGGAAATGACCAGTAAACTCAATGGTGCAACCACAAGATACCAATTGGCAGATGAAGCATTGGATCATAAAGATCAATCCAGTATTGAAACCCAACATGAAGCGATCCACACTCAATTGCTCAGTTTAGAAAACAAAGCGAAACAGCTTGAAAACGAAAAAAACGCGATACAAGCAAAATACGACCAGGCGCACCAGCACTATCATCAGGTGATGGCAAAAGATCAGGCAGCTCGATTACAGATCGATACGTTGCATCAGCAATTGGTAAAGCAATATGAAGTCTATGGGATCATCGATGATGCGTATCTGTTGGATCATGTCATGGATGAGACCACATATCATAATGTGGTCAAAACCATCGAAGACTATGATGGACGGGTACGGGAAACCAATGCATTATTGAGTCAATACCGACGTTATCTGGATGGTAATGAAAAGATCATGGATACATCATCCTTTGAATCCACCATTGCATCCTATAAATCCCAAATCGCTGCATTGCAGCGATCCATCACGGATCGAACCACGATGCTTCAATTCAATGCACCATTGATCGCATCCATTGCTGTATTGGATACGACCATCAAAAAAGATACGCAACAGTTATCCATGGTCGAACCATTGGCATTGTTGGTCGCTGGCAAATGCAAGTCTGCACCTTCATTGGATCTAGAAACATTTGTGCAGCGTCAGTATTTCAATGCCATCGTTTCTGCTGCCAATCGCCGTTTATCTCAAATGAACGTCTCTTTTTCCTTAGCGACCCGTTCGATCGATAATTTGCGGTTGCAAGGGGAAGTGGGATTGGATCTGGATGTGATCAATAATGCGACATTGGTTTATCGGGATGTCAAAACATTATCCGGTGGGGAATCCTTCATGGCCGCGCTTGCCATGGCGTTTGGCATGAGCGATGTGGTGATGGCTGGAAAAGGGAAAGTCAAACTGGAAATGATCTTTATCGACGAAGGGTTTGGCGCATTGGATGAAACTGCACGCACGGATGCGTTGAGGTTGTTAAGTGAAATGGCACGAGATTATCGGATGATCGGGATCATTTCCCATGTGGATGCGTTGAAGGAAACCATCAAACATCAATTGGGCGTGAGCAAGGGGATCCATGGTTCAACCATTCAATGGGAACATCTTGTATGAAGTGGATCGGTTCATTGTTGAAATGGTTGAACCAGGATCAGCGGTATATGCATTTAGGGACCAGTGTATTGTTAGTGATCATTGGGTTGTTATGCATCATCGATTCGCATCGATTGGTTCGACTGATTCATATTTTATTGACCTTGTATTTTCTGGTTTCGACCATCTTTGCTTTGATCCGTCTTCCGAAGTATCATGATCATGATGCCCTATTGCGATTGATCGTTGGTATGGGTGGAACCATTATTACTGTGTTTTACAGTGGTTTATTGGTTTCAACATTCAATATTTTGGTTGGGATCTACATGATATTGATCGCATTGATCAATTTCGTGGATTATTATGTGCGTCGAAAAGCCACATCGGCTGGTGCATTGTCCACTTTGATGTCGGCTGTATTTTCATTGGTATTGGGGATAGCGATGATGATCTTCAATTCCTATGATTTCTATATCATTGATCTAACCATCGGGATCTATTTCGTTTTGAAAGGGACCAGTGATCTTTTACGTCAGATCATCAACGGATTACCAGCGCGTGTACGCAATGACTTTTATGCGCGTTTTTCCTTATCCGCACCGGTTTTTATGGAAGCATTGCTTCCCATCGTGGTATATACCAGTGTCAAAGATCTAAAGGATGAATATGGTTGTTCCATCGATGATGTCCAACCGATCCCGCCCCACTGTGTAGAAGTGTGGGTCCATTTGAATGATCATGGATTTGAACAATTCGGCCATGTGGATGTGGCCTATGGTTCAACCATCTATTCCTATGGTGCCCATGATCCATTGAGTCGTGAAGTTGCGGGATCGGTTGGTAAAGGGGTATTACTGGTGGTCGATCGAGTTGCTTTCTTACGGTTCTGCGTTGAAAGTGGTGAGACCATATTGAGCTATACGTTGCAGTTAAGCGAAGAAAATGAGGAATTGCTCAAAAAGCGGATCGAAACCTTGATGGCGGATAGTCAGATCTATGATTGTTTGCTGAAACGGGAATTGGATCAAGGTAAGAAGGGTAAAGCCCATGATTATGCTTCGAGGGTCTATGCTGCGACACACGCGAAAATGTATACCTTTTTCAAAGGACCGTTTCGCTGGTACTATGTCTTTAAGACCAATTGTGTCCAGCTGGCGGATTATCTGTTAAGAAATGGTCAGTTCTTCTTGATCCAAAGCAGCGGGATCATTACACCGGGCAGTTACATCACTTATTTGA
>CALVGN010000001.1 GCA_944327105.1 uncultured Erysipelotrichaceae bacterium | reverse complement strand
CTCTGCCGAAGAAAAAAGTGAAACCATCATTGAAATGGAATCCAAAACATTCGCACAGGATGCCTGGAACCGTTTCAAGAAAAACAAACTGGCCATGATCGGGTTGGTCATCATCGTATTGATGATCTTACTGGCGATCTTTGTTCCAATGTTTTCACAATTCAGCTATGAAGAGCAGGATCTGCTTAATCGAAATGCATTGCCCAGCTTATTGCATCCATTGGGTACGGATAAGTTTGGACGCGATATCCTGGTACGGATCTGTTCGGGCATGCGCATGACATTGGTGATCGGATTTGCCAGTGCATTGATCAATTTATTCATCGGCGTTATTTATGGCGGTGTGGCCGGATATTTTGGCGGGAAAGTCGATATGGTGATGATGCGGGCAGTGGATATCATCTATTCTGTTCCATCGCTGTTATATACGATTTTGATCTTATTGGTCCTTGGTAACAACATGTTTTCCATGATGATCGCCATTTCTGTGACTTCTTGGGTATCGATGGCCAGACAGGTTCGCGCTCAGGTCATGAGTTTGAAAGAAATGGAATTCTCATTGGCGGCAAAAGTCATTGGATGCAGTGACATGCGGATCTTGCTGCGTCATCTGGTCATTAACGCTTTGGGTCCGATCATTGTCTGTTTGACGATGATGGTACCATCCGCTATCTTTACTGAAAGTTCATTGAGCTTTATCGGTATCGGTATATCTGCACCGCAATGTTCTTTGGGGACATTAGCCAATGAAGCGCGTCAGTTGATCTATACCCAGCCATTGCAGGTGGTCTGGCCCATCTTGGCGATTGGTTTGACCACATTATCGCTCAACTTCATCGGTGATGGTGTCGGTGAGGCCTTGGAGCCCAAACGCTAAAGGAGTCGTAACATGGCATTATTGAAAGTAGAAAATCTAGTCACCGATTTCAAAACCGACCAAGGCATCGTCCACGCGGTGCGGGATGTCAGTTTTGAAGTCAACCCGGGTGAAGTATTGGGTATTGTCGGTGAGAGTGGTTCCGGTAAAAGCCAGACGATGTTTTCCATCATGGGCTTATTGGCGGATAACGCATTGCCGGTGCAAGGAAAGATCACCTTTGACGGGGCAGATATTTCTCCGGTATCGTTTAAAACCAAAAAGGAATACAACAAAGCCATGCAGGCCATCCGTGGCAATACCATGGCGATGATCTTCCAAGATCCCATGACATTTCTCAATCCAGTCTTAAAGATCGAAACCCAATTGATCGAGCCGATCATGAACCACAAAAAAGTGTCCCATAAGCAAGCGTATGATATGGCCATCGATCTGATGAAAAAAGTCGGGATCCCATCACCGGAAAAACGCATCAAGCAGTATCCATTCGAATTTTCCGGTGGGATGCGCCAACGTATCGTCATTGCTATTGCCTTGGCGTGTCAACCCAAGTTGGTCATTGCGGATGAACCCACCACAGCATTGGATGTGACCATCCAAGCTCAGGTATTGGAATTGATCCAATCGTTAAAAGAAAACAGTGATTCCGCCATCATCATGATCACCCATGACTTGGGTGTGGTGGCCAAATTATGCGATCGTGTGGCCATCATGTATGGTGGCAAACTCTGTGAGATCGGTACCGATAATCAGATCTTCTATGATCCCATCCATCCATATACCAAAGGCTTATTGGGTTGTATCACCAATCCGGATGCCGATGATGATGCGCCATTGGAACCGATCCCCGGTACACCTCCGGATCTGTTGAACCCACCTGTGGGTTGTCCATATCTGGCCCGGTGTGAAAGTGGTATGGCCATCTGCAGCAAACAATTCCCACCAGTATCCACCATTGATGCTACCCATCAATGTGCCTGTTGGTTATTGCACAAGGAAGGGGTGAAGTAAGATGAGCGAAGTCAAACCAATTTTATCCATTCAAAATTTAAGAACATGGTTTGATGTCACCAAAGGATTATTTGCCCCTAAACAGATCGTCAAAGCTGTGGATGATGTATCCTTCGATGTTTATCCCAATGAAACCTTTGGTTTAGTTGGTGAATCCGGTTGTGGCAAAAGTACCCTTGGTCGTACCATCGTCAAACTGTATGAACCCCATGATGGCAAGATCATCTTTGATGGTCAAGACATTTCCAAACTCAAAGGGGATGCATTGAAGCAATATCGCAAGGATATGCAAATGATCTTCCAAGATCCTTATGCCTCCTTGAATCCCCGCATGACGGTTGGTGAGATCATCAAAGAACCGATGAAGATCCACACCATTTACAAAACGGATGCCGAAATGGAAAAACGCGTCCATGAACTATTGGATATCGTTTCGTTAAAACCCGATCACATCCGCCGCTATCCGGCCGAATTTTCCGGCGGACAGCGTCAGCGCATCGGCATCGCCCGTGCATTGGCCGTCAATCCCAAATTCATTGTCTGTGATGAACCGATTTCAGCTTTGGATGTTTCCATCCAGGCGCAGGTCATCAATTTGCTGGATGATATCAAAAAACGCCTTGGTATCTCCTATATCTTCATTGCCCATGATCTGGGCATGGTCAAACACATCTCCGATCGCATCGGGGTGATGTATTTAGGCCACTTAGTGGAGATGGGACCCAGCGATGAAGTGTATCATCGCCCCTTGCATCCCTACACCCAGGCGTTACTCTCTGCGATCCCCATTCCCGATCCCAAAACCGCAAAGTTAAAACAACGGATCGTGCTGGAAGGGGAGATCCCCACTCCGATCAATCCACCGAAAGGCTGTCCGTTTGCATCTCGTTGCCCTCGCGCAACCGAGCGTTGCAAAGTGGAAAATCCCAAGCCGGTTACATTGGGAAGCCGGACGGTGTCCTGTTTCATCTACGAAAAATAAGGGAGGAAGAAAGATGAAAAAGTTAGTCTCTGGCGCTTTGGCGCTGATGATGGCCTTCTCATTGGCTGCCTGTGGTGGCGGCGGTGATGAAGGGACCACCTCGAGTGGTGATCCATCATCCTCTACATCCACTACTGGTGGTACAGCGAAGAATACCTTCACTGTAGCGCTGGATGGTGAACCGAATTATCTGGACAATGCCATTGCTTCGGATAATGTGACGGCAAGCGTTACGGAATTGCTGACCACACCGATTTTCTCGATGGACGAAAACGGTCAACCGGTCAATACAGCCATCACGGACTATGAAGTCAGTGAAGATGGGTTGACGTATACGTTCCATTTCAGAGAAGGCATGGTTTGGAGTGATGGCACGCCATTAACTGCTCATGATTATGAATATGGACTCAAACATGCCATGAGTATCGGTGTTGCCGATGCTTCTTATGTCAACTATGCAGCCAACTACATCACCAATGCTGAAAAGTATTACGGCGGTGGATTTGGGGTAGCGGACATGGATGATATGGGGTATACGGCTACCGATGATCTGACATTGGTGGCGACCTTAAAGACCCCATGCACGTTCTTTACCCAGATCATGATGTTACCGGTATTCGCTCCGGCCAAGGAAGGCGTTGCCAATGATGGCGATTACACGTGGGCAGAAGATGTATCCAATCCGACCTGTGGTCCATACATGCCGGAAAGCATTGATCGTACCAGTGAGATCGTATTGGTCAAAAACCCGAATTATGTCGATGCGGATAAAGTGCTTACTGAAAAACTCGTCCTGCGGATCATTACCGATACTAACGCCCAATTGCTGGCTTATCAAAACGGTGAAGTCGACTTTGCTCGAAAATTAGGTAATGAAGTCATCACCATTTATGATGGTCAAGATGACTTAGTGATGCCCGGTGGTATCATCAACTACCTGTTTCGTGTGAATTCCGGTGAAACCGGTCCGGACGCTTTGAAAGACGTCAATGTCCGTAAAGCCATCGCTATGGCCATCAATCGTGAAGAAATCTGTTTGGCATTGGATGCCGGTGAATTGTATAAACCCTTATATGGTATCGTACCAGAAGGTATCCCGGATGCCGATGGTGATTTTAGAACCAATGGTGGCGCATTGTTTGAAGAAAACGTAGACGAAGCCAAAGCATTGATGGAAGCAGCCGGTTATAATGAAAGTAATCGTCTGTCATTGACCTATAGCACTAACAGTGACGCAACGCATGAAACGATCGCTCAGGTCGTGCAACAGCAACTTTCTCAGATCTATATTGATCTGACCATCAATACCATGGAGTTGAGAACGTTCTTTGATTCCACGAGCGAAGGCAACTTCGAAGTCGCACGTAGTGCATTCTCTGCAGATTATCTCGATCCGATGACGTATCTGGAAAACTATACGGAAAGCTATCAGGCCGTCGTGACCAGTGGGGATGCGCATTACAGTGAGTTGATCGAATCCACCCGCTCCATGACCGATAATGCCGAGCGTATGGAAGTGCTGCATGAAGCGGAAAATTATTTCGTCAATGAAATGCAATATCAAGTACCACTTCTGCAATATGGTACATTCTATCTGGTAAAACCGGGTACGGAAGGCATCGTTTACACCCCGCAGGGTGGAACCGATTTCAGCCACGTCGTGGTTTACGAATAAGCTTTAAAATTTGAAAGAAAGGGCCAGGGGCCGACCGTTGGTCGGCTTTTGGCCCGTATTTATTAAATCGATCAAG
This sequence comes from uncultured Erysipelotrichaceae bacterium, assembly GCA_944327105.1. GTDB lineage: Bacteria > Bacillota_I > Bacilli_A > Erysipelotrichales > Erysipelotrichaceae > CALVGN01. The sequence continues at coordinate 2,404 of CALVGN010000001.1, read as the reverse complement.
TGATGGATGAAAGGAGTAATACGTTTTATGGATTGCATGTCATGGACGAAATATCATTTTCTTTCCCAATTGAGTGCATATGATGGTGGGACCATGTATGGTTTGGTGGAATCCACGACGGATGTCGATGAAAACAAATATCGCAAGGCGTTCTGGATGGGAAATGAAGGTGGTTTGACCAAAGTATGCGATGATTGGGATTATACCGGTTATTATTGGCTCAATGGTTCGACCATGTTATGGACGAAGAAAGATGGGACGATCGATAAAGTGGATCTATCTGGTAAGGTGGTGGATACCATCAAAACGGATCTTGCGATCGAATCGATCTTGGCCACACCATCGGGTCTTTTGGTTGGATACGAAAAACATCTGAATAATGAGACCAGTGCCGGAGGTGCTCAACTTGGTAAGGATTACGAAAAGCTGGATGAATATCCGTTTTTCTTCAATGGGGAAGGGTTTATTTCCGGGACGCGTCATACGTTAGCATTCGTCAAAGACGATGGTTCGACCACACCCTTGTTGGATGATGGCTATACCGTTGACAGTTATGACTTATTGGATGCGCATACCGTGATTTTTGTCGGATTTAAAATGGACAAAGTCTTATGGAAATACCGTCAATTATTCACGTTGGATCTGAATACTGGTGAAGTAAATTGCGTATATGATCGAAAAGACGCGGATATTTCAAAAGTCTTCGTATTGGATGGCGTGGTTTATGCCATGGTCAACTTTGGCAAAGACTATGGTGCCATGGAACAACCCAAGATCTATACGTTCAATGATGGAAAGTTCACGTTTGTCGTGGATGCATTTTATTCATTGCGTAACTCGGTGGGATCCGATTGTCGTTTAGGCAAACAGATCAGTACCCAGAAGATCAATGGATCCATGTATTTTCTGATGACGAAAGTGGATACCAGTGTATTGGTACGGTTCAATGGTTCAACCATCGAAGAAGTGGCGAAAACGAATGGATCGATCGATGGCTATACGTATGTTAACAATCATCTCGTCACGATTGCCATGAAAGATACCACGCTTCAGGAAGTCTATAACGTCGAGAATGATACATTCACCTGTATTTCTGATTTCAACCATGACGTGTTGAATGGGGAATATGTGGCCATACCGCAGCCTTTGAGTGTTCCCTTTGGAAGTGAAAGTGTGGAGGGTTGGGTATTGTTGCCCAAGGATTTTGATGGTTCAACCACTTATCCGGCGATCCTTCAGATCCATGGTGGACCCAAAACTGCTTATGGCACCACATTCTTCCATGAGATGCAATTGATGGCCAATAATGGCTATATCGTGATGTTTTGCAACCCCCATGGTTCCGACGGCAAAGGAGATGCCTTTGCCGATCTGCGTCAAAAATGGGGCACCATCGATTATGATCAGCTAATGGCTTTTGTGGATGGGGTATTAGCGAAGTATCCCAATATCGACCGCAACCGGCTTGGTGTGGCTGGCGGCAGTTATGGGGGTTACATGACCAATTGGATCATCGGTCATACCCATCGCTTTGCCGCTGCGTGCTCTCAACGCTCCATTTCCAACTGGATCAGCGAAGTGATGGCCAGTGATTATGGCTATGATTTCCCGGTGGAACAACAATATGGCAACATTTATGCCTGCGAAAAAGAATTGTGGGAGATGTCGCCCTTAAAATATGTCAATTTTGCCACTACACCGACGTTATTTATCCACAGTGAACAAGATTACCGTTGTCCAGTGGCGGAAGGCTATCAGATGATGACGGGATTGATGTTGAATAAAATCCCGACCACCATGTACCTGTTCCATGGCGAAAACCATGAACTCTCACGTTCCGGTTCACCGAAAAACCGCATCAAACGCTTGGAAGCGATCATGAACTGGTTTGACCAGTATTTGAAATAATCAAAGGAGTGAAACATATGGAATTTGATCTGACCAAACCCTATTGTCATTATTTCCATGAAATCTGCCAGATCCCCCATGGAAGCAAAAACGAAAAAGCATTGAGCGACTATGTCGTCGCGTTCGCCAAAGACCATGGCTTTGAAGTCCATCAGGACGATATGTGGAATGTCGTGGTACGAAAACCCGCCAGCAAAGGCTATGAAGACAAACCATGGATCATGTTGCAAGCCCATTTGGATATGGTGTGTGAAAAAGAACCCGGTGTCGAATTCGACTTTGAAAAAGATGCCATCCAGACTTATGTCGATGAAAATGGGTGGTTGCGTGCCAAAGGCACCACTTTGGGTGCCGATGATGGCATGGGTGTGGCATATATGCTGGCCATTTTGGATGATCCGGATCTGAAACATCCACCGCTTGAATGTGTATTCACCGTTCAGGAAGAAATCGGACTATGCGGTGCCCTTGGCATGAGTGCGAATGATATCAAATC